>NZ_JAIWYM010000005.1:0-310636 GCF_020515595.1 Pseudomonas sp. MWU16-30323
CTACGGGCTGCCTTCTTCATTTGGCCCAGAGGTTCGTCTCAAGGCGCCAGCCGGGTGAACACATAATCGTGGTTCTTCACCAACGCCTGATGGCAGGCAAAGCACGTCTCATGCTTCGCCTGGTCCACCGGTAGCCGTGGCCACCACGGCGGCGGTTGCAGCGACGAGTGCAGCAAGATGCAGGCGCTTCATCACAGGTGATCCGCATCAATTACAGCCTTGGCAAACGCTTGCGGTGCTTCCTGCGGCAGGTTGTGGCCGATGCCGCCGCTGATCAACCGGTATTCGTACTTGCCGGTAAAGCGCTTGGCGTAGTCTTCCGCTGCCGGGTGTGGCGCGCCGTTGGCGTCGCCTTCCAGGGTGATGGTGGGTACGCCGATGGACGGGGCGGTGGCGAGTTTCTGCTCCAGCGCTGCGTATTTCTTTTCACCCTGCACCAGCCCCAGGCGCCAGCGGTAGTTGAAGATCGACACGGCGACATGATCGGGGTTGTCCAGGCCTTTGGCGCTGCGGTCGAAGGTGGCGTCGTCAAACGCCCATTTCGGCGAGGCGATCTGCCAGATCAGTTTGGCGAAGTCGTGGGTGTTTTTTGCGTAGCCGGCGGCGCCGCGATCGGTGGCGAAGTAGAACTGGTACCACCATTGCAGCTCGGCCTTGGGCGGCAGCGGGTTCTTGCCGGCAGCCTGGTTGCCGATCAGGTAGCCGCTGACCGATACCAGCGCCTTGACCCGCTCCGGCCACAGTGCCGAGACGATGTCGGCGGTGCGTGCGCCCCAGTCGTAGCCGCCGAGCACGGCGTGTTTGATTTTCAGTGCATCCATGAAGTCGATCAGATCGACCGCGAGTGCGGCGGGCTGGCCGTTGCGCAGGGTCTTTGCCGACAGGAAGTGCGTGTCGCCGTAGCCGCGGGCGTAAGGCACCAGCACCCGGTAGCCCTGGGCGGCCAGCAGCGGCGCTACTTCGGAGTAGCTGTCAATGTCGTAGGGCCAGCCATGCAGCAGGATCACCACCGGCCCTTCGGCCGGGCCGACTTCAGCGTAGGCCACGTCCAGCAAGCCGGCCTTCACATGTTTCAACGGGCCAAGCGTGGTGTGGGCACTGGCGCTGGCAACTGCAAGCGCTGGTGTGTCCTGTGCACTGGCTACGCCGACGCCACCGAACTGCAACAGCGTAAGGGCCAGCAACGACGCGCCCATCAGGCGGCGGGGCGTGAAACCGGGCGGGGTGTTCAACGGTGGGTGCATGGTGAGTCTCCAGCGGCGGGTTGTGTGCCTGGCTCACAGTTGAACGCAGTGGTGTATCCGGCCTGTTTCGAGAAAACCATCGGGTTAAACGTTTTGTATCGCAGGGTGGTCTGGACACACTGCGATACATAGTTCAGAGAGGCCGGATCGCCCTGTACACCAGGCTAGGCGCTTGCCCGGGCACATCGTCCAGCTCATCGATGCGTTGCATGCCGATTTTTTCCAGCACGTTGATCGACGCCTGATGCGCCGGACGCACCACGCCGTACACCTGCGGCTGGTCCAGTTCGACAAAGCCAAACTGCAACGCCGCCCTGGCAAGCTCCGTCGCATAGCCTTGGCCCCAGGCGCTGACCGCGAAGCGGTAACCCAGGTTGATCCGCTCAACCTCGTTGTAGTGGTACAGCGTGATGCCCCCAAAGCCGATCACGCGTTGTGGCGTCTCTTGGGTCACGATCGCCCATTGGCCAAAGCCATGTTCTGCCCAGTGCTCCAGCCAGCGATCCAGCACGGCTTTTGCTTGATCCAGGTCGGTCAAGGGGCCTGCCGGGTTGTAGCGGTTCGTCTCGGGATCGCCATAAATGGCGAATACACTGGCCGCATCGTCGACCGTTGGGGGCCTTAGCATCAATCGTTGGGTGGTTATCGGGTAGTCAGGCATGGATGGGCTCTGATCCTGGAAGCGAGAGAGAAGGTGTTCACCTATATTTATCCTGCTTTCGGCGCTCTAGCACGCTTGATTCAGTTGTTAGGGCTACTGGCAGGATGCCACAATGGCACTTTGTCGCGGCAGTAAGATCAGGCGGACCAAATGAATGGCCTTGGGCGTGGGCAGGACCAGGATTGCTTCATCGAGGAGCAGGTACGAACAGATCGATTGCACCAGCTGTTTCGCCAATCATTTTCTGCGGTGTTCGGCAGTTACATGGCCGCCGCGATGCTCTGCTGGCTGTGCTGGGAGCGGTTTGATCACTCGGTAATGCTGGTGTGGCTGGTGGTGCTGGCGGGCACGTCGCTGCTGCGAGTGTCGATGTTCATGGCCTGGTTTCGCTGCCCCATCAGTGATCGCACCCCCGCACGCTGGGAACGGCGTTACTGGGTGACGCTGATGTTGTCCGCCGGGGTGTGGGGGCTCGGTGCGCTCGCGCTGATGCCCACTGACGACCGACTCTCCCAGGCCCTGGTGATGTTGTTCACCGTGGGCATGTCGGTCAGCGCCGTCTCCTGTTATTCGGCCTATCGCTACATGACCCTGGTCTCGATGGGCCTGGTTCTGCTGCCATGCACCCTGTGGCTGCTGTTTCAACCGTCCTCGATGCAAGTCGGCATGGCGCTGGCGGTGCTGGTGTTTTCCTCGTTTGTCGGTGGCGCCACGCGCAAGCTGTCGGATGCCTTGGAGAAAGCCTTTCGCCTGACCCGGCAAATGGAACGTGCCCACAATATTTCCACCCGCGCCGCACAAACCGACGAGCTCACCGGGCTGATGAACCGCCGGGCGTTCTTCGAGCACGCGCAGTTGCTCTACGAACAATGTCGGCATAACCAGCAGCCGTTGTGTGCGCTGATGATGGACATGGACCATTTCAAAAACATCAATGACACCTACGGCCACCAGGCCGGGGACCAGGTGCTGCGGCAGATCGGCGGGGTGATCAGCGCGTCGTTTCGCCAGGCCGATGTCTACGGGCGGTTGGGGGGCGAGGAGTTTGCGGTGCTGCTGCCGGATACGTCGCTGGAGACCGGCCGGCACATTGCCGAGCAGTTGATCAAGGCCATCGCGGGGTTGACCAGTGAGCCGGTCCATGGGTTGACCGCGAGCCTCGGCGTGGCCTGGGCCAGGGCGGTGGACCAGGACCTGCACGGCTTGATGAACACCGCAGACAAGGCGCTGTACCGCGCCAAGGCCCTCGGGCGTAACCAGGTGGCGGTGGCGGAATAGGGCTTAGCCCTTGAGCAACGCCTTGGCCAGCACCTGTGAGACCTGGTCGGCGGAGTAGGGCTTGGGCAGGAAGGCCAGGCCTTCGTAGCCGCTTTCTGCCAGCTCCTCGCTGTAGCCCGAGGTCAGCACCACCGGCAAGCCAGGCCTGCGCCGCCGCAATTCCCTGGCCAGCGCCACGCCGGTGATGCCGGGCATCACCACATCGGAAAACACCGCATCGAATCCCTTTACCTCTGTACCGGCCAGCTCCAGGGCCTGTTCGGCATTGGTCGCCCAGGTGGTCTGGTAGCCCAGGTCCTGGAGGATCTGATTGGCAAAGCGGCCCACTTCCAGGTTGTCTTCCACCACCAGAATATGGCGCTGGGCGCAGTCCGCGATCAGGCCACACGTTTCGGGTGTGCAGCGTTCAACGCCCTCTTCGGGCACCACTTGCGGCAGGTACAGGGTAAACACCGTGCCTTGGCCGACTTGGCTGGCCACATCGACGTTGCCGCCTGACTGCTTGGCGAAGCCGAACACCTGGGACAGCCCGAGGCCGGTGCCCTTGCCAACTTCCTTGGTAGTGAAAAACGGTTCGAAGATGCGCTCGAACGTCTCACCGGGAATCCCGCTGCCGGTGTCGGTGAGGGAGATCGCAATAAACGCCTGCTGTGAGCCGGCGTCACCACGGATGCTCGGCAGTGCTTGATCGGCATCCAGGCGCAGGGTCAGGGTGCCCTGGCCGTTCATGGCGTCCCGGGCGTTGAGGGCGACGTTGATCAGTGCGGTTTCAAACTGACTGGAGTCGGCGCGGATGTAGCACGGCTGCGCCGGCAGTTCGACGCGCACCTGAATCCGCGCGCCAGTGACCGTCTCGAGCATCTCGCCGATGTTCTTGACCCGCTGGGCCGCATCGAACACTTCCGGGTTGAGCGGCTGGCGGCGGGCGAACGCGAGCAACTGACTGGTCAATTTACCGGCCCGCTCCACGGTGTCGGTGACGGCGCTCATGTAGCGTTGGCGACGTTCTTCGGACAGGCTCGGCAGGCGCAGGAAGTCCACGGATGAACGAATGATGGTCAGCAGGTTGTTGAAGTCATGGGCCACGCCCCCGGTCAACTGGCCGATGGCTTCGAGCTTTTGCGATTGGCGCAAGGCGGCTTCAGTCTGGATCAGCAGGGCGGTTCTTTCGTTGACGCGCTGCTCCAGGCTCGCATTCAACTCGGTCAGTCGGCGGGACAGGACAACGGTGGCGGTGGTTTCGGTGACGGTGTCGAGCATGCCGACGACTTTGCCTTGCACATCGCGGATCGGGCTGTAGCAGAAGGTGAAGTACGCCTGCTCCGGCGCGCCGCCGCGTTCGACGATCAACGGGAAGTTTTCGATAAAGGTGGCTTCACCCGCGAAGGCGGCGTCGGCGAAGGGGCTGATTTGGGGCCAGGCTTCCTGCCAGATCTCGCTGAAAGGCCGCCCAAGGGCATCGGGTTTGTCGCCAAGAATCGGGATAAAGCCGTCGTTGTACAGCGTGATCAGCGAAGGCCCCCAGATGATCGCTTGAGGGAAACTGGAGGCAAGGCACAGCGCGACGGTGGTCTTCAGTACGTCTGGCCATTGGTCCAGCGGCCCCAGTGGGGTATTGGCCCAATCGTGATGCCGGACCCTTTCGGCCATTTCGCCGCCGCCTTGCAGCCAGTTTGTCATTCGGTGAACGCCTTCTTTGCCACGGTTTGCTGAGTAGGGATGCCAAGCAACAGACACCCCTGGACCCAGCCGGTTCAGCGGGATTATCCACTAGATGGCATTTTAATGCCTGCGTTGGACAATGACCCGCCAAACCGCCTTCAGGCCACGCTGATCGCCACCTCGATATTGCCGCGAGTGGCCTTGGAGTACGGGCACGTCTGGTGGGCCAGGTCCACCAGTGCCTGGGCGGCCGAATGTTCAATACCCGGCAGGCTGACACGCAGGCGCGCTTGCAGGTAATAGCCGCGTTCCGGGCTGTTCACCAGGTCCACTTCGGCGCTCACAGCGGTATCGGCCGGCAGGCGGATTTGCAGGGTTTGTGCAGCTTTGCCCATCGCGCCGATAAAGCAAGCGGACCAACCGGCACCAAACAGTTGCTCAGGGTTGGTGCCCGGTGCCTTGGAACCGGGCGGCGACAGCTTGATGTCCAGTTGCAGGTCATCGCTGTGGGAGGCGCCTTCACGGCCGCCAGTGGTGTGGGTTTTGCCGGTGTAGAGCACGGTGCTGTTCTGGGACATGACGGTTTCCTGGTGAGTGGCCCGGGGTGGGCCGGTGTGCACAGGAAACCGTGCTGGCGTATCCGCAATGTGTCATCGCCAGTGGCACCGCGCCTCGCAGTGTGTCGCCGCGGCGCGAAGATACGTTGGGATACAAACCGCTATTGCTGCACGCCAAACAACCCCGTCCAGTAGATGCCGGCATCACTTTTCGGGTCCATGGCGTAGGCGGCGCCCATTTCGCGGAATTGCGGGTTCATCAGGTTGGCGCAATGCCCGGGGCTGGCGAGCCAGCCGTCGACCACCTTGCGCGGGGTGTCCATGCCGGCGGCGATGTTCTCGCCGATCTGCTGGCCGATGTAGCCCGCCAGTTCAGCCCGGTCACCCGGGGTGCGGCCGTCATGGTCGAGGTGATCGAAGAAGTTGCCGTTGGCCATGTTGCGCGCGTGGCCGGCGGCGGCGGTGGCGAGTTGTTCGTTCCAGCTCAGGGGTGTGGTGGCGGCAAAGGCCTGGCCGCCACACTGGCGGGGTAGCTGGCGGGCGGCGTTGATGAGGTCGAGGACCTTCCTGCCTTCGGTCTGGCTCTCGCCCAGGCCACTGGTCAATAGCGGACGGGCCAGCACAATGCGCCAGTCCTGGCCGCTGTTGCTTACGCCGATATCAATGAATTGCGGGTCGAGCACCACCCGGCAAAAACTTTCGCGCACGGCCTTCATCGCCGCTTCAGCGTTCTTTGGCCCCGACAGGCTGATGGCCTGGACGTTGACCATCGGGTACGCCGCCCGCGCCAACGCCTGCTGCAGATCGCCGACGCTGTTGACCGGCAGCACCAGACGCGTGTCGCTGGCCAGCGGCGGCAATTCCTGGGAACCCTGAGTGCCGCAGCGCTGAACCTGGCTGCGGTATTGATTGATCGAGTCGACCAACAGGCTTTCTTCACCCGCCTGCGCCTGGGCGCTAAACACCAGACTGGCGGCCAGCGTCGTAAGACCCATCATCAATGACAGAACGCGCATGGACGTTTCCCTTGAGCTTGAAAGTGCCCATGATGCGCGATGAAGGGGCTTCCATGCACCCGTTGGTCCGAACTTTTTGCCTCAGTTCTTGAATGCCGAGTGTTTACGGCCCTGATCGCACAGGGCGAACACCACCACCAGTAGCGATGAGATGGCGAGGATTATCACAACGCCATCAGTGGAGTGGGTGGCCGACGCCGCGACCATCGACAAGGCGCCTAATGGCGCGAGGCCACCTGCGATTGCGGTGCCGATTTCGCGCCCGGTGCCAAAGCCTGAAGAGCGGGTCTGGGTCGGGAACTGGCGGCTCAGGAACGAACCCTGGGGCGCAAACATCATCGGGGCGAGGAGGCCGGTGCCCACGCCGATGGCGATGTAGATCATCAGGCTCTCACCCGTGTTGAGCAGCGCCAGGAACGGGTAGGCAAACAGCAGCGACAGCAGGCCGCCGAGCATCAGCACGGTCTTGCTGCTCCACTTGTCGCACAACCAGCCGAAGCACGGCACGGCGACGATGGCGATCAGGCTGGCGATGGTCACCGACAGCGACGTCACGTGCACATCAACGCCCTTGAACTGGGTCAGGTACGCCAGGGAAAAGGTCTTGAAGATGTAGCTCAGGGCGTTGTAGCCAATCGCCACGAAGAACACCACCGCCAAACCCTTGAGGTCGTTCTTGAACAGCGCCTTGAGCGGCGAGGCCTTGGCCTTCGCGGTTTCCTTGCTCAACTCCTTGAACTCCGGGGTTTCCGGGATGCTGTTGCGCACCCACAGGCCCACACCTACCAGTGCGATGCTGCAAATGAACGGAATCCGCCAGCCGCCGGCCAGCAGGAACTCGTTGCCGTTGATGGTCAGCAGGTACACGGTCAGCGACGACAGCAGCAAGCCCAGGTTCAAACCCAGTGCCGGCCATGCACCCTGGCTGCCGCGCTTGCCTTCCGAGGCGTGCTCGTAGGAGGTGACCGCCGCGCCGGACAATTCGGCACCGGCGCCCAGGCCCTGGATGATGCGGATAAACACCAGCACGATCGGCGCCCAGATGCCGATGGAGGCGTAGCTGGGGATCAGGCCGATCAGCGTGGTGCACACGCCCATCATGCAGAAGGTCAGCACCAGCACTTGTTTACGCCCGAACTTGTCCCCCAGGTAGCCGAACAGAATGCCGCCGAACGGGCGGGCGATGAAGCCGATGGCAAAGGTGGAAAACGCCATCAGCGTGGCGGCTTTCGGGTCGCTGTTATCGAAGAAAATCTTCGAGAACACAATCGCCGCCATGGTGGCGTACAGGTAAAAGTCATACCACTCCAGCATCGAGCCGAAGATCGTCGCGGCCGCGACTTTGCGCAGGCGTTTCTGGGTTTGCTCGGGGGTTTCAAAGTCCGGGGTGCGGGCTGTTGCCGTCATTCTGTACGTCCTTATGAGTCATTATATTTATTGTCAAAGTGAGGCGTGTCGCGGGTGTCAGTCGGGCTTGAACATGCGGTCGGCGATCATCGCGCCGATGGGGATTGCAGAGGTGGCAGCGGGTGAAGGCGCGTTGCACACGTGGAGCATTCGCGGGGTCTGGGCGAACAGGAAGTCGTGCACCAGGGTGCCGTCGCGCATCACGGCCTGGGCGCGGATGCCGGCTTCATAGGGCAGCAGGTCTTCGATGTTGAGCGAAGGGCAGTACTTGCGGCACTGCTCCAGGTAGCCGGATTTGAACAGCGAGTTCTTCATCTCGAGGCTGCCGGAACCGAGGTTCTGCCAGAGGGTTTTCCAGAAGCCCGGGAAGCTCGCGTACTGCGCCACATCACGCCAGTTCACCGAGAACTTGCGATAGTTTTCGCGGCCCAGGCCGAGTACGGCATTCGGGCCGACGGTGACGCTGCCGTCGATCATGCGGGTCAGGTGCACGCCGAGGAACGGCAGCTCCGGATCAGGAATCGGGTAGATCAGGTGGTTGACGATGTTGTTCTTCGATTCCGGCAGGCGGAAGTATTCGCCGCGAAACGGGATGATCTGGTGGTCGATCTTGACCCCGGCCATTACCGCCAGACGGTCCGACTGCAAACCTGCGCACACCACCAGGTGCTTGGCCTGCCAGCTTTCACCCCGGGTGCTGACGGTGACTTTGTCGGTGTCCTCGACGATGGAGGTCACAGTGCGTTCCAGGCAGATTTCCCCGCCGGCGCGGCGGATGACCCGGGCCATGGTTTCGCAGACTTCGCGGTAATCGACGATGCCGGTGGCGTCGAGAAACAATCCGCCCAGTCCGACGATGTTCGGTTCGCGCTGGCGCAGCTGATCGGCGTCCAGGCGTTCGACTTTCATGCCGTTGAGCTGCGAGCGGGCGTAAAGGGCTTCCATTCGCTGCACTTCCAGCGGGGTGGAGGCCACGAGCAACTTGCCGCACACCTCGAACTTGATCCCGTGCTCGGTGCAGAACTGCTTGGTGGCTTCGGCGCCGCGTTTGCACAACTCGGCCTTGAGGCTGCCCGGCGCGTAATAGATACCGGCATGGATCACGCCGCTGTTGTGGCCGGTCTGGTGCTTGGCCAGGAGGGTTTCCTTTTCCAGGATCACCAAGGACGCGTTGGGCTGGCGCTTGAGCAACTCCATCGCGGTGGCCAAGCCAACGATGCCGCCGCCGATGATGCAAAAGTCATAAATCATTGTTTTAGGTACCTACGCATTTCAGTCTGCTTATCAGGTTGTCAGACTAATGGTTTTGTTAAAAAACGGCGCGCCACCGGCACGCTTTAAACGGATTTGAATCGATCAGTTGATGTCGGGCAATTCCAGGTGCAAACGCCGTGCTGCCGCGCGCAAGTGCGCCTCGGCACAGGCAGCGGCGCCTTGGGCGTCACCGTCGACGATGGCCTGGTACAGCGCGGTGTGTTCCTGGGTGGCGTCGGCTGAACCACTGACAAAACGGCTGGCAGAGTTTTCCCAGGCGGTCTTGCGCGCACTGGCCAGTTGGCTGCGGAGGAAGTCATGGAAGGCCACGAAATAGTCGTTCTTGCTGGCCTCGGCGATGGCGCGATGGAATTCCACATCGGCCAGGGCGGCGGCTTCGAAGTCAGCGCGTTTGTCGTGCATTTCCTGCAGGGCGGTTTTCATGCGGTGCAGGTCAGCGGCATCGCGGCGCCGGGCGGCAATCGAGGCGGCCTGGGTTTCGATCCACAGGCGTACTTCGAACATCTGCGCGAGGTCCGGGCGGCGGCCGTTTTTTTCCGGAAAGCGGAACACGGTGCCGGCGGGAGTCTGGGAGATAAATGAGCCCAGGCCACGCCGTGCAGTCAGTACGCCGTCGGCCTTGAGCTGGGCAATTGCTTCACGCACCACCGAACGGCTGACGTTGAGCTGTTCAGCCAGTTGCTGTTCGGTGGGCAGGCGCGCTTCGGGCGCCAGTTGGCCGGAATCGATTTCTGCACGAATGGCGCTGACAACGCGCATCACGAGCGAATCAGGGCGCTGGAGCTCAAGCATGGGAAAACC
This sequence comes from Pseudomonas sp. MWU16-30323, assembly GCF_020515595.1. Lineage (NCBI taxonomy): Bacteria > Pseudomonadati > Pseudomonadota > Gammaproteobacteria > Pseudomonadales > Pseudomonadaceae > Pseudomonas > Pseudomonas sp. MWU16-30323. The sequence continues at coordinate 9,902 of NZ_JAIWYM010000005.1, forward strand.
TTGGTAATCAGGTTGTCAGACAATAGTCGTTACGATTTTACCTTGTCAAGACAGGTGTAACGCGGAACCGGCTGCGTAGGGCCAGGAAAAGGCCTACACCAATCAGTGCCAATGCCACGCCGAACGTGGCTTGCATGCCACTTCCCACGTCGTCGGGAGTAGCCGTGGCGAGGTCACCTGAAACCCGCGCAAACACCGCGCCCAAGGCCGAAGCGCCGGCGATCAGCCCCAGATTGCGCGACAGATTGAGCAGGCCGGCGACCACGCCTCGACGGTCTGGCAGTACGTTGCTCATCACTGCGGTGTTGTTGGCGGCCTGAAACTGGGCGTAGCCGAGGGTGAGGATAATCAGCGGGCCGATGTACCCGGCAATGCCGATGTTCAGCGGCGTCAGTGAGAGCAACAGGCTGCCGGCCAGCATCGCAAGCCGCCCGGCGATGGTCATCGGGCCGCTGCCGAAACGGTCGGTCAAACGCCCGGCAGGTACGCCCATTAATGCCGAAACGCAGGGCCCGACTGCCATGGTCAGGCCCATCCAGGCGGAGGCAAGGCCCGCACCGTGGGTCAGGTAGAAGGGCCCGACGACGAGTGTCGCCATCATCACCGCCGACACCAGGGCGCTCATGGCCAGGCCAGCACTCAGGGTCGAATCCCGTAGCGTCGACAAGAAACTGAACCCGGAATGCGCAGGCTGTTGTTCGCGGCGCTCGACACGCAGATAGCGCCGGGCGAGGGCAAAGGTCAGCAATCCCAGTGGCACGGTGATGAAGAACAGCGCGCGCCAGCCAAACCCGGCGATCAGCATCCCGCCAAGGCTTGGCCCCAGCGCGGTGCCCATGGCCGACATCGTGCCCAGCAAACCCATGGCACGGCCGGTACGCTCCTTGGGGACGGTCTCGCCCACCAGCGCCATCGTCATGGCCATCATGATTGCCGCGCCCAGGCCTTGCACGGCGCGGGCCGCAATCAACAGCCCGAGGGACGGGGCCAGGCCGCACAAGGCCGAGGCCACGGTGAAGAGCAGTAACCCCGCCAGCAGCAAACGGCTGCGGCCCATCAGGTCCCCCAGTCGCCCGACGCTGACGATCACCGCGGTGATTGCCAGCAAGTACGCAAGCACCACCCACTGCGCCGCCTGAAAGGAGGCATCAAACGCCTGCACCAGGCTTGGCAGGCCGACGTTGGCGATGCTGGTGCCCAACGACGCCAGCAACATGGACAGTGACAGGGCGGCGAGGGCGCCACGGGGTGCAGGTGATTTCATCAAGAGGCTCCTGGATTTGACCGCTGTCGGAAATCTACGCCGTCGCCTAACATGGCGGAAGGCGCAGCATTTGCACTTTATACGTGCGCCAAACGCCCTGTGAGGTTTGCCGTGTCGACACCCGATCTGAATTTGTTGGTCACCCTGGATGTGTTGCTCGCCGAAGGCAGCGTCGCCCGTGCCGCTCAACGCTTGCGCCTGAGCCCGTCGGCGATGAGCCGGGCCTTGGCAAGACTGCGGGCAACCACGGGCGATCCGTTATTGGTGCGCGCCGGGCGCGGCCTTGTCCCCACGCCACGCGCCCTGGCGTTGCGCGAACAGGTCAGCCAGTTGGTGCAGGACGCCGAAGCGGTGTTGCGACCGGCGGCGACGTTGGACCTGAGCCAACTGGAACGCACCTTCACCTTGCGTACCAGCGACGGATTTGTCGAAAACTTCGGCCCGGCGCTGTTGGCGCGGATCGCCCGGGAGGCGCCGGGTGTGAGGTTGCGCTTCGTGCACAAGCCGGACAAAGGCAGTACGCCGCTGCGCGATGGCAGCGTCGACCTGGAAACCGGCGTGGTCGACAGCAGTGCCAGCCCCGAGGTGCTGACCCAGGCGCTGTTCCGCGACAGATTTATCGGTGTGGTGCGCAAAGGGCACCTGCTGAGCGAAGGCGTCGTCACACCGCAACGCTTCGCCGAAGGCCAGCACATCTACGTGTCCCGGCGCGGTCGTGATCAGGGCCAGATCCATCAAGCCCTTGAAGCGCTGGGGCTGACCCGGGACGTGGTAACCATCGTCGCCGGCTTCTCCACCGCTCTGGCACTGGCCCGCAGCACCGACCTGATCGCCAGCGTGCCGGAGCGCCATACGGCCAACCTGCACAGCGACCTCCACCGCTTTGCGCTGCCGTTTGCCTTCCCGGACTTCACTGTGTCGATGCTCTGGCACCCGCGCCTGGACGCCGACCTGGCCCATCGCTGGCTGCGCGGTTGCCTGCGGGAGGTCTGTGCGCAATGAGCCGAGCCTGGACACCCATTTCGAAAGCACCGCCCCCCCTGTGGAGAGGGAGCTTGCTCCCGCTGGGCTGCGAAGCAGCCCCAAACCCTGCATTCTGTTTCCAGCTGAAAGAACGCGGTGCGCTTAATGGGGCTGCTACGCAGCCCAGCGGGAGCAAGCTCCCTCGCCACAATGGGTGTTTCCGGGACCACGGCGGCCCTTCAGCAGGTACAATCCGCCGGGCCTTAAAATGAAACACCAGGAATTCGAATGTTCAGCCTTACCCATTATGAAACCCCATGCCCCGAGCCGATCAACGCGCAGATCCTGCAGATGGTGGTCGACTACCTGACGGACATCAGCATGGTCGCCATCCCGCCGAGCAACCTGCTGTACAACGTCTACCAGTACGCCATTGGCTACGAAGTGCACCTGTACCTGGAAGCGCTGGGCGGCTCCAAAGGCATTGCGGTGGAATTGATCGTTGCCCTGGACGCGCAGGAGCAGGTGATCGGCTTCCTGCTGTACCTGCCGGTGAAGGACGATCCCGAGGCGTGCGGCGTGGCGTACATGGCGGTGCACGCCAGCCATCGGCGCCAAGGCGTGGCGCGGGCGATGATGCACGACATGCTGGGCCGCTACCCCCATGCCGAACTGACCTGCGCGGTGGAGAAGGTGCCGGCGTTCGAGTCCATGGGCTTTCAACTGCGCGGCGTGCGCGGTACCCAGGTGCTGATGAACACCCGCGACTACAGCACTGACGGCTTGATGGGCCTGCTGGATGTGGCGTCGATCTACAGCTCGCTGGAGGTGCGGCAGATCCACACTTATCTCCTGCAAAAACACGGCAAGCGGGCGATGATCGATGCGGAGAAACAGCGTGATCGACACTTCGACCAGATGACCCACAAGGCCCGGATGTTTGTGCACGCAAGGCTGGGCTAACGGACGCCTCGACTCACCATCGACTTGATGCTCGCAAACAGCTCCTCCTGTGCCTCCAGCGCGCTGATTTCCCCGCTCGCTGCGGCATGGGACAAGGCTTGCGCTGCGCCCAACATTCCCCTTAAACCGGCCTGGCTTATCACACCGTCCACGGCAAAGGGGGCGAGGGCATCGCGGCACTTGCCGAGGAAAATCGCGTCGTACTCACGCTTGATGCTCTCCAGCTCCGGGCTGCCAGCCAAGGCGGAAATCACGCCCGGAATTTCACGTCCCTGCAGCAACACACAGTCGACATAGCACGAGGCGATCACCCAGGCGCGGTCGTCCAGGGTGGGTTCGCTGGCCTCGATTGCGGCGGCAAACACCTGGTTCTGTCGGGCATCGAAATCTTCATACAGCGCGGCCAACAGCCCCGCGCGATCGCCAAAATGGTCATACACCACCGGCTTGGTAACGCCGGCCAACTCAGCCAGATGCCCCAGTGTCAGGGCGTCGGTGCCTTCTTCACGCACCAGTTGCCAGGCGACGTCGAGCAACTGGCGTAACCGGTCATCCCGGGACAGGCGGCGGCGAGGGGCAGGGGATTGATCGCTTGACATGCTTATATACCAAAAGTAACTTACCAACGGTAACTTAGCTCAAGCCTACTCAATTTGCCTTCTAATCGCCACCCCCCGAAGGAGTCACCGCTATGCACGCGCTGATCGTTGTTGCTCATCATGACTCACACTCCCTGACCCACAGCCTCGCCAAACAGGCCGCTGCCGGCATAATCGCCGCCGGCCACACCTATGAAATCGCCGACCTTGCCGCCGAAGGTTTCGACCCGCGCTACAACGCCGCCGACCATAAAGTGCACCGCACCCGCGCCACGCCGCCGGCCGACGTACAGGCCGAACAGGCGCGACTCGACCGCGCCGACGCCTTGGTGCTGGTGTTCCCGATCTTCTGGTGGTCGATGCCGGCCTTGCTCAAGGGCTGGATCGACCGAGTGTTCGTCAACGGCTGGGCGATCGACTACAGCCTTGAAACCAAGGTGGTGAAAAAACTTGGCCATCTTCAGGTGCACTTGCTGGGCGTCGGCGGGGCGGATGAAGGCGTGTTTGAACGCCACGGCTATGCCAACGCGATGCGTACGCAAATCGACCATGGGATCTTTGATTACTGCGGGGCGAAGGTGCTGACGTCCGAGCTGCTGCTGGACTCTGAGAGTGGCGCCGCAGAACAGCATCTTGAGACGGTGGCGAAGTTGGGGCGACAACTGTTCGTCACCCTGGAACCTTGCGAAACCGCCTGAGCCATCCGTTGCTCGAGGGGCGCACCCTCGACTCAAGTGAGTTTGCGCCCGTTTCAAATATCAGATTTTGACGTTCTCTCGGATATTCCAACCGTACTTGAGCGCCCCTCCATCCTTGCCGCCATCGGATTTCTGCGGCTGGTAACTGACCTCGACTTTGGCGAAGTTCAGGCTGACTTCTTCGGTCAGCACATCGCTGGTTGTCACTGCCCCGGTTTCGTAGGACGTCACCATGACTTCCTTGAGCGTAATGACCAGGTACTCCACGGCGCTGGCACCGCCCGCTTTACGAACCACCAGCCGGGCTTCGGGATAATGTTTGCCGGTGGAACACGCCATCATCAAGTTGGGCGTGGACTTGTCCAGAGTCTTGGTAATCGACAGGTTTCTTATATTGACCTTGCCAGCACCGCCACCCGTACCAGAATGCATTGATCCTGACTGTTTCATCCCCCAGCCCCAACTACTGATCTCGATTTCATCACGGTGTGCCTGGTCGTTGGACTCACCCTTGATATCGCCCAGCTTCAAAAACATATCAGTCGCCATTGTTGCTCCTTGTCGTAACTGTCGCCGGTAATGGCGCGGGGCGTACTTTTCCAATTGGAATGATTGCCCACAAGACGCTGAGATGTGATCGGGAAGTGCCTGTCTGGAAAAGAGGAGTTTTCCGACAATTTTTTAAGCGGATCACTCTTACTCTCTGCGTTCTTGTGCAATCCAGGAGTAAAGGAATGACTTCCAGCGTATTGAAAGACGGTTTTCCCGCGGCCCATCGCACCACCCGCGAACGAATCGAAGGCAGTATCGACCTCGGCCGGTTGTTTGCCGCGATCGATGCCGATCCGGCGATTGCGGGGGCAGGAGTGGTGTACCTCGATGATCAACTGTGGCCGGTGACGTTGCGTGAGTTTCAGCCGATTTGCAGTGTGTTGCCCAAACGGCTGGTTTTGCGTGAGGCGCCGAGGTACATGGCGCGGCTGGATTTTATACGGGAGCTGCAGCAGGAGCCGAGGGAGTCGCAGGTGGTACTTGAGGCCGTCGGGATGGGGGCGTCGTTTAGCGGCGCGATATTAGGGTGGTTTGTGGCCACCAGTGGGACTGTGGCGATTCCGTTCACGGCAGGCGTTAGTACTGTGGTGGCTGGCATAGGTGCGGCGGCAGCAACAGCAAGTTCATTTCAATGTGGCGTGGCAGCGATCAGGACCTACAACGAAATCAGCGACCCCACCGCTAATGACGAGATGAGCGAACGGGACTGGTATCACTACGTAATGCCAGTGCTGGACGGCGTTTCCTTGCTGGGCGCGGGGACTTCCGGCTTGACCACGCTGAGGTTGTTACAGGCCAGAAAAGTCTCGACGGGCAGAAGTTGGTCCGAGCTTTCCAGAGGCCTTACTCGTCAGCAAAGAAAAGCGCTGACCAACGAGCTATTGAGGCTTAGGGACCCTCATATGAGCATCGCTTTACGCAAGTTTCGACAACGCACAGCGGCGCTGCCAAAGAGCTATTCACCAACCCAGATTAATCACGCCACGATCACGCAGATTCAGGACGCGGTGGGTGCAACCATGAGTGTCATAGGCAGCGGCGTCTCCGGGAATATCCGGACACTGGCCATCGGCCTATATGAAGAGTTTGAATAATGGAACTGAGAAATTCCCCTAGAGCTTTTATGGCTCACTATTTTCCGGTTTTCATCTGTGCTTTTATGTTTGCGCTTTTTGCTCTCGCGGCCGCGGGGGCGTCGATGGACAGTACCTACATGCGAGGTGTGCCTGCTTATCGTAGTTACACGGGACTGGATGTGGGCATCGCTTCCATTATCTTGTCAGCGGGCAACTTTCTTATCCTCCGAGGTCGCGCCTGGGGCATCTGGATACTGGCAGGCAGTTGTGTGATGAGCTTTTTCATTGTGCTGTTCACCTACAGCTATCAGCCCCATCCTTTTATCTACATAACGGGGCTGCTGTTCCCGCTGCTGAGCCTCTACCTGCTCAATACCCACCGCCACCGCCAAATGCGCGCAGAACTCGTTCTACTTCGTCACGAACGCAAGCGCTACAAAGCCGGCTTTCGGCCCCCGCGTACTCAGGAGATGGCCCAGGCTCGCCTCGAATACCAGCAGGCTCGCAGACTGAAGCGTGAAAATCGTCGCAAATGGAACGCCGCCCTCAACCTTCGCGAAACAAGTCATGGGCATCCAGCAACCGATACGCAATCTCCGGCCGTTTCTCCATGCCCTTGCGAATCGCCGCCGGGATCGACTGCCGGGTCTTGCGACACAACCCAGGCAAGTCATCGATAACGATCTGAATCCCGCGCATCGTCTTCACTTCGGTATGACCCGGCGCGACATGCACGCGAATGCCCAGTTGCTGGTGCATCAGCTGTTGCATGCGTTCCAGGTCGGGCAGGCTTTGCAGGTTTTCGAGGCGTTCGAGCAGGCGTTTTTCTTCCTGGCGCGTCAGGTGCAGGATGCGCGCATCGGCGCCGGGAAGGTCGAGCAGTTGCTCGCGATTGCAGTCGCAGACGCCGGGTGGGCAGGGTTGGCGAATCGTCATCAATACTCCCTGCCGTTATCGGCGCCGACGGCTTACCAGGTCAGATGGACCCCAAGGCTTTCCAGCTCTTTCCAGTACTCAGGATAGGTCTTGCCGACGCAGTCCGGGTCCTGAATTCTGATGCCTGAAACTTTCAGGCCCGCCAGGGCAAAGCACATGGCAATGCGGTGGTCGGCGTGGGTGTCGATCAGCGCGTTGCACGTGGTGCCCGCCAGGGCCGGATCGCTGGCCACCAGCAAATCATCACCTTCAATGGTCGCCAGGCCCGGACGGATTTCATTCAGGCCGTCATGCAGTGCCTGCACCCGATCACATTCCTTGACCCGCAGGTTGGCCAGCTCTGTGAAGCGTACAGGTGTGTTATTGAACGCGGCGAGCACGGCGAGGGTGGGGATTGCGTCCTGCATCTGCGAACCGATGACCACCGGCTGCATGTGCGGGAACTGCGCGATCACGGCCTGGGCCTTGGCATCGGGCTGGGTGAAATCCTGTGGGGCGACACCGAGGTCGATGCGGCCACTGGTCAGCACTTCGGCGGCCCACAAATAGGTGGCGGCGGAAGCGTCAGGCTCGATCAGGTAGTCGTGGGCGGTGTAGCCGGTCGCGGCCACGCGCCAGGTGCTTTCATCGACGATGTCCACTTGGGCACCGAAGGCGCGCATGCAGTCCAGGGTCAGGTCGACGTAGCCACGGGCGCCAATGTCCTTGCCGGTCAGGGCCACTTCAATCGGCGCTTCGCCGCACGCCGCGAGCATCAACAGCGCCGACACGTACTGGCTCGACAGGCCGCCGTCGATCTCGAAACGCTTGGCTTGCACGCGACCAGTGCCGTGGACGGTCACGGGTGGGCAACCGGTAGGGCTGTCGACCTTGATGCCATTCTGGCCGAGGGTCGCCAGCAGCGGGCCGATCGGGCGTTTTTGCATGTAGGCGTCGCCGTCCAGCACCACGGTGCCTTGCACGGTGGCCACGGCGGCGGTGAGAAAGCGCATCGCCGTGCCGGCGTTGCCGAGGAACAGCGGCTGCGCCGGCAATTGCAGCTTGCCAGCACTGGTGACAACGAACGTGGTGTCATCCGGTTCATCGATCACCACGCCCATCTGCCGCAGGGCCACCGACATGTGGCGGGTGTCATCGCTTTTCAACGCGCCGCTCAAGCGGCTGGTGCCCTTGGCCAGGGCCGCCAGCAGTAGGGCACGGTTGGTAATGGATTTGGAGCCGGGGGGCGCTACCTTGCCGTTCAATGGAAAGTTGGGCGGTGTAACGGTCACGGTTTTCTGCGAACTCAAGGTACAAGGCTCCTGCTTCAAGGCGGGTGGCGTTTGGCGGACACGAATAATCGGCCAAACACGCCACCGTTGTCGAGCAGGGATCGTTGGGACTCAACAGTTATGGCGCCATGCGACCATTCAAGTCGCCGTAGGTGAACGCCTTCAGTTCATGGGTATCGAGCTTCCCGGTTCGCAGGAAACCTTCGGCCAGGCTGTGCATGGCGCCATACAGGAACTCGGCGATACTTGAGCCCGCCGTCAGCCGACGCACGCCCAGGGCTTGCAGCGTCTCCGGTTCGGGTAGCCCGGCCCAGGCCAGTACGTTGACGGGCAGGGTGGTCGCCTGGCAAAGCTGCCGGATCTCCTGTTCCAGGTGGATACCGGCGGCGAACAGCCCGTCGGCGCCTGCACTTTGATAAAGCGCCGCACGCTTGAGCATTTCCTCAAAGCGCTGTGGCTCTGGAGCCAACCCTTTCAGATACACATCGCTGCGGGCGTTGATAAACAGCTTCACACCACAGCTGTCCGCCACACGACGGGCAACCTCGATCTTGCGCGCCAGCAGTTCAGGGGTGCCGGCACCGTCCTCGATATTGACGCCGACGGCGCCCGCGTCGATCACGGCCTTGATCACCCGGCCCACGTGCTCCGGGTCGTCGGAATAACCGGCCTCAATGTCCACGCTCAGCGGCACGTCAATCACCCGGGCGATGGATTGCACGGTGCTGACCAGCAGCGGCAGCGGCAGCTGATTGCCGTCCTTGTAGCCGTGGGTCCAGGCAACGGCCGCGCTGCTGGTGGCGACGGCCTGGCTGCCCAGTTGCGCCACCAGGCGCGCACCGCCGGCATCGGCGACGTTGGGCAGGATCAACAATTGAGCGTGGTGCAAGGCGTGGAAAGCGCTGGCGTGGGCGGTCATGGCGGGTCAGTCCTTTGGGTGGGCTTTGCTGTTGAAGGCGCCTGTCATATCAAGAATCGACCCGGCATCGCAATCGTTAAACCAACACTGGTCGACATTTCCGACGTTGATGTCGATTGAGCGAACGATGACGGCCTGAAGCCCAGTGTTCACGGACGGCCGCTGTAGTCCGATCGCCTGTTGCAGGGTAGGACCGACGACAGACCCGGTGCAGGACCGCTGCGAAAACTCCGCAAAACAAGGGCGTGACGCGATTTGTCTGACAGAACCGTCCGGTAGACAACCCGGCCGGGTGGGCTAAGTTCAGGGCGCTTCCCATGACGGGAGGTCTTCAATCAAGGAGTGACTGAAATGAACAAACCCCAGACTCAACTCAAGCATGGTCGCGTGGTGACACCCGCCAGCCGTGGCTCGGTAGCGGTAGAACGCGGCCTGCTGGAAGGCTGGCAAGTCAACGAAATGGAAGGCGGCAAGAACTTCCCGGCCCTCAACGCCGGCCCGTTTCCGGCGCCTTACGAAACCGACGATCAGAGCGTCACGCCCCCCGCCGACGGGCACATCCTCAGCGGCGGCAAGACCGATGCCCGCGACTGCGTGAACTTCACCGACGAAGAAATGGGTAAAAAGCTCAACACCCCGTTTAACTGGCCGTTACTGAATGTTGAAGCCGGCCAGGTGTTCAAGGTGCAGTGGGCTTACACCGCCGCACACGTAACCCGTGGTTATCGCTGGTTGATCACCAAGGACGGTTGGGACCCCAAACAGCGCATCAGCCGCGCTCAACTGGAGCCCAAACCGTTCTTCGAGGACTTCTATACCCAGGTGCCGTATTACCAGCACTCGGCTGAACTGAAGGCCAAGGTTGAACATCAGGTGACATTGCCCAAGGGCAAGAAGGGCCGGCATGTGCTGGTGTTGATGTGGATCGTGGCCAACACCGGCAATGCGTTCTATCAGGCGTTTGACGTCGATTTCAACTAGCGACAACTGAACCTGGAGGCAAAACAAAATGTGGCGAGGGAGCTTGCTCCCGCTGGGCTGCGGAGCAGCCCTGAAAATCAGGGGCGCTTCGCACCCCAGCGGGAGCAAGCTCCCTCGCCACAGGTGTTGCGTTCAGCACACGCCCAATCAGCGCTGGGCCAACCAGTAGTCGTGCAACGCGCGGGCGGCCGGTTCGATAGCGGCGACCCGTTGTTGATGGGCATCAACATCCAGGTCTGCCGGCAGTTCGAAGTTGTCCTGCTCGGCGCACCAGGAAATCTTCTCCAGTTGCCCGGCCTGTTCGGCGGGCAGCGCTGGCCAGTTGCCAATGGCGGCGCCACGGATATAGCCAAAGCACCATTCTTCCGCCAGGGTCAGTGGCTGCTCCTGGTGCTCGGTTTCTTCGAAGCGCGCCTTGAAACCTTGGGCATCGGTCGCCAGTTGCGTGGCAATGGCGTTCATATGGCGCACGCACAGTTCAAGAAACTGCCCGGCTTCTTCCGGGCTTTCCCAATCCGGGTTCTGCCCACCAAAGATACCGGGAAACCATTCGGCAACCTCCACCTGCGCGGGGCTTGAAACCAGCGCGGTGAAGTAGCCGTCGAGTTCGGCCAGGTTCAGCACCGAATGGTCGTCGCCGTACTTGAGCAGGGTTTCGTCGATGAATTCGAAATCGGCGGGGGCGAGGGGTTGGTCGTGCATGGGCATATCCTTTGTGCGTAGAACGCCGCTGGTGGGGCGGCTTAAAGCGCGGAGGATGGCGCTTGTCGGGGTTTTAATCCAGCTTCTTCAACGCTTTTCCCACAGGACGCACAGCTTGCTCATGCACATCGAACCCGCCACCGCGAGAATGATCGGCACCAGGAAGTCATGGTCGATGCGGGTGAATTCCGCCACCAGCACAATTGCCGTCAGCGGCATGCTCATGCTCGATGCCAGGAACGCCGCCGCACCGATGATCGCGAACGCCCCCAGCGGTACGCCGGGCCACAGCAGGTTCCAGGCGCCACCGAGGATGATTGCGAGCAACGCGCCGTTGGCCAGCGCCGGGGTCAGCAGGCCGCCTTCGGCACCGGCGCGCAGGCTGCTGGCGGTGATCAGCACCTTGACCACCAGCAGCACGGCGGCCAGGGCGATGGTCAGCTCGTTGTCGAAGCCCAACTGCGCCGGGCCTTTGCCGTTGCCGAGGATTTGCGGCAGGAAAATCGCCAGGCCGCCAATGAGGGTGAAGTTGAGCAACGACAGCACCGGCAGCCGCCAGCCACGGGCGGCGTTGCTGCGGGCTGCGCCGGTCAGGCGGGTGAACCCGTAGGCGGCCAACCCAAACACCGGCCCGCAGGCCAGCGCCCAGGCGATCAAGCCAGGGCTGAGCACAAAGTGCGGCACCACGTATTGCGCCTCTGCCCCCAGGCCGATCCAGGCCACTGACGCGCCGATGGCCGAGGTGGCCAGGGCGATCACCGCCGCCGGCCAACTGAATACGCCCACCAACACCTCGAGCACAAACACCGCGCCACCCAGCGGCACGTTGTACACCGCCGCCAGCCCGGCACCCGCGCCGCAGGCGACGATCAGCCGATGCAGGTCCGGCGCCAGCCGCGCCCGTTGTGACAACCAGGTGGCCGCCAGCGCGCCGACTTCCCGTGGCGCCACCTCACGGCCCAAGGGCGAGCCGAGGGCCACGGTGATGATTTGCAGCACGGCGTGGGCGAGGGTGGTCTTGGGCGGCATGATCGGCGCCTCGGCCGAGACCGCTTGCTTGATGCTCACCAACGGGCGGCCATAGCGGTAGATCAACCACCAACCCACGCCGGCCACCAGGCCGCAGGTGATCAGCACCAACACCCGGCGTTCGGGGGCGGCGGCGCTGACGCCGAGCAGAAAGGTTTCATGGCTGATCAGGCTGTCGAGGCTGTAGCCGTAAGCCAGATGCTGGATGCCGTGCAACAGCAAGGCCAGGAGCATGCCGCCCAGGCCGGCGCCGATGCCGGTGAAGATGACGACGAGGGCGAGAATCAGCAGCGAACGGGTCTTTGCGGGCATGAAGGGTCCAGGGAGCCGGGTTTTCGAGCCCGATTCTATAGCGCAATGGTGACGCCATAGCCCCGAGATGTAATGCCAGTGCACGAACTGGCCTTCCACAACATTGCATTACGTTCAGATTACTTTAACCGCCCGGCCAATTGCCTGAATCGGACCTGTCGGCTTGCCGGTTTTCGAGCCACCCGGGTTTTCCAGGGTCAGCTCAAACAGCTGGTTCGGCGCCAGTGGCGGGAGTTTGTCCAGCGGCACTGACAACGTCTGCCCTGGCTTGACCAAGCCCAGCGACACCGGGCCTTGCCAGTCTTCGCCCTTGGTCCAGAACTGCAAGGTCTTGTCTGCCGGTACTTCCATCACGCCCAGTGGAATCAGCTGGATTTCCTGAGTATTGCTCGCCTGGATCACCCAGCCCGGCGCCTGGTTCTGCGGGGCCACCAGCACCACCACATAAGCGGTCGGGTGGATGACCGCCGTACGGGTCAGGAGCAGCGTCGCCAATACCAGGCTTGCCGCGATGCCGGCACCGGCCAGCCCACGCCACAGGGCCAGCCGGTTCCACCACGGGACGGGCGAACCGTGAGTGGCCGAATGCCCCAGGCTGCGTTCGATGCGTCGCCATAAATACACAGAAGGCGTTGCGGGCGGGGCCTGTTCGGTCAATGGCAACAGGCGCTGCTCCCAGGCGTCCACCGCTGCGCGTAACGCGGTGTCAGTTGCCAGGCGCTGTTCCACCTCGGCACGCTGCTCGGCGGGCAAGGTGCCCAGCACATATTCGCTGGCCAGTTCGTCGATGCTGTTCATGCCATGCACTCACGCAATGCCGCGAGGCTGCGTTTGATCCACGCTTTCACGGTGCCCAGCGGGGTACCGAGTTTTTGCGCGATTTCGCTGTGGGAATAACCGTCTACATACGCATGCAGGATGCAATTGCGGCGGGCCGGGTCGAGTTGTTCGAGGCAACTGTAGATGCGCCCCGAGCGCGCCTGATAGTCGAAGGTGTCGGTGTGTTCTGCACGTTCATGCTCTTCGCTGAGGGGCACTTCGCGGCCACTGCTGCGCACAGCATTCAGCGCCAGATGCCGGGTCACGCTGTACACCCAGCCGCGGGCCGAGCCTTTGTGCGGGTCAAAGCTGGCGGCACCCTTCCAGATCTTGATAAAGGCGTCATGCACGATGTCTTCGGCCACGGCCTTGTCGCGCACGATGCGCAAGGCCACTCCCAGCAGCCGGGAGCTTTCCTGTTGGTACAGCCCGCGCAAGGCCGGTTGTTCGCCACGGGCGCAGGCCAGCAGGCAGGCTTCATAGTCAAAATCGGCTTCAGGCAAAGACAGGTTTCCAGGTGGAGGCCCCGGCGGTGAGCCCGGGGCGCTTTGGCAGCAGCGTAGACGAGTTTGGTTAATTGGCCGCCCAGAAGATGTAGTCGGCCTGGTACTTCACCACTGCCTGCTGGCCCTTGTTGGCGGCAGTGCATTCGGTGCTGGGCGCCACGCCACCCTTGAGGGCGACCCGCTGAATGTAGGCGACGCCACTCATCGCGCCCTTGCCTTCGGCGGGGTTGGCCTTGACCAGTTGATAGGGCAGGTTGCCGGGGCTGGACGGCGCCACCGCCAACTGGGTGCCGGTGACTTTCGAACCGTCCTTGGCCTGCCAGGTGGCCGGCGGGCCGAAGTAGCTGCCGACCTGCTGGCCATTGCGGTCATTGAGCACGGCCTTGGGCCCGACAAAAAACCATTCGGTCTGGCCGGCAGCGTTGGCCTTGTCCCGGCATTCATAAGTGATTTCGCCGACTCCAGTGGTTTCCATCGCCACCTTGTGACCGTCCGGCACCTTGATGCTGTCGGGTAAACCGGTCTGGGCAAAGGCGGTCGGTGCAGCGGCAAACAGGCAGGTCACGCAGAACAGGGCTTTGGCGTTCATCGGTGTCTCTCCTTAAGGGCAGCAAGGCGCTGCTACCTGTACTACCCACGGCACGTGCAAACGGATGCAGCGATTAGAAAATAAATCGGCAAGGGCGCACACTATGGCCCCCGCACTACCAGAGGAGAGATTGGCAATGACCGGTGTTCACACGTCTGCTCAACAGGGTTTCTCTACTCAGGCCGTCACCTACGCCCAAGGCCGACCGGACTATCCACGGCAACTCACGGGCTGGCTGACCGACGCCCTGCAGATCAATTCCCACTCCACAGTCATCGACCTGGGCGCCGGCACCGGCAAGTTCACCCGTTTGCTCAGTACCGTGGCGCCGACATTGATTGCGGTCGAGCCGGTGGAGGCGATGGGCGCGCAGTTGAGAAAACTGCTGCCGAGCGTGCGCCTGCTGTCGGGCACCGCCGAAGCCATTCCGCTTGAGGCGGCAACCGCCGATGCGCTGGTGTGTGCCCAAGCGTTCCACTGGTTTTCCACGGAAGCGGCCCTGGCTGAAATTCACCGGGTGCTCAAGCCGGACGGTCGCCTGGGGTTGATCTGGAACGTGCGGGACGAGTCGGTGGACTGGGTCGCGGCGATCACCGAAATCATCACGCCTTACGAGGGTGACACCCCACGCTTTCACACCGGACGTTGGCGCGAGGCGTTCACCGGCGAGTATTTTTCCGCCCCCGAGATGACCTGCTTCCCCTACAGCCACGTGGGCAGCCCCCAGGAGGTGATCATGGATCGCTTCCTCTCCGTGAGCTTTATCGCGGCATTGCCGGAGGCGGAAAAGGCGCTGGTCACCGAGCAGTTGCAGTCGCTGATCAACACCCACCCGGCCTTGCGTGGTCGTGAGACCGTCGCGTTCCCGTACCAGACCCAGGCCTATCGCAGCCAGCGACTGACGAAAAAAGCATAAAGTCAGATCGTATTGATATAAGTCGTTATAAGAAAAATCGCTATGCTGCGGCCAGAATTTTATAAGGCCGCAGGTAGTGGTAATGGATGTAGGTAATTTTGGTTTCTCGATTGCTGGCCTGATTGTTGGATTTATCGTGGGAATGACCGGTGTCGGCGGTGGCTCGTTGATGACGCCGATCCTGCTCTGGTTCGGCATCAATCCGGCCACCGCCGTGGGCACCGACCTGTTGTATGCCGCCATCACCAAGTCGGGTGGGGTGCTGGTTCACAGCAAGAATCGCAACATCGACTGGACCATCACCGGCTGGCTGACCCTGGGCAGCGTGCCTGCGGTGTTGCTGACCTTGTGGTTCCTCAAGAACCTGGACACCGATCCCGCCGCCTTGAACGCGGTGATCAAGCAGTCCCTGGGCGTGGTGTTGCTGCTGACGGCAACGGCGATCCTGTTCAAGAACAAGCTGCTGGCCTTCGCCCAGCGGCATGCCGGCGACGACTACAAAATGGCGCCGCGCAACCTCAACGCGCTGACCATCGTCACCGGCGCGATCCTCGGCACCATGGTGGCCCTGACCTCCATCGGCGCCGGCGCCCTGGGCACCGTGGCGCTGTTTATCCTGTACCCGTTCCTGGCCACCAAGCGCCTGGTGGGCACCGAAATCGCCCACGCCGTTCCGCTGACCCTGGTCGCCGGCCTCGGCCACGCGAGCATGGGCAACATGGACTGGACCCTGCTGGGCTTCCTGTTGCTGGGCTCGCTGCCGGGGATTTATGTCGGCAGCCACATGGCCGGCAAGGTCCCGGACGGGATATTGCGGCCTTGCCTGGCGTTCATGCTGGTGATGATCGGCTTCAAACTGACGTTTTAACGCGCCGGCCCATTGCCGATCTGCCACACAAAAGGCGGCTCGGCGCCATTGATTACCCAGTCGCCGACAATCCGCGCCTTGTAGATCACCGGGTTGTGGGACGACACCGTGCGTGCATTGCGCCAGTGCCGATCAAGGGCTTTGCCCTGGCGCACATCCGACGCCCCCAGCGCGTTGAACAGTTCAGTGGTGGCACGTTGGATCAGTTCCGAGACCACCACCTGCGCCGTGGCTGATTCGATTTCGGCGGCGACATTGGCTTCGCGCTCCACCGCATCATCCCCACCGAACCTTGCCACGTAAGCCCGCTGCGCCGGGACGGTTGCCTTCAGCGCACTGGCTTCGGCGGCGTACACCCGTGCCGCGACTTCGCCCACCACTTGCTGAATCTGCGAATCCTGGCTCACATGGGCTGCATTGCCGTGGCTGTAGATCCGCTTGCGGCTGCGCACCTGATGCGCCACATCCTTGAGGGCCGCGCGGCCGATGCCGGCCAGGGTGGCGAGCAGGACCAACTGGTAGAACGCGGTCTGGTATTTGAAACGGGTGGCAAAGTCGATGACGTTTTCCGCCTCCACCACCGCGTCGGTAAAGCGCGAGGTGCCGCTGCCGGTGGTGCGCTGGCCAAAGCCGTCCCAGTCATCGCTTTGCACCACCCCGGGCTGACGGGTGCGGGTGGCGGCAATCACGTCGCCGCCGGTGTCGCTGCGTTGGGCGTAGACGTCGATCCAGTCGGAAAACAGGCTGCCGGTGCTGTAGAACTTCTCACCGTTGAGTTTCCATTTGTCGCCGTCAGGGCTGACTTTAGTGACGACATCGCCGATGGCCACACTGCCGATTTCGGTCCAGGCGCAGCCGACGATGTCGCCGTCGACAAAACGTTTGAACCAGATGTCCCGCGCTGCGCCGGGTGCGGCATTCAGGCGGTCTTCGGCAAACGCAAAGTGCCCGCGCAGGGCCTGGGGCACGTTGGAGTCGGCCTCGGCGAGCTCGATCAGCAGTTCAAACAGCTGGGGCAGGGAGGCGCCGCCACCGCCGTATTCCACGGGCACCCGCACGGCGCCAAAGCCGGCTTGCTTGAGCCACTGGATTGGCTCGTAGGGCAGGGCGCGGGTTTGTTCGCGTTCTACGGCACCCTCGGCGATGCGCTGGAAAATCGGCCGGAAGCGTTCGGCCAGGGCGTGATAATCGACGCCGGTGGACAGTGGATTGATCACGTGATGTTCGGTCATGGGGACGGCTCCTGGGCAGTTGGACAGTGGCGCTGTTGCACGGTCCATGCCGGGTGCCAATGGCCGTGTTTACGGGCGCGGGGCAGATTCAACTGTTGCTGCGGCAACAGCAAAACGACAAACCAGTGTAATCCGTGACACTTTCCCGCAAGTCGCCTTTTGCCCATTTCAACGCGCCAGGCCCCTTGGTCCGGGCCTCTCACCGGCACTGGCACACTTGCTGCTCCCTACCTTGCACATGTCAATCCGCGAGGTACAGTCCGATGAGTCAGCAAGCCGTCAAATTTGCCTACTGGGTGCCCAACGTCAGCGGAGGGCTGGTGGTCAGCAAGATCGAACAGCGCACCCACTGGGGCATCGACTACAACCGCAAGCTGGCGCAGTTGGCCGAGGAAGCCGGCTTCGAATACGCCCTCACCCAGATTCGCTTCACCGCCGGCTATGGCGCCGAATACCAGCATGAGTCTGTTGCGTTCAGCCATGCGTTGCTGGCGGCCACCACCAAACTCAAGGTGATTGCGGCGATCCTGCCCGGCCCATGGCAACCAGCCCTGGCGGCCAAGCAACTGGCGACCATCGACCAACTCACCAACGGCCGCGTGGCCGTCAACATTGTCAGCGGCTGGTTCAAGGGTGAGTTCCAGGCCATCGGCGAACACTGGCTGGAGCACGACGAGCGTTATCGCCGCTCCGAGGAATTTATCCGCGCTTTGAAAGGCATCTGGACCCAGGACAACTTCACCTTCCGCGGTGATTTCTACCGCTTCGACAATTACAGCCTCAAGCCCAAGCCACTGGGCGAGCCGCACCCGGAAATCTTCCAGGGCGGCAGTTCACGGGCCGCGCGGGACATGGCCGCACGGGTGTCAGACTGGTACTTCACCAACGGCAACACCCCGGAAGGCATCAAGGCTCAGGTGGACGATATTCGTGCCAAGGCCGCTGCCAACCACCACTCGGTGAAAGTCGGCGTCAACGCGTTTGTGATTGCCCGTGACACCGAGGAAGAAGCCCGCGCCGTGCTCGCGCAAATCATCGAGCAGGCCGACCCGGAAGCCGTCAACGCATTTGGCGATGCGGCAAAGCAGGCGGGCAAGGCATCACCGGAAGGTGAGGGCAACTGGGCCAAGTCGACCTTTGAGGACCTGGTGCAATACAACGACGGCTTCAAGACCAACCTGATCGGCACCCCGCAACAGATCGCCGAGCGCATCGTCGCCTTGAAAGCGGTCGGCGTGGACCTGGTGCTGGCGGGCTTCCTGCACTTCCAGGAAGAAGTCGAATACTTCGGCCAGCGCGTGCTGCCGCTGGTGCGCGATCTGGAAGCCAAGGCCGGGATCAAGCAAGTCGCCTGAACACCACCACCGCCGCCCGCAATTTGTTATTGCCGAACCGGCACATTCGCTCGAACTCCCCGTGGCTGACCGGCAGGTGCTGGCAGTCCATGGGTTGGCGATGCTGGCTGTGATCCACGTCCGGGTCGTGCAGGTACACGAAGTCTTCGTCGCAATCGGTGACGATCACCCAATGGGGCGATTTGGAGCGGGTCAGCCGGTAGCTGCTGATCAACACCAGTGGCTGCCCGCCGTCGCGCAGCACCTGGGGTAGATCCAGCGGGCCGCCGAGCACTTGCTCTACGTCGCTCAAGGCCAACTCTTCCTCGAAGGCGTCATGCACCAAACGCATGACGTCTTTTTTATGCTGATCACGCACCCCGTCGAGAAACAACGGCCCGCTGACGTTGACCTGCATGCGCACCCGAAAGCCCCGGCGCCAGGCGGCGAGTGCCAGGCCTTGGGGGCTGCAACCGCCATGGCCGGCGGTCATGAACACGGTGGTTGCTTCGCGCCAGATCTGCAGCTCTTCCCGGCGCTGGGCCACCCGCGCAGGTTCCAGGGCGCCCATGGCCATCAGCAGGCTGGCGGCGCCACAGGTGAAGTCGGTGGTCTGCTGGTAATAGGGCACGCTCAAGGCCCGCGCGTCCTGATGCTGGAGGATGCGTTTCTCCAGGCGCAGGGCGGGGGCGTGGTCTTCGTAGTAGTCGTTGACCAGGGCAAAGCGACGATAGCCGTTGCGCTCGTACAGGGCGATGGCGCCGGGGTTGTCGGTGCGCACTTCCAGGCGCAGGTAGGCGCAGTCATGTTCCACCGCACAGGCTTCGATGCGCGTCAGCAGTTGCTTGCCCAAGCCCAGGCCCCGGGAGGACTCGGCGATGGCGATGGAATACAGGCGCGCCAAGGAGGTGCCACGGTGGAACAGCACCAGGGCGTAGCCCAGCAAATCGTCACCTTTTTCCGCCACCAGCAATTGCCCGTGGGCGCGGCTGACCATCCACTGGAAGCTGCGGGTGGAGAGCCGGTCCGTGGTGAAACAGTGCTGTTCCAATGCCACCAATGCAGGCACGTCATCGGGTGTTGCAACGCGAAAGGAAAGAGCCATGTGACCGCCGTAAAAGTTGCGTAACGAAACGGGACTTCTCTAAAAGATCGTGCTTAATAGAAAAGGTCTAGTTCTCTAAAGCGGATCAATCAATATGTCAGCGGTACAAGGTCATTGGCGTGAAGTATCCGAGCAAACAGTGGCGGCGACAATAACTTCCAGCGGTTATTTTTCCAGCCCTCCCAAGAGTGCAAGTCAAGTCGTGATTATTGTCGAGCGCAAGGAAGACTGGGCGTCGTACTTCCCCAGCGAAGACATCGTCACCGCCCAGGAATACCTTGAGCAAACCCGGGAAAACGACACGGGCAAGCGGGTGCAGGTGATCAACCTGTGCCGCAGCTACAAGTACCTGGGGCACGGCTACTACTGCTCGCTGCTGGCCGAGGCGCGGGGCCACAAGGTGATTCCGTCGGTGCGCACCATCAGCGAACTGACGAAAAAGTCCCTGTACGGCCTGGCCCTGGATGACCTGGATAAAACCCTCGACAAAGCCTTGAGTCACCATCTCTACAGCAATACCGAAGGCTTTACCCTGACACTTTACTTTGGCCGAACCAATATTGAACCCTTGCAGGATTTGGCGCGCCAGTTGTTTGAAGCCTTCCCTTGTCCAATCCTGTTAGTTGAGTTTCGCAAGAATAACGGTTGGCACATCGAAGGCATCAAGTCTGGGGTATTGCACAAGTTGCGGGATGACCAGGAAGATCAATTTGCCAATGCGCTGGATAACTTCAGCCGCAAGATCTGGCGTCAACCACGCTCCCGACGGTTGGCCCGCTATGACCTGGCGATCCTGCACGACCCGCAGGAACAATTGCCGCCGTCCAACGCCCGCGCCCTGGACAATTTCGTGCGGGTGGGCAAGGGGCTGGGCATCGATGTGGAGCTGATCGAGCGCAAGGACTACGCCCGCCTGGCCGAATACGACGCCTTGCTGATCCGCGAGACCACCAGCGTCGACAACCACACCTACCGTTTCGCGAAAAAGGCCGAAAGCGAAGGGCTGGTGGTGATGGATGACCCGGCGTCGATCCTGCGCTGCACCAACAAGGTCTACCTCACCGACCTGCTGAAAAGTCATCAACTGGGCATGCCCGCCACCGAAATTCTCTACAAGGAGCGACCCGAAGATTTCGAACGGGTGGGGGAGCGCCTTGGCTTCCCGCTGGTGCTGAAGATCCCCGACGGGTGTTTCTCCCGCGGCGTGATCAAGGTCGAGAGCCAGCAAGCGCTGCTGACGGCCACCGCCGAATTGTTCGAGCATTCTGTGTTGCTGCTGGCCCAGGAATTTTTCTACACCGAGTACGACTGGCGCATCGGCGTCCTCAACCGCAAACCGATCTTTGCCTGCCAGTACTTCATGTCCAAGGGCCATTGGCAGATCTACAACCACAAGGCCATCGGCCAGGACATCAACGGCGAGTGCCGCACCCTGGCGGTCCACGAAGCCCCCAAGGCGGTGGTGGAACTGGCGGTAAAAACCGCCAACCTGATCGGCGACGGCCTGTACGGCGTCGACCTCAAGCAGTCCGGCGACAAGGTGGTGGTGATCGAGGTCAACGACAACCCCAATATGGACGCCGGCATCGAAGATGCCTACCTGCAAGACGATTTGTATTCCCTGGTACTGGAGGAGTTCGTACGACGCCTGGAGTTGAAGCGTCAAGGCCAGGTGTGGTGACGCGCGATGATCCAGCGCTTTGAATTGACCGATGGCAAGTTGTACAACAGCCTGGGGGACGGCGGGGATGTCTTGCTGTTCAGCAATCCTGACCCCCACGAGCGCAAGTACCTGCGCGACTGCTACAAGCTCGATGAACACGCCCTGGCCTCGGCGCTGGACCCGGACGAAGTGTCGCGCATCGAGTTCCACCCCGATAACCTGTTCCTGATCTGGAAGCGCCCGGAGAACTATTCCGGTGGCGGCAACCTGGTGTTTGAAGTGGCATCCTGCGGCCTGCTGTTCTCCGGAGACCAACTGTTGGTGATCGCCACCGACGACAGCCAGCTTTCCGGGCTGGGCGCCCGCCGGCCATTGCGCACGCCACTGGATGTGTTGCTGGACCTGCTGCTCAACAACATCCATCACTACCTCGGTCACTTGAAGGTGATCAAGATGGTCGCCCGGGAATTGCAGCAGCAGTTCAATGCATCGATGAGCAATCGCCACCTGATGCAGATGTTCAACCTCAGCGAAAGCCTGATCTATTACATCAACGCCCTGCACAGCAACGGCGCGGTGCTGACGCGCCTGCGCAACCATGGGGAAAAGGAGCATTTCAGTGCCGAGACCCTGGGCCTGATCGATGACCTGATCATCGAGAACAACCAGTGCTACAAGCAGGCGGAGATTTACTCCAACGTGTTCTCCGGGCTGATCGATGCCCGGGGCAACCTGATGAACAACAGCATGAACAACCTGCTGCGCAAGCTGACGTTGATCAACGTGGTGTTCCTGCCGCTGAACCTGATTGCGAGCGTGGGCGGTATGTCGGAATTCAGCATGATGACGGCGGGCACGCCGTGGTGGATTTCGTACCCGTTGTTCATGACGGCGATGGGGCTGGGGGCGGGGTTGATGGTGTTGGGGTTGAAGCGGATTGCCGGGAGTGGCGATAAGGCAGTATGACGATGTTCGGGAGGCTTATTGTGGCGAGGGAGCCTGTTGTGGCGAGGGAGCTTGCTCCCGCTGGAGTGCGCAGCGCTCCCGTTTTTTGGGGCTGCTGCGCACCCCAGCGGGAGCAAGCTCCCTCGCCACAGGTCATTCGCCGGTGCTGTGTTGCAACGTCAACACCTCAAACCCATCCCGGGTAACCGCCACGGTATGTTCCCACTGCGCCGACAGGCTGTTATCCCGCGTCACCACCGTCCAGCCATCCTTCAAGCTGCGCACCTTGGCGCTGCCCTGGTTGAGCATCGGCTCAATGGTGAACACCATGCCTTCGCGCAATTCCAGCCCGGTACCGGGGCGGCCGAAGTGCAGGATCTGCGGCTCTTCGTGCATCTCGCGGCCAATGCCGTGCCCGCAATATTCACGCACCACGCTGTAGCCGTTGTTCTGGGCATGGCTCTGGATGGCGTAGCCGATATCCCCCAGGCGCGCGCCGGGCTTGACCTGGCGGATGCCGGCCCACATGGCTTCAAAGGTCATTTCCACCAGGCGCCGGGCCTTGGGCGCGACGTTGCCGATCATGTACATCTTGCTGGAGTCGGCGATATAGCCGCCTTTTTCCAGCGTGATGTCGATGTTGACGATGTCGCCGTCCTTGAGCACGTCCTTGGCGCTGGGCATGCCATGGCACACCACCTCGTTGATGGAGGTGTTGATGCAGAAGGGGTAGTCGTATTGCCCCAGGCTCGCCGGGCGCGATTGCAGGTCATTGCGGATGAATTCTTCGACGGCGCTGTCGATCTCCAGGGTCGACTGGCCGGCGGCGACAAAGCCGTCAAGCATGGTAAACACCTGGGCCAACAGACGGCCGGATTCGCGCATCACCTCGAGTTGTTCCGCCGTCTTGATCATTGCGCGCGCCCCCGGATCAGGTCGGGTTTGTCCAGCAACAGTTTGTTGATCAGGTCGTTATAGGCCAGGTGTGGATTGAGCTCGGCGAGCAGGCCGATCTTGATCCAGAACTCGGCCTGGGCGTTGATGGAACGGTCCATGGTGGCGCTGGCCAGACGGAGTTGTTCGTGCAATTGGTCGGTGATCTTGACGATGCCCATGAGCTTCACTGTGCAGGTTTGATATACAAAGCGTATACGTTTCGTATGCTCCACGTAAAGCCTGGCGTTTCGCCATTGACTTGCCCGATGGCGCCGGTTAATTTTGATTCATGACATTTCAAACCTTTCGTTGCCAGCCAAGCATTATTACCGCCATTCCTCATTTGGCGGGATAGCGCACGGCTGCACCCAAACCCGCCCTAGAGGCGGGTTTTGTTTTTCCGTCTCCAGGGCCTTGTCAACACCCAGGAGACATCCATGAGTACCCGCCCGGCGAGCCAGCCCCAAGATTCGGGATTGCTTGAGCACTACGTGAAGAAAATCCTGGCCGCCCCGGTCTACGACCTGGCGGTGCGCACGCCATTGCAGGCAGCGCCGGCGCTTTCGGCGCTGCTGGGTAATCAGATCCTGCTCAAGCGCGAAGACTTGCAACCGACCTTTTCCTTCAAGATCCGTGGCGCCTACAACAAGTTGGTGCAGCTCAGTGCGGAGCAAAAGGCCCGGGGCGTGATTACCGCGTCGGCGGGCAATCATGCCCAGGGCGTGGCATTGGCGGCGCGGGAGTTGGGGATCAAGGCAACGATTGTCATGCCCTGCAGCACCCCGGAGCTGAAGGTGTTGGGGGTGCGCTCCCGAGGCGGTGAGGCGGTGTTGCATGGGGCCAGCTTTCCGTTCGCCCTGGCCCATGCGTTGCAGCTGGCCGAGGCCACCGGCAGCACGTTTGTCTCGCCGTTCGACGACCCGGACGTGATTGCCGGGCAGGGTACAGTGGGGATGGAAGTGCTGCGCCAACAGCAAGGGCCGCTGGACGCGATCTTCGTCCCGGTGGGCGGCGGCGGGTTGATCGCCGGTATCGCCGCCTACGTGAAATACCTGCGCCCCGAAGTGCGCATCATCGGCGTCGAGCCCGAAGGCTCCAGTTGCCTGCTGGCAGCCTTGCGCGCGGGGAATCGAGTGGTGCTGCCGAGTGTCGACAGCTTTGCCGATGGCACGGCCGTGGCCCAGATCGGCGCCTACGGTTTTGAAATCTGTCGGCACCATGTGGATGAAGTGATCACCGTCAGCAATGACGAACTGTGCGGTGCCATCAAGCTGATCTACGACGATACGCGATCAATTACTGAGCCTTCAGGTGCCCTGGCGGTGGCGGGTATCCGCAAGCATGTGGCGAAGACCGGCATTCAGGGGCAAACATGGGTGGCGATCAACTCGGGGGCCAATATCAACTTCGATAGTTTGCGGCATGTTGCTGAACGAGTGGCCGCCCAGGCAGGTTAAACGTTTAATCTAACGAATGTTTAATTTAGTTACATTCACCCGTTTGGATAGCGGCTATTAAGGTGGGAAAAGTTTTTTGCGGGCACTTATAACGAGCCGTCTTTCAATTTGCATGACGCCAACGGCGGCTCGTTGCAAGACGCATGAAACTGCGGGCGTATTTTTTTCCGAAAGCCCCGATTTTTCTGGGGCGCACAGCGGTGCGTCTGGCGGCACGTTTAATGCTTTATAAGATCTTGTTACAACTCTGAATGAGCAATAAACACAGCGGTTAATACCCCGAACGGATGGGGTAATGGCGGTCTGCCACGTAACTTATATAAGTAATGTGGTCGCTTATGAGGAAAGGATCCAACGCATTGCAAGCGAGCCTAGTAGGCTGGGTAAGTAAAGCCGTCTGCCAGGGCTGGTCAGGCGCAAACGGCGCGCGGGTCACTGCGTTCGCCAGCCGTACGAATGACGAATATTGATAACAATCGATTGGCAATCTCATAAAAGGAGAGGTCGGCCATGCTTTCGGATCTGGAATTACGCGGCATTATTGAAGGAAGTTTCCTGCCTAAGCGCTGTGAAGTCACCAAGGCGCCAGACGCCTCGCTGACGGTGAAGGTCTATCACGAGATCGACCATGACCGGGTCGACCTGGTGGTTACCGGCATTTGCGCGAACAAGCTCGACAGCAGTCGGGCGATCTGCAACTTGATTACCGAGTTGCGTGAAGACCTCAAGCACACCCACACCCATGCGCCGGCCCTCAAGAGAGCCGGCGCGCGTCCTTTCTATTAAACGGACGGCTGAGTTTCACTCAGCGCACACCAGCGGGCCTGGATCAATGCCAGGCCCTATGCCGTTTCCGTGATCACATCGTACATTGGGTCAATTCTGCCAGTCGCAAGCGTCTGACAGTTTGCGATAGCCCACGTCCTGGACTTTCCCTTGACTGTCCACGAACTTGATATCGGCATTGATCACTTTGCAGACATTGGTGTCGGGTTCGTGCATGGCAAGTACCTTTTGCACATCCATCTTCTCGCCGTAGTGATAAGGCGTGATGACGGGTGCGGTGTCAGCCTGCGCCATCCCCGTTACAGCCGTCAGGGCCAGTGCAGCACCGAGCATTAACGTACGCAGTTTCATGGTGTTTCTCCGCAAGTCGTTCGCAGGCTCAACAACGTGATGAACCGCGGCCGCCCTGGGCAATGGCGGGTGCCATGCGAGTGCGGTCGATTCAACTGTCGTCCCGGGGGATTAACCATCGATTAAGTGAGGCTTTACTGACAAAAGCTTCATCTTCAGCACCGTCAATATCTCGCGCTCTTTAACCGGAAAAGTCTGATACGAGCCGGTAACCCCGCTTGCTACCGTCGGCGCCGGGTCCATCAATCGGATGGCGTTGACATTGGATGGAGTTGGGTTTGCAAAAGAAAATCGCAGCAGAATTTCTTGGGACGTTCTGGTTGACCTTCGGCGGGTGCGGCAGCGCGATACTGGCCGCGGCGTTTCCGGAGCTTGGGATAGGCTTCGCCGGTGTCGCCCTGGCCTTTGGCTTGACGGTGCTGACCATGGCCTACGCGGTGGGCAGTATTTCCGGTGCGCACTTCAACCCGGCGGTGACCATCGGTTTGTGGGTGGGGCGCCGGATGCCGGGGGTTGACGTGGTGCCGTACATCATTGCCCAGGTGGCGGGTGCGATTGTCGCCGCCGCCGTGTTGGCGCTGATCGCCAGTGGCCGTCCGGGGTTTGAAGTGGGCGCTTTCGCCGCCAACGGCTATGGCCAATTGAGCCCCGGGCAGTACAGCCTGCTGGCCGCGTTGGTGGTCGAGGCGGTGGCGACGTTCTTTTTTGTGTTCATCATCATGCGTGTCACCGGCCCGGGTTCGGCTGTCGGGTTTGCCCCGATTGCCATTGGCCTGACCCTGACGCTGATTCACCTGGTGGCCATCCCCGTCACCAACACCTCGGTCAACCCGGCGCGCAGCACCGGGCCGGCATTGTTTGCCGGCGGGGAATACCTGATGCAGTTGTGGTTATTCTGGGCGGCACCGATAGCGGGTGCGGTGGTGGGCGCCATCGTTGCCCGCGCGGTCACCTGCCCCAGGGAGGCATGAGCCTACCAGCTCATGCGTACCCCGGCGTTACCGCTGAAACCCTCCAGCGTATTGCTGTCCAGTTGGGTGTTGTAGTCCGCCGCCAGGTACACGCTGATGGTGGACGACAACTTGGCGACAACGCCCACACCGAGGTCGGCAGTGGATGACGTGTGATCGGTTTTAATCCGGTCCACGTCGTCGTAGGTCACCGTGTCACTGCCACCGAACGTGCGCCAGGCGTTGGCCCGCACATACGGTTCGATCGGGGTGTTCTGCACCAGGTAACGCCCCTTCAGGCGTGCTCCGAGGCGGCCGGTCCAGTAGTCCTGGGAGTCGAAGGAAACCTTGGAGATACCGTCATGCTGGTGGTCCATGTCAATCTGCTGGTTGATCACCTGCACCTGGGGTTCCACCACCCAGTGTTCGGAGACGGTAATCGGGTAGCCGGCTTCTGCCGAGAGGGCCAGGGCTTGGCCCTTGTTGTCGATCTTCACGTCACGGTCGGACTTGCTGTCACCGTCGAAGCGCGTGCCCATGGCCACCAGGTCCACGTACCAGCCTTTGGGGTCGGTGAGGGTCCAGTAGGCGCCGAAGTTATCGCCCTCCAGCTTGACCCGCCCGGAGCGGTTGTCCTGGAAGCCCATTGAAAAGCCCTTGATGTCGCCTTGCAGGCGGCTTTGGCCGATGAACAGGCCGAAACGCTGGATCTGCCCGCCGCTGGTCTCGGAGGCGTAGAGGTCATGGCCCACTTGATAGCCCTTGATGGAACCGTCGAAGCTCGGTGATACCGTGCCCGACCAGCTCTTGTTGAAGTCACTGCCATAGGCACGGCTCCAGCCCGCCGGAACCGGTCCGGTTTCGCTGAGCAGGCTTTGTTCGCCCTGGCGGTCGTGGAAGGTGCCCAGGGCTTGCAGGGTCATCAACTGCGCGGCCGGGACGACCACCGAGTACACCGGCACCTCCAGGCGATACAACGGAATCGGCTCGGCCCCGGCGATGGCGGCAGGCAACACCGGGTTGCTCGCTGCCGACTCCGGCGACATGGCAGCCGCGACCTGGCTGGGCGGCGGAGCAGGGGGCTCCACCGGCGCGACGGGTTGCGCGGTCGGTGGCTCCACGGGCGGTTCATCCGGCGCGACCACAGGCGGCACTGGCGGGATCGGCGGCACGGGCACCACCACCGGCGGCGTCGGCGGGACAGGTGGAACCGCCGGTGGCTGCACGGCGACCACCGACGAACGCAAGTACCAGTTATTTTCCGTGCCGGCGGTGACACCACCCTTGAACAGCAGATACTCATAAGCCCCAGCGGATACCGAGCCTTTCAGGGCAAACGCGTCGGTGCTGCTCGTCGCACCGTTGACGGCTTGCACCACTTCGATCCCGCTGTTTTGCGTGAGGCCGCCCAGGCCACCGAGATTGCTCACGGTCAGTTGTGTGTGCCCGCTGATGGTCCCGTCAGACACCACCAGTTTGTCGGTGGCCGAGTTCTCGTCGCCCAGTACGGTTTGCAGCCAAAGCTGCCCATTGTTGCCCACATAATTGCCGTACACCGTCAACGTATCGGTGGCGCTGTTGCTGCGGCTGGTCATGTCGAGGGTGCCGGCATTATTCAGGGTGGCCAGTGCGCCTGCGGTGTAGGGGCGGATACTGCCTTGCGTCACGCCCAGGGTGCTGTTGCCATCGATGTTGAAGGTGCCGGTATTGCTGGCACTGTCGCCGAGGAAAAAGTCGCCGGCCAGGTCGAAACGCGAGTTGTTGTTGAGGTTGACCGTTTCCCAGCCGATATAGCGGGCGGCGGTGCTGGAAGTGGTGTTGTCGAAGGTCAGTTGGTCATTGCCCAGGCCACCGTCAATCGATGGCGTGCTGCTGAGCAGGGTTTCATTGAGGCCGCTGATCAGGGCGGTGTCGTCGCCGTCGCCCATGAGCACGGCGGACTTGATCTGGCCGCCATTGAGCCAGTTGAAGGTGTCATTACCGACACTGGCGCGGATCTCGCCATTGATGACGCCGCCACTCACGGTAATGCTGTCATCGCCGCCGCTGGTGCTGATATTGCCGCCGATGGTGCCGCCGGAGACGGTAATGCGGTCAATGCCAAAACCGGTCACCAGGTTGCCGAGGATCGCGCCGCCGGACATGTCATAGAGGTTGTTGTCCAGCTTCATGTCCACCCGGCCGATGGTGCCACCGGTCTGTTGTGCCACGTCGCCGTCTTCAAACGCGCCGACGATGGTGCCGCCGCTCATGAAGAAAGTGTCGCGGCCATCACCCTGGGCCAGGGATTGAATCTGCCCGCCCGTCATCACGAAGTCATCGATGCCGGCGCCTTGTTGCACCGCGCCGGTAATCAGGCCCGAGTGGATTTGTACCGAGTCGGCGCCGGCACCGAAGGTGACAGTGCCGTTGATGGTGCCGGTGCCGCCTGCGGGCAGGGTCAGGGTGTTATTGCCCGTAAGGTCGGTCAGGCCGGTGGGGCTGCTGCCGCTGTCGCAGGTATAGGTATCGTTGCCTGGGCCCGGGGTGAGCACGCAAGCCGCCAAGGTTTGCTGGGGGGCCAGGTAATGCAGTGAGAGGATGCCGACAGCCAAAACGGCGCGAGGATGAAACGTCCGTTTATTGCGCATTGATCTGCCCTGTTTTTGTTATAAAAACTGCACCTGTTTTTTGGGTTTAGTACAGTTTTTGACACAGTGCGGGATTTTCTGACAGATAACCGCAGGGCTGTAAGCCACGTCATACGTGGCTTACATAGTGGCATATTGATTTTTGCCGCGTATTTGTCAGTCCAACTGACGACGATAGGGCAGGTCCGGCCCGGTCTTGCTGCAGGTGAGTGCCGCCGCGCGGATAGCGAAGGTGAGCATGCGGCTGATCTGTTCGCGGGACAGCTGTTGCAGGCCCTCCACCGAGTCCAGTTGCTGCTCGGTCAGCCAGGCAATCAGCGCGGCCTGGAAGGTATCGCCAGCCCCGACCGTGTCCGCCATGACCACCTTGACCGCTGGCGCCGACCAGCTGCCGTGCTGGCGGCTGAACACCGTCGCGCCGTCGCCGCCACGGGTCAGGAACACCAGCTGGCAACGGTGTTGCAACCAGCCTTGCAGGACACTTTCCGGGGTTTGGCCGGGGTAGAGCAGGTGCAGGTCTTCGTCACTGACCTTGATCAGGTCGGCATGCTTGACCAGTTCGGCCACGCGGGCGCGCCACAGCTCGATGTTCGGCTCGGGGTTCAGGCGTACGTTGGGGTCGAGGCTGATCAGGCGCTTGCCACTTTCCCGGCGTACCAGGGCCAGCAGCGTGTCGGCAATCGGCTGCACCACCAGTGAGAACGAGCCGATGTGTACGCCACGCACTTCGTCGCCCAACGCCGGCAGATGCTCAAGTTGCAACTGGCGGTCGGCGCAGCCTTCACCGCGAAAGCTGTATTGCGGTGAGCCATTGGCACCCACGGCGACCATTGCCAGGGTGGTCGGCGCGGCGAACGCCACGAGGTACTCCTCGCTCACGCCTTCATCCTTGAGCACCTGCAGCAGGCGTCGACCCAGGTAGTCGTCGGAGAGGCCGGCAAAAAAGCCCGCATCGATTCCCAGTCGACGCAAACCTACTGCGACGTTGAACGGCGAGCCGCCGGCAATCGCTTTGTAATTGACCCTGGATGCCTTGCCGCTGGCATCATCCTCGCTGAAAAAATCAAACAGCGCTTCGCCACATACCAAATACATATTCGTTCGCTCTTAAAGGGATGCCACGTGCTGTTGATAACGCTCATAAGCCTGCTGGTAGGCACTGACGCTGCCGGCATCCGGCACCGTGCGGCTGGCTGCGTCGACGCTCACGCAACGCTGGCACAGCTGCGCCAGGCTCTCACCGGACTGGCACCACGCCGCCTGGATCGCCGCGCCCAGGGCCGCCGCTTCGCTTTGTTCGGTGCAGACCACTTCGGTGTTCATGATATCCGCGACCATCTGCCGCCACACCGGACTTTTCGAACCGCCACCGATCAGGCGGATGCTCTGGCTTTGCAGGCCGGTCTGGCGCAACAGGTCCAGGCCGTAGCGCAAGCCGAAGGTGGTGCCTTCGACCACGGCGCGGCACAGGTTGGCGCGGGTCAGGTTGGTCATGGTCAAACCGTGCAGGCTGCCGGTGGCGTGGGGCAGGGCGGGCACTCGCTCGCCGTTGAGGAACGGCAGCATGCTCACGCCGTCGGCGCCAATCGGTGCCTGGGCCACCAACCCGTTGAACGCCGCCAGATCCAGGTCGAACAGCTCGCGGATGACCCCGGTGGCGTTGGTCAGGTTCATGGTGCAGATCAGCGGCAGCCAGCCGCCGCTGGATGAACAGAAGGTCGCGACCGACGCCTGCGGGCTGACGTTGGCCTGATCGGCAAAGGCATACACAGTGCCGGATGAGCCCAGGCTCATGGTGATCACACCGGGGACGATATTGCCGGTGCCGATGGCGCCCATCATGTTATCGCCGCCGCCGCTGGAGACTTGCGCATTCGGGTTGATGCCCAAGCGCTCGGCGATGGCGGGCAGGATGGTGCCCACGGCTTGATTCGCTTCGATCAACTCGGGCAGTGCCGCTTCCAGTCGCCCATCGGGATCAATGTGGCGCAACAGTGCCAGGTCCCATTCACGGGTGCGCACGTTGAAATAACCGGTGCCGGAGGCATCGCCGTATTCGGCGCAGGCGCGGCCGGTGAGCCAGTAGTTGAGGTAGTCGTGGGGCAACAGGATATGCGCGATGCGCGCGAACACCTCCGGGTGCTGTTCGCGGGTCCACAGCAGTTTGGACACGGTGTAACCCGGCGCGATGGCCACGCCGAGGCGTTCCAGGGAGCCGCTTTCACCGCCCAGGTGTTGCAACAGGCGATCGTTTTCCGGTGCGGTTTCGGTGTCGCACCACAGCTTGGCCGGGCGCAGCACCTGGCCTTGGTCATCCAGCAATACCAGGCCGTGCTGCTGGCCGGAAACGCCGATGGCGAGGATGTCCTGGCCGTCCACGCCGGCCTGTTGCAAGGCGCGGTGAGTGGCTTCGGTAAAGGCGTCCAGCCACTCCTGAGTGTGCTGTTCGCGGCGGCCATTGGCGCCGCTGATCAGGGTGTGGCTGGCGGCGCCCAGGCCCAGGACTTTGCCGCTGCTGGCGTCCAGCACGATGGCCTTGGTGCCCTGGGTGCCGCAGTCGATGCCGAGATAGAGGTTTTGCTGGGTCATGGTAGGTCGCTCAGCCTATTGTTATGGAGAACTCGGTCAATGTGGGAGCGGGCTTGCTCGCGAATACGGTGTGTCAGTCAACGCAAATATTGACTGATCCACCGTATTCGCGAGCAAGCCCGCTCCCACATTTTTGATTCGGTTCCGTCAGTTGAGATTGGCGAGCAGCCGCTCCAGCGTTTTGCTCACACCCACATCCTGCAGGCTCTCGAAACACCGCTCAAACGCTGCCACAAACGCAGGCGAGTTGGGAATAGCCGTACCAAAAATCTCTTCCACCCCCAGCAGCCGCTTGCTGATCAACGTGTCTTCCGTCACCAGCCCCTGGCAAAACTCGGCGCGAGGGTCCGGAATGCGGTAGATCACCCCATTCTCATCCACGCCTTTCAAGTACAGCGCCCACGCGGCCACCACCAATGCGGCACGCTCGGTCTCGCGCCCGTCGGCAATCAGGCGGTTGATGGTCGGTACGGTGAACTTGGGAAACTTCGACGAGCCATCGGAACACACGCGCTCCAACTGGTCGGCAATTGCCTGGTTGGAGAAGCGGTCCACCAGGGTCTGTTTGTATTCGGTCAGGTCGATACCCGGCACCGGTGCCAGGTTGGGCGTGACGTCCAGGTCCATGTAGGCGCGCATATAGGCCACAAACAACGGGTCGTTCATGGTTTCGTGGACGAAGCGATAGCCCTTCAGGAAGCCCAGGTACGTCAATGCCAGGTGGCTGCCGTTGAGCAGGCCGATCTTCATTTCTTCGTAGGGCGTCACGTCATCGGTGAACTGCACGCCCACCGTTTCCCATGCCGGGCGGCCATTGACGAACTTGTCTTCCAGCACCCACTGCACAAACGGCTCGCAGACCACCGGCCAGGCGTCGTCAATGCCGTGCTCGTCATGCAGCTGCAGGCGGTGCGCAGTGCTGGTCATCGGCGTGATGCGGTCGACCATGGCATTCGGGAAGCTGACATTGGCCTTGATCCACTCGTGCAGGTCAGCGTCATGCAACGCGGCGAAGGCCAGCAATGCCTTGCGGGTCACCGCGCCGTTGTGAGGCAGGTTATCGCAGGACATCACGGTAAACGCCGGAACCCCGGCTGCCCGGCGCTGGGTCAACGCCGCGCAGATAAAGCCAAACACGGTTTTCGGCGCGCCCGGGTTGGCCAGGTCATGCTGGATCTGCGGCAGGTGGGCCATGAACTCGCCGTTGCTGTCGTCGATGCAGTAGCCGCCTTCGGTGATGGTCAGCGAGACGATCCGAATCTGTGGGCTGGCCAGCTTGTCGATCAGCGCCTGGGCACCGTCTTCGGCCAGCAGCATGTCGCTGATGGAACCGATGACGCGCACTTCGGTGTCGTCGGTGTCCCCCAGTTCATACAGGGTAAACAGGTAGTCCTGGCCGGCCAGGTCGTCCCGGGCCTTGCGGTCTTCGGCGCGCAGGCCCACGCCGCAAATGCTCCAGTCCAGGCCCACGCCGGTATTCATCAAGGCGTCGGTGTAATACGCCTGGTGCGCGCGGTGGAAACCGCCGACGCCGATGTGCGCGATGCCCTGGCAGGTATTCGCAATCGCATAGGCTGGCAGTTGCACTTCAGGCGCCAGTTGCGTGAGGTTTTGCTTGTTCAGTTTCATCGGGAAATTCTCGCGAAATCAGGCGGCGGCGCGCAGTGGACGGGCCACGGCAACACCGTCAGCGTCGAACAGATGGCATTGGGTCGGGTCCAGGTACAGCTGCAGGGTTTCGCCATACTGGCTGGCCATGTCGCCACGGATCCGCAGGGTCAACGGCTCCTTGCTGGCGGTGATGACGTGGCAGAAAGTGTCGCTGCCCAGGCGCTCGCCGACGTCGGCGGTGACGGTCAGGGTGGCCTGGCCAGGGGCGGCGATTTCCAGGTGTTCCGGACGAATGCCCAGGGTCACCGCGCTGCCAACGCTCAAGGTGGCGCTGCTCAGGGGCAGGCTGATGCGGCCGCCGGCGTCCAGTTCGACTTCGCAGCTCTGGGCATCCACGCGGCTGACCTTGCCTTTGAGGAAGCCCATTTTCGGCGTGCCCAAAAAGCCCGCGACAAACAGGTTGGCCGGCTGGTGATACAGCTCCAGCGGCGAGCCCACCTGTTCCACGCGGCCGCTGTTGAGCACCACCACCTTGTCGGCCAGGGTCATGGCTTCGACCTGGTCGTGGGTCACGTAGATCATGGTGGCTTGCAGTTCTTTATGCAGGCGCGACAGCTCCAGGCGCATCTGCACCCGCAGGGCGGCATCGAGGTTGGACAGCGGCTCGTCAAACAGGAAGATCTTCGGGTTACGCACAATCGCACGGCCGATGGCGACACGCTGACGCTGGCCGCCGGACAACTGCTTGGGCTTGCGCTCAAGCAGAGGGCCCAACTCCAGGATACGCGCCGCTTCGTTGACCTTGCTCTCGACAATCTTCTTGTCGACGCCGGCCAGGTCCAGGGCAAACGACATGTTTTTGCGCACGCTCATGTGCGGGTAGAGGGCGTAGGTTTGGAACACCATCGCCAGGTCGCGCTTGGCCGGGGTGACCTCAGTGATGTCGCGGCCATCCAGTTCGATGGTGCCTTCGGTGACTTCTTCCAGGCCCGCAATCAAGCGCAGCAGGGTGGATTTGCCGCAGCCCGACGGGCCGACGAACACCACGAATTCCTTGTCGTTCACCTCGAGGTCGATGCCCTTGATGATGGAGAAACCTTCGAAGCCTTTTTGCAGATTCTTGATTTTCAGGTTGGCCATGATGGGCCTCCGCTTCTAAATATGTTTAAAGGAGCCGTTACTTCACGGCGCCGAAGGACAAACCGCGGACCAGCTGTTTCTGGCTGATCCAGCCAAAGATCAGGATCGGCGCGCAGGCCAGGGTCGACACGGCAGACAATTTGGCCCAGAACAAGCCTTCGGGGCTGGAGTAGGAGGCGATCAGCGCGGTGAGCGGCGCAGCGTTGGACGAGGTCAGGTTCAGCGACCAGAACGCCTCGTTCCAGCACAGGATCAGCGACAGCAGCACCGTGGAGGCCAGGCCGCCCTTGGCGATCGGCAGCAGCACCCGGACCATTTCCTGCCACAGGGTGGCGCCGTCCAGGCGGGCGGCTTCGAGGATGTCCTTGGGGATGTCCTTGAAGTAGGTGTAAACCATCCAGACCACAATCGGCAGGTTGATCAGGGTGTAGATGATGATCAGCGCAATGCGCGTGTCCAGCAGGCCGAAGCTCTTGGCCAGCAGGTAGATCGGCATCAGTACGCCCACCGGCGGCAGCATCTTGGTGGAGAGCATCCACAGCAGCGTGCCCTTGGTGCGCTTGGTCTCGTAGAACGCCATGGAGTAGGCGGCCGGTACCGAGATCAGCAGGCACAGGGCGGTGGCGCTGAAGGAGATCAGCACCGAGTTCCAGGCGTAGCTGAAGTAGTTGCTGCGCTCGTTGATGTGCAGGTAGTTCTCCAGCGTCGGCGTGAAGATGAACTGCGGCGGCGTGGCGAATGCGTCGATTTCGGTCTTGAAGCTGGTCAGCACCATCCAGAAGATCGGGAAGAAAATCAGGATCGCGATGGCCCAGGCCAGGGTGCCGAGCAGCACGCTTTGCAGGCGGCGGGATTGTTGAAGCGTCATGGCGCGGCCCTCAAGGCTTGTCAGTCAGGTTTTTGCCGATCATCCGCACCAGGATGATCGCCGCGATATTGGCGATGACCACGGCAATCAAGCCGCCGGCCGAGGCCATGCCCACATCGAACTGCACCAGCGCCTGGTTGTAGATCAGGTAGGCGAGGTTGGTCGAGGCGTAGCCGGGGCCGCCGTTGGTGGTGGTGAAGATTTCCGCGAACACCGAGAGCAGGAAGATGGTTTCGATCATCACCACCACGGCAATCGGGCGCGCCAGGTGCGGCAGGGTCAGGTGCCAGAAGATCGCGATGGCGCCGGCACCGTCCAGCCGCGCGGCCTCCTTTTGTTCCTGGTCGAGGGACTGCATGGCGGTCATCAGCAGCAGGATCGCGAAGGGCAGCCACTGCCAGGACACGATGATAATGATCGACAGCAGCGGGTAATGGGCCAGCCAGTCCACCGGCTGGGCGCCGAACAGCTTCCACACGTAGGCGAGGATCCCCGACACCGGATGGAAAATCAGGTTCTTCCAGATCAGCGCACCGACGGTGGGCATGATGAAGAACGGTGAAATCAGCAACACCCGCACCAGGCCGCGGCCGAAGAACTCGCTGGCTTCCAGCAGGGCGCTGATCAGTACGCCAAACACCACGCTGATCAGCAAGACGCTGCCCACCAGCAACAAGGTGTTGGTGGCGCCGGGCAAGAAGCCCGAGTCGGTGATGAAGTAGGTGAAGTTCTCCAGCCCCACGAACTGGTTTTCGCCGGGGTAGAGCAGGTTGTAGCGAATCAGCGAGAAGTACAGGGTCATGCCCAGCGGCACGATCATCCACAGCAGCAACAAGGCCACCGAGGGGCTGACGAGGAACCAGCCGGGGTTGATCAAGCGGCTTTTACGCGGCTTGTCCGGCGAAGCGGTTTGCACTTGGGCAGTGGTGGTATTCATGGTGATCAGGACCAGTCAGGTACATGCAGAGCGAGAGTCGAAGCGCGGTCAATGTGGGAGCTGGCTTGTGTGGGAGCTGGCTTGCCTGCGATGGCATCCCCCCGGTTTAACTGACAGACCGAGGTGTCTGCATCGCAGGCAAGCCAGCTCCCACCAAGAGCCTTCCACATAAAGCATTTACGGTGGTGTGCCCGCTTTACTTGGGATAACCAGCCCGCTTCATTTCGCGTTCGGTGAAGGTCTGTGCATCCGCCAGGGCTTTTTCGGCAGTGGAGCCACCGGTCAGTGCGCTGGAGAAGAACTTGCCGACCTGGGTACCAATCGCCTGGAATTCAGGAATGGTCACCAGCTGGATGCCCACATACGGCACCGGCTTGGCCGACGGGTCTTTCGGGTCGGCGACTTTCAGCGATTCCAGCGTCACCTTGGCAAACGGCGCGGCCTTCATGTATTCGTCGCTGTAGGTCGACTTGCGGGTACCTGGCGGTACGTTGGCAATCCCGTCGGTCTTGGCGACCAACTGGCTGTATTCCTTGGAGGTGGCCCAGGTGGTGAAGACCTTGGCGGCGTCCTTGGCTTTGGAACTGGTTGGAATCCCCAGGGACCAGGAGTACAGCCACGAAGTCCCTTTCTCGGTTTTTTCGTGGGGGGCAAAGGTGAAGCCGACGTGGTCAGCCACCTTGCTTTGGGTCTTGTCGGTGACGAACGAGCCGGCGACGCTGGCGTCGACCCAGATCGCACACTTGCCGCTGTTGAACAGCGCCAGGTTTTCGTTGAAACCGTTGCTGGAAGCGCCCGGCGGGCCGGACTTCTTCATGTTGTCGACGTAGAAGTTCAGCGCGTCTTTCCACTCAGGCCCGTTGAATTCCGGCTGCCACTTCTCATCGAACCAGCGTGCACCGTAGCCGTTGGCCAGGGTGGTGATCAGGGCCATGTTCTCGCCCCAACCGGCTTTGCCCCGCAGGCACAGGCCGTACTGTTCCTTGTCCCTGTTGGTGAGCTTCGCGGCGAATTCACCGATCTGGGTCCAGGTGGGGCGCTCGGGCATGGTCAGCCCGGCGTCCTTGAACAGGTCGGTGCGGTAATAGGTGATGGAGCTTTCGGCGTAGAACGGCAGGGCGTACAGCGAGCCCTTGACGGAAAGGCCGTCACGCACGGATGGGAAAACGTCGTCCAGGTCGTAGGCAGCAGGCAGGTCCTTCATCGGTTCCAGCCAGCCTTTGGCGCCCCAGAGTGCAGCTTCGTACATGCCGATGGTCAACACGTCGAACTGCCCGCCCTGGGTGGCGATGTCGGTAGTGAGGCGTTGGCGCAGGACGTTTTCTTCGAGTACCACCCAGTTCAGCTTGATCTCCGGATGCTCGGTCTCGAAGGTTTTCGAGAGCTTTTGCATGCGAATCATGTCGCTGTTGTTGACGGTGGCAATGGTCAGGGTTTGCGCGCCAAGACTGACGGCGCTGAGGGTCATGCAGGTACAGGCAAGCAGAGCTTTAGCTGTGAACTTCATCGCGCACTCCATTTCTGCGCCCAGGGGCTACAGAAGGACAGTTATTGTTGTTGTGTCTTCCACGACAGCTGGAAGAGTGTGCGTTGATTACAGCCTTCAATTGGCGTGCTGACAAATCCTTGGGAGCACTCTTACTGATACTTTTTTGCACTCGCACCTAGGGTCGATGAAAGGGTTTATCGGCGTGTCATAAAAAAGGCAATGCCGCACAATCAATGTGCGGCATTGCCCGATGCAGAGCGGTTGCTGGGCCGCCCGTGTTTTTTATTAGATATCGGGCCTTTTTTTCAGCGTGGTCAGCTCACTTATCCACCTCGGGTACAGAGGGCTACGCCAGTCTCCGGCGGTGTAGATCTGTTGACCCTTGGCGGCCCACTCGGCCATCTTTTTCTTCAACTCGCCGGTGTACTCTGACGCCTTGCAAGAAATATCCGCCCAAGGGTCCACGATCCAGGCGTCTTTCCACTCGGCCTCTGAAAAATCCACGGTACTTTTGCCTACGGCGGGTGGCCCTCCGACCACTGTAAAGACATGGTCTCCACCGTCGACGTACCACGTCCTCGCTGTTCCGCCACTTTTTCTGATGATTTCAGCGCTGGCTTCTGCCATTTCCCCGCAATTGCCGGCGCCGTATTTCAGGATGTTTTTAACCTGTACGGCTGAGCTTCTCATCCACGTGACGATCTGTTCAGCGACTGCCATTCGGTAAGAATCATCAGCTTCATTTGGGGCGAGCTTGTTGACGGCCCCTACGCCTGTAGCCTTGACCTGTGAGTCAACGGATTGCTTGGCGCCGTCGGCGTAGAATTTGTTTTGTTGCTCCGCGGTCAAGCTCGCGAAATCCGCCGGCTTATCCAGCGCCTCGATGTCCACCGATTTGAGAACAAGCTGATTATTTGAGTTGTTCAGTTTGTTCATCAACTGATAAACAAACTCGCGCTTTTTCTCGTTGCTGAAGGACGCGATGCTGGCTTTCAGATTGTTGACTTCGGTCGGTGTATATCCAGCGGCTTCAAGTTTTGAGAAGGCTGAGTCCATGGAGGGAAGCGAGACGAACTCTTTTCGCGAGGGCACACCCGCCAGTTCAAGAAGACCTTTGGTTTCATCGACGTGTTTCTTAACCAGCGCGACTTCAAAGGGTGAAGCCAGCTCTTCGACTTTCTTGAAGTTGAGTACCGTCGAGTTTGCCTCGAACCGGCTGTAGTAAAACGTTAAAGGATCGGCTTCCACAACAAGGTACCGTTCGGTTGCGCCCGTGGATGTTTGAACCAGGGCTATTGTGCCACGTAGCTCGCGTTTGTCGTTGCTTAGGCCGCTGATAGCATCCAGTTTGACAATCCGGGTATTTTGCTCAAGGTTGGCAAAGGTTTCCGTATCAAATAAACCAAAGTTCGGGTCTTTGATGAGGGTGCCGGTTGTGGTGGGAAGATATTCAATAGGCGTCTGCTGGCTGCGTTGTACTGTTGTGTAAACGCCGTCTTTTTCGACGACATCGAAGAGGCGCCGCTCATAAATAAGGGTTTGGGGTTTTCCGGCAACCTCGGGCGAAGGATGCAGCCGCATGTGCTCCAGGCCTTGCACCAACTTCGCGGTATTGCCGTTGAGGTCCGCTACGACCTTTGTGAAGCACAGGCCGTCGGTCGCGCGTTTTTTCCTTGGCCCTGCGGGGGGGCAAAAGGCTTCGAGGTCCTTTGCACTGCTCTTGAAGTGATCAGCCGAGTCAAGATCAGTTAGAACACCCGGTTCCTTGGGGTCATAGCGATATACCTTGTCGCCGATCTTCACGTCGGAGTAGGTGGCGCGATTGATGACCTGAGCGTCTTCTGCAAATAACCGATCGGGCATCACGACGTCGGTGCCGTCCGGCAGCCTCTGCGATTTTAATGCAACGGACGTTTCCGAGCGAAAACCTTCCAGCGGCGGACCATAAGCCGTCATGGTCTTGGCGTCGTAGGCATACCAGTTTTCGCCCTGGCGCACGGCTGTGCCTCTGAACGGGGCCGAACCGGCGGAGCCCGGGATAATGCCATTAGCCATGTCGGAGGTCGGGGGACGTTCTAAAGCCACCCGATCACTCAGGGCGCCGCCTTGCATGCGATTGAGCGAAGTGAGCGATTTTGACGTGCTGGTACTGGTCACATCATTGACCGCTACAGAGCGGGCCACGTTTTCAACGCCCGATTCGGCGATCTCTTCCCCGATGCTTACGGCCGCGCGCTCAACACCCTCCGCTTCGAATGACCATACCTTTCCCAGTACGCCAGGAAGGACGAGGCCCAGCGCATCAAAGAAAAGGTCCTTGCCGGCCTCCACATAATGGCCTTGGTACAGGTCTTCGATTGACGAGACGCCAGGGACCATGCGTGCCAGGAAGTTGAGCTTTTCAAGGGGCGTAGACGCTTTATCCAAATGCTCCAACCCGTCATATCCACGGTTTATTGCCTTGAACTCATCTTTACGCAGGAACAGAGAATCGACGGTGGTTGTAGCGATGTTCTTAAGTTGCTCACTTGCGTAGGCGGGTGCGCTGTTTGGGTTGATGTTGCCGAACGTGACCATGCCGGTGCTGACCAACTCCCCGTCGATCATGGTGTCCGGTGTAATGCGATCGACAATAACGTTGGAGTGAACCCCGGTTCGTGGGGCTGCCGAAGAACTGAAGGCAGCAAAGTCCAGGGGTAATGAACGCGGGCCTTCGTCGCCTCTGTCGGTGAATTTGCCAAAAAAAGGCCTGGAGCCCCCGATGGGCATGGGGTTGGGCAACCCCGGCAGTTTTTTTACCGTGTCGGCATCGGGGAAGATGCCAATGTCACTGGTTTTTCCATCGGCACCGGTTGCACGAATGATGATGCCGTGTCGGCCTTTCGTACCTTTCTCGGCCTTCAAGTGAGTCCAAAAGCTGGTGTCTGTTTCCCGGACGCTGAAGTACTCCACACTGCCATAAGCCAGCCTGTTACGGTCCTCGACTGGAAGTCTGGACAACATGTCTCTGATTCTGACGATGGAATGCTCTCGACGCGGGGCATAGTCTTCGTCGAAGGCGCGCTCGTACTGAGCATTAACGTCGGGTAATTTGTCGGCTCCTTCCTGCAGTGTCTTGACGGGAATACCGCTGTCGCCGTTGGGCCAGGCAGAGTCGCTCGAGCTAGGTTTCAAGTTGTAGTTGTGAAGGTTACCCAGTTCTCCGGCCACATAGAGGTCGACCACGCTATAGGGTTTTACCGACTTTCTGTCTTTCCTTCTAAGCACCTTGTCTTCATAAGGAATCTCTGTTCCGAACTGTGCCCTGAGGTTCTCAAGCGCCAGGGATGTGCGAGTGGGAATAGGGTGCGAGCGCAAATAGCGGTTGGCAGTGCCCACCTCATTGGTCTGCCTGGTCAGGGCCTGGCGACACTTCTCCACTTCTTCGTTGGAGTAGTTGTCCGTTTCGTTTTTATCAATGACGCGATTGGCGATCCCCCAATCGATCACGGGGTTTGTCTGGGCCCTGATCAGATGCAGCTGTTCAGTCCTGGAGATAGGCTTGACCTGATTGAAATCCATGACCTGCTTGTAAGTCATGCTGGAGGCGGCCCCAGGCGCTATCTGTTCAATACGGTTCACTGCCGTATGAAAGGCTGCCCATTGATGCGTTCCGTAAAGCAGGCTTGTCGGTAACTCCTTTACAAGAAACTGCGGTGCAAAGCCTGCCATAAGCACCCGCGCGGCTATCGCTGCGTGTGCAGGCGACATCTTTTTGCTGGCGACGAGGTGTTCTGTCACGTCCTGTGATATTTCACTGGCAGGGCGCCCCCAGTTGCCCGGTTTCGTAAAGTCATAACCTGCCACGCTGGTACGCTTCGTACCGGCTGCCGGATCCAGATCAAGCACGATCGCGGTCAGCAACCACTGCTTCAGACTGTATGGGGTCGCTGCACCTTTCATATGCTCCTGCAGATCCGTGGCCATGTCATGGCCCCTGGCACTGGACAGAAGTTGTTCCAGCGCTTGATCGGGATCCGAGCTGAGGTGCGGGACACGGGCGTTCATGATGTTGAAGAGTCTGTTAGCGGAGCCGGTCATTTCCAGGTAAGACGTTACCGCTCGACGTTGGGCGGGACTCAGCGAGAGGTCGGTGGAAAGAAACCCCCACCTGTTGCCGAGGGCAGGCGCTTGCGGCACGGGGGTGCTCAGTGCCAACTGTAAGTTGTCATGGTCCGCCGCCGACTTTACGGGGTACCAGCCGTTTTCTGCGATGAAGGCATTGGCATTTGTAACGCCTTTAGGCTGGTGAGAGGAATCCGGGTCGACGGCAAAGCGTGTGGAGTTTTCCGACAGGTTCCTGTTGATGATGCCGCGCTTGAGCTGGTCGATTAACGCGTAACGATCGTTGCTGTCGCCTAAAGCGGTTTTGTGGCGGGTCAGTCGGTTCACGTGTTGCGTCGGATTTTCCGGTTGCTCGGGAAAGCGCTGTGTGCGGCCCATCAGCGCGGCCGTGTTGGCGAATTGCTCGCTACTGTAGTCGGCGTTATCAATGCCATAAAAATGAGCAACGAGCTCATAAGGCGCCCGGTCGGCGGCGGTGTAGGACAGCATGATCGACTTGTTGTGTGGAACCAGCGCCTGTGCCGCGTTCACGACAAATGAGAGTGCGTCGAAGTGTTCGGGGTACTTTTGCGCGAAATCCTTGGCTTCAAACCGCTGATCCACGCCGTTGACCTTAGCGATCAAGACCATGCCGGCCGGATCGAAGCGCAGAGAGGTCAGGTCGACATTCTGCTGTCGGGCCCATTCGGTGAAGCCGCGCCCTTTCAGGGCTTTGCCCAGGAGGTCCCACCACTGGCCGAACAGGCTGTTCGCCGGTATGGGCTCGATGATTTTCGAGGAGGCCTGGGTCGCGTTGGTTTTCAGCTCTAGCATCACACGGTGCACTGTGGCGGCCAGCGCGCTGTCGCCGCGTGCCAGCTCGTCCTGAGGCGAGTCCACGCTTTGCACTGGCGCGCCCTGGCCGGCGTTGACAGCCGCCGCCAGGGTTTCAAGGCTGGAGAGAGGTACGGGAGCATCCTTGAGTTGCTGCGTAACGGCCTGCTGTAGCGCGAGTACAGCGGCGGATCGGGGGTCATTTGCGTTTGGGTTGATCAACGCCTTGAAGCCGTTGTGACTGGCCATCTCTGCACTTTTGCCCAGCAACGATTGAAGCCGGCGTTGCTGATAGTCGGCTTGGCGTATGTCTTGTTGCTCGGGAACCCCTTCGTTATAAAAGTTCAGGACTTGATACAGCTCTGCAGCAGGGGGCGTCGGGAAGGTAACGCTGCCCCCCGAGTTATTGTTCATCTGTTGGACGGCATCCTTTATTTCATCCCAGACAGCGCTCCAACCCGACAGGTCGTTCGCGTTGAAGGCGGTATCAACGCCGTTCACCTTGGCGGTTAAATCACCGGTAACGGGATTTATGGTGATGCTGCGGGGGTCAATGTTGTTGTTCCGGACAAACGTTGAAAATGTATTACCAGTCAATGCCGTCAGCAGGTTTTTGCGCACCTGGTTGAATGTCGAATACTCCGGAACTTCCTTGAGCATCACCGGGAACTCATAGTCTCTGGCTCGGGGCTCGCCTGTCAGTTTTATCAGTGCCTGGCTCGATTGCTGTGCCAGCGTCTGGTCGGCGTCTTTAACTTTCTGGGCCACAGTCGAAGGTGCAAAGTTTTCCAGGCGCTGTTTCAGTTGGTCTGGCGGTAAATTCACGACCCGCGCAATGGCTTCTTTTTGTCGTCGCTTGATCGGCGCGTACGGCGTCGCGTAGAGCGGGTCCTCGCTGGTGAGTGCGCTGAAGTTGCCGTCGCGAAACAGTTGTCCGATGGTGAACAGCGTGTCGGAATCTTCGATGCGGCCCAAATTCAGGCCGTAGAAGCTCGCGATGTCAGAAGCCGACGCATGGTCTCGGCCCTGGAGTCCTATCAGGGTGTACGGGCGGCCTGCAGTGATTTTTTTGACGGCTGCCATAATCGCTGCTGAAGCGGCCGCCCACTGGGGATCCAGGTTCGGGTCGAAGGTGACGGGCCGGGTATCTCTGTGTTCGGTCAGTATGCCGGTGGTGTCGATGGACAGTTTGGAGGTATCGATCAGACGGTCCTGAGCGAATGACTTGAAGGGTTCCGAGTCCAGCGCGTCAGCCAGTTCGTTCCAGGCCTGGCCGAAGGTGGAGTCACGCGGTACGAGCACCTTGTCTTCGCTGACAGGGGAACTGCCTTG
Organism: Pseudomonas sp. MWU16-30323; assembly: GCF_020515595.1. Classification (NCBI taxonomy): domain Bacteria; kingdom Pseudomonadati; phylum Pseudomonadota; class Gammaproteobacteria; order Pseudomonadales; family Pseudomonadaceae; genus Pseudomonas; species Pseudomonas sp. MWU16-30323. The sequence continues at coordinate 54,137 of NZ_JAIWYM010000005.1, forward strand.
CTCGGCCGCCAGCCGCTGGCGGATCAAACTGTTGGCGACACCTATGGCCAATTGTCGGTCGCCATTGTCGATCAAACCCTCGGCAAACTGACCGACCACTGCATTGGGTGAAGTGCTTGCCGTGTCATTTTCAAGAAGATGTCGGGTAGCACGAGACAGGACAGGGCGAGTGCTGGCTCTATCGTCGAGTATTTCCTGAACAAGCTGAGCATAGGTCTTTTGCGGATTGAGTGCGCTCGGCTGGTCCAGCAGTTGGTTGACTTCATCTCTCAGCGTCGCGTCTGTGAGCGGCGCATGGGCGTTTTCAATCAACCGGGAAATTTGCTCGGCCACACTGGGCTGTTCTTTTGTCACTGCGTACCGGAGCAACTGTTCGGTGCGCTGTCGGGCTTGCAACGGTATTTCACTTTGAATCTGCGTTGAAGGTTTATGAAAGATCTCGATAACTTGAGAAGTCACTGGCGTCGGGGATGTTGTAGGCGGCGCCTGATCGGGTGTGGTAATGGCGGAAGGGGCGTGTAACGATTGGACAGTGATCATAGGGATTTCGCGACGCTCAGGGATTGAGAAGGGCCGGGTACGGGGCGGACCTTCAGTGTGTGGCCGAGCAGTTGGCGACGTTCCAGTATCGGAGCGAAAGGGCGAGGTTAGTTGTAAGAGCGTGTACTGGGGGGCATCAAGCCAGGTTCTGCTCAGTCAGGCGCTGCACGGCCAAACGCCGGTAGTGGGACGGGGTCATGCCCTTGAGCTGCTGGAAGCGGCGGTTGAAGTTGGAAATGTTGTTGAAACCCGACTCAAAACACACATCGGTCACGGCCTTGTCGCCATCGGCCAACAGTTCACAGGACTTGCTGATGCGCAGCCGATTAACGAATTCGATGAAGGTGCGACCGGTGGCTTGTTTGAATACGCGGGAGAAGTAGGTGGGCTTCATCCCGAGGTATTCGGCCACTTCTTCCAGGGACAACTCCCGCGCGTAGTGGGCAAAGATGTAGTCCACCGCGCGGTTGGTGCGGTCGATGCTGTGTTCGTCCGCCAGTTGCGGGGTGGTCACGCCGGAGAGCAGTTGGTAATCCTCGCAGGCACTGAGCACCTCCATCAGGATGAAGAAGTGCCCCAGGCGCGCCATGCCCTGGGCGTCTTCGATGCGCTGCATCAGGGTCATGGCCTGGGCGATGGTCTTCTTGCAGCGAAATTCGATGCCGTACTGCGCGCGCTCCAGCAGCGGTGCGAGGGTCTTGAGTTCGGTGAAGATGTGGCTGCCGTTTTCCAGCAGTTCATCGGTGAAGTTCACCAGCATGTCGCGCTTGGGCACCACTTCGTCCTCGGCCACCTGGCTGATCCAGTTGTGAGGCAGGTTGGGGCCGGTGAGGAACAGGCTTTCCGGGTAGAAGTTGCCGATGTAGTCGCCGATGAACACCTTGCCGGAGCTGGCGACGATCAGGTGCAGCTCGTATTCCTTGTGGAAATGCCAGCGCACCAACGGGCACGGGAAGCCATGTTGGCGATAGATGATGGACAGACCGTTGTGATCGTCCATCAGCTCGTAGGAAGGGTCGGTGATTCGCGTTGCTCGGGTCATGCTGCCGTCGCTTTATTGTGATTGCGCTCAAGATAATGCCCCCTTGTACGCAACCTCGCCAGCGTCAAGCGTTTAAAGGTTGCGGTTTTTTGCCTCGATCCACTGGGACATGTACTGGGTACTTTTGTGCAGATGGTGGCGCAACATGCTGCCGGTAAAGTTGTGGCGGCGGTGTTCGGCCAGGTGGTTGCGGCAGTGTTCCAGGCAGTGGGTCAAGGCCGGGCCGTGGACTTGCCGGGCATAGCGCCGGGCGAGTAATGGGCGGCCATCTTCCTGGGCGCGAGTCCAGCGTTCGCGGTCCTGATACAGTGCCACTGCTGCGTCAGCCAGGGCGCTTGCGCTCTGTTCAATCGCGCCGGGCCAGGGTTCGCCCATGGCTTCGGCGCCCACCGGCGTGGTGACACTTGGCGTGCCGCAGAGCATGGCGTCCACCAGCTTGCCCTTGATACCGGCACCAAAGCGCAGAGGCGCCAGGCAAATGCGCGCGGCGGTCATCACCTGCAAAGCGTCTTCGGCCCAGTTCATCACATGAAAACCCTGCGCGGGATTATGCAGCGCCGTGGCCTTGGGCGGTGTGTAGGCGCCATACACATGCAACTGTGCGCCGGGCAGTTGCTGGCGGATCCGCGGCCAAACGCTGTTTTTCATCCATAACACCGCATCCCAGTTCGGCGCATGGCGGAAGTTACCGATACTCAAAAAGTGCGCTCGGTCTTCAAACGGGGCGAAGTCGACGGTTGGCAGGTCGACCATCAACGGGCACCAGTGGAGCAGGGCGGCGGGCACCTTGAAGTGTTCGGTCAGCAACCGGATCTCCACATCGGAGATCATCAGGCTGATGTCGCAGCGGTAGATCGCGGCGAGCTCCCGCTTGGCGAGGTCGGTGTCGGCCATGTAAGCGAATTCGGCGGCGAGGTCCTGGCTGAACAAAGGGCTGAAGTCGTCAGCCTCCGGTTGCGTCTTCAGGAAGTCCTTGAGGCGCTGTTGACGGGCGTCCCGCAGGCTTTGCAGGTCCGAGCTTTCCAGTACGCGAAGGGCATTCGGGCAGCATTTCTCTACGCGCCAGCCGAACTGTTCTTCCATCATGAAACGGTCGAACAGCACGATATCGGGGGCCAGTTCCGTGATGAAGTCATCGAAACTGCTGTTATTCAACTCGATCGTGCATTCGCGAATGCCCAGGGCGGGCAGGTCGGCCTTGTGTTCGCCGGTGACGGCCGGGCTGCTGAAGGTGATGTCCCAGCCTTGGGCCAGGAAACTCTCCAGAATCTGCATCATGTGCCCGCCGGCCGCCGAGGAGCGGGGCTCTGGCCAGACGTAGCCAATGACCAGGACTTTGGTGGCGGGCTGATTCATCGACAACGGATTCCTTGAAGGGCTGGGCAAATGCGCGCAATTAAACCACAGCCCCTCAAGTTCCGGCGCAGTCAGCGGAAGATGTTGACCGGCGTCGGCAGCGTCACCAACCCTACATACCCGTCCCAGAACTGCTTCTGGTCCACCGCGAACACCACCTTGGCCTTTTGCGTGCCGAGCGGCGCGCCTTTCTTGTAGCCCAGTGCCCGACCGTAGTCGGCGCCGAAGGTGGCGTCCACGTCCACCCACAGCTCGCGGGATTCGGTGACGATCCCGGGGTTCACGAGAAACAGCGCCGGCAGGCTGTCCCAGGTGAAGCTGTGGTAGGCCGGGTCCTTGTCGAACAGCGGCCCGAACTCGTGCTTGTACAGGTCGGCAATCGGGCCTTTGTGGGCAATCACCCGCTCATACACCGACTTGTCGAAGGTGACTTTCTCACAGACATCGTTGGGAAAAATCACGTGTTCGATGGGTGAGCGCAACACGATCTTCGCGGCCTCCGGGTCGAACCACCAGTTGAACTCCGCCGCCGGCGTGGTGTTGCCCGGAATCTCCAGGGCGCCGCCCATGTACACGATGCGCTTGATCAGCGGCACGATGTCCGGCGCCGAGCGAATCGCCAGGGCAATGTTGGTCAGCGGGCCGACCGCCAGGATCGTTACCTCGTGGGGGTTGGCCCGTACGCTGTCGACGATGAACTGGGCGGCGGTTTCCTTGCGCAGCCTGGTGTGGGTCGCCAGGCCGTCCGGTGGCGCGACCCGTTGTGAGGCACTGGTTGGCCGCGGGTTCTTGAACGCACCCGGCCAGCCGGAACCGAACAGGGCTTTTTCCGCCTCATAGGTGGCGTAGTCATGCAGTAGCGGGTAGGCGGCGCCGGAATACACGCCGACTTCCTTCTCCACACCCATGCGTTCCACCGCCTTGAGGGCGTCGACCTGTTCCTGGTCGACCCAGGCGTTGCCGCTGACCAGGGTCATGCCCAGCAGGTCGATGCGTTTTTGCCCGTGCAGCTGGGCGAGCATGATAAAGGCCTGGCCGTCATCATTGAGCACGTTGAAGTCGGTGTCGAAAATGATCTTTTCTGCGGCCTGCGCCGTACCGGCACACAGGCCCACGGCGACAAGCAGGGCACAGCGCTTGATGAAACCTTGCATGGAGACTCACCCGAAAAATTGTTGTTGTTAGCGGTTGACCAGCTTCGCCGGCAAGGCGATCACCAGGAAGCTGCTGAGAATCAGGCAGCCGGCAAAAAACCACAAGGCCCCCGCGCTGCTGCCGGTGACGTCGATCGCCACCCCCATCAACGAGTTGCTCACCAGGCCTGCGATGTTCGCCAGTGAGCAGGCCAGGGCAAACCCGGTGGCCGCTGCGGTGCCCTTGAGAAAGGTCGCCGGCAGGCTGAAAAACACCGGCACCGCACCGATGATTGCCGCGGAGGCAATCGCAAACAAGGCCACGGTGGCGACCACGTTATGGGTGAAGAAGGTGCTGGTGGCCATCGCCGCCGCGCCGATGAAAAACGGCACGATGATGTGCCAGCGGCGTTCGCGGTGTTTATCGGAGCTGGCGCCGATCAGCAGCATGCCCAGCAGCGCCGCCACGCTGGGCAAGGCGGTGAGGATGCCGATGTGGAAGGTGTCGGTGATGCCGGCGTTGCGGATAAAGGTTGGCATCCAGAAGCCCATGGCATAGGCGCTGAGCAGGATCGAGAAGTCGATACCGCCGAGCATCCATACCTTGAGGTTGAAGAACCCGTCGCGGAAGCTGTGCTTGCTGTCGGCACCGTCGGCGTCGTCCTTGCGCAGCTCGCTTTCCAGCAGGGTCTTTTCGTCCGGCGACAGCCACTTGGCTTGCTGATAGGTATTGGGCAATGCCCAGAAGGTCCACACGCCGAGCAGCACGCTGGGCACCGCTTCGATCAGGAACAGCCACTGCCAGCCGCGCAGGCCGCCCATGTTGTCGAAGTGGCCCATGATCCAGCCGGACAACGGGCCGCCGATCACGCTGGACAGCGGCAGGCCGATCATGAACAGGGCGATGATCCGCCCCCGGCGATGGGTGGGAAACCAGGTGGTCAGGTAATACAGCACGCCCGGCAGGAACCCGGCCTCGGCGGCGCCCAGCAGGAACCGCAGGATGTAGAACTGGGTGGTGGAGGTGACCAGCATGGTGCAGGCCGAGAGCAGGCCCCAGGTGATCATGATGCGGGCGATCCAGATCTTCGCGCCGACCCTTTCCAGGATCAGGTTGCTCGGCACTTCGAAGAGGATATAGCCGACAAAAAACAGCCCGGCGCCGAGGCCGAACGCGGTTTCGCTGAAGTGCAGCTGGTCGAGCATCTGCAGTTTGGCGAAGCCGATATTGATGCGGTCCAGGTAGGCCGCGAGGTAGCAGAAACACAGGAACGGAATCAGCTTCCAGGTGATCTTGTGGTAGAGCGTGTTGACCGGATCGGCGACCGTAGTCGCGGGCGCTGCATTCGCAATGGGCATTGGGGTGTCTCCTGGCGGTGACTTATGGTTTTTATACAGCCGCTTTTGTTCCAGCACTTCGGAGTGCTGTGAAAGCGACGTCCAAAGGCAGTGTCAGAAGAGTGCAAGACCGCGCTCTGTGGCGCGGTTCTTAGTGAAACGTTATTGCTCCTTGAACTTGCTCATGGCCTCCTGCTTGCTGACCACGTCGCCGTACTTGCTGTCGATATCAAACAAGTTCGCTTCATGGGGCGCCGGGTGACGGTCGCCGACGCATTCGCGCACGACGATGGTGCGAAAGCCGTGTTGCACCGCATCCACCGCCGTGGCCCGGATGCAGCCGCTGGTGGAACAGCCGGCGAGCACCACGGTGTCGATGCCCTGGGCGTGCAGCATCGGGGCCAGGCTGCTGCCGAAAAACGCACTGGCGTATTGTTTGGTGATCACCACTTCATTGGCCAGGGGCAAGACCTCGGTGCAAAAGGCGGCGAGGGGATTGCCCTCCACCATGTCTTTCATCACCGGGGCCTTTTTGACCCAGATACCGCCGTCGGCGAAATGGCCGGGATGGTAGCGGATATTGGTGTGCACCACGCTGATTCCGTGACGCCTGGCGCAGGCCAGCAGCTCGACGCTTTCGGCCACGGCGATGCGCACTTCGGGGGCAAACAGCGGGGCGCCTTCGGTGGTATAGCCCTGCATGAAGTCGATCATCAGCAGGGCGGATTTTTTGCCGAAGCCGATTCGGTTGCCCCAGACGCCCTGGTAGTTGGCGTCGGCGGATTGTTCGCTCATCTTTCAGTCCTCGGTAATGGACAGTGCACATACCTTGTGGCGAGGGAGCTTGCTCCCGTTGGACTGCGTAGCAGGCCTGTTTTTTGGGGGCGCTTCGCACCCCAGCGGGAGCAAGCTCCCTCGCCACAAAAGCGATTTCAGTAGGCGCCGGAGAGTAGGGCGCCGGCACCGGGGACGATGGGTTCCAGGTCCAGGGCCTTGAGCATGGCGTAGGTGGTGGCGATGGCGGCGGTCAGCACCGGCAGGCCGGTCTGCGCTTCGACCTTCGCCACCACCGGCAGCGACTGCATCTGCACGCAGGCCGACAGCACGATCACGTCGACGCCTTCCAGGTTCATCCCGGCGACGATGGCCGGCAGGTTGGCCGGGTCGTGGCGGGCCACTTCGAGGTTGTCGGGGATCTCCAGGGCGCGCCAGTCCACCACGTCAAAGCCTTCTTCGCGGATGTAGTTCACCACCAGCTCAGTGAGGGGTTTCATGTACGGCGCGACAATGGCGATGCGCTTGGCGCCCATCACTTTCAGGCCTTCGATCAAGGCGCCGGCACTGGTGATCACCGGGGCGTTGGCGTCGTTGTCGGCGGTGGCCTTGCGCAGGCGTTGCTCGGAGTTACGGTGGTAACCCAGCCCCATGGCCATGATCGCCACCAGGCAGGCGTAGCCCAGCACGTCGACCTTGGCGTCGGACAGCTCGATGGCGCAACGGTCGGACTCGCCGTCCATCGCGGCCAGCTCTTCCTTGCGCACTTGCTTCATGCGCATGCGGCTGGAGTGAAAGGTGAAACGTTCCGGACGGATCGCCTGGCGTGCATTGAGCATCGCCGGGATCTCGGTTTCCATGGTGGTGTTGGAACTCGGCACGATCTGGCCGATGCGGTAAGGCTTGAGCATGGTGGTCTCCGTTATGCAGTCAGGGGCTGGCCGAGGAAGTCGCCGAAGGCGGTGAAAAAACCTTCAAGGTCGTCCCAAGGGATCATGTGTCCGGCATTCGGCACATGGGCGACCTGCAGGCCTGGCTGTAACTGCCGGACTTGCGCAACATCTTCCGGCTGAATAACACCGCCGCGTCCGGCAACAATTAACAGGGCAGGGGCCTTCAGGTGCGGCAGATCCTGATGGAAGTCGACGGTGTGGAAGTCGTTGAAGGCGCGAACGATGGCCGGCTCGTAGCAGGTGTGCAGCCATTCGGCGCGCAGTTGCAGTTGTTCGTCGGTCCAGGTGGGGCAGAAGGCGCGCATTGCTTCAGCGTCCATGCCCAGCAGCGACTGACGAATCGAATCGACGTACCACGGCAGCTTGCTCGGGTATTCCCGGCGGCCGGGGCCGGACACCGGCGGGTCGATCAGCACCACACGGTTGACCCCTCGTGGATGGCGCACCGCGCTGCGCACGGCAAACCGCGCGCCCATGGAGTGGCCTACCAGGTGATAGCTGTCGAGCTTGAGGGCATCGGCGAAGGCGCCAATGTCATCGGCGCAGGTGTCGGCGCTGTAGTCCAGTTCCGGGCCGGTGGATGACAGGCCACGCCCGCGCACATCCAGCACATAGGTGTCGAAATGCAGGCCCAGGCGTTCCGCGACAAACCCCCAGGTAATCGCCGGGCTGGTGATGCCGGGAATCAGGATCAGCGCCGGGCCTTTGCCGCCATAGCGCAGGTAATGCTGGCGAATGCCGTTGGCCTGGACGTTGCCGCCGTAGAGAAAGCGGCTCACGCGGCCACCCCCGATTTCAACGGTTGGGCGTAGAGGTCATAGCCGTAGACCCAGTCCGGATCTTCCTGGGTGCGCAGCCAGGTGTTGGCGTTGGACACGGCCTGTACCCGTGACGCCCGTTCCTTGCGGTTGGCTTCATACAGTTCGAAGGCGGTGCGGTAGTCGCTGATGCCGGTCTCCTGCAGGCAGCGGGTGAGCATCGCAGCGTCTTCGATGGCCATGCCGGCGCCCTGGGCCATGTGCGGCTTCATCGGGTGGCAGGCGTCCCCCAGCAATACCAGGCGACCACGGCTCCACAGCGGCAGCGGGTTGCGGTTGCGCAACGGCCATTTGGTCACGCTTTCGGTGGATTCGATCAGGGCCTGGACGGTGGGGTGGTAGCCCTTGAAGGCATCGAACATCTCGTCCCGGCTGCTGTCGACGAAGGCGCCCTGGAAGTCCCATTCCGGGTGCGGCACGCCGGTGACGTAGTAGTACTCGTCGCGCTTGCCGGTGGTGTAGTAGACCATCATGTGCCGGTCCTCGGTCCACCACTTGATGCAGTCTTCGAACTTCAGGTCGTACTTGGCCAGTTGATCGCCACGGATCAGCGCACGGTGGGCGACCCAGCCGCTGTACAGCGGTTTTTCCGCGCCCAGCAGTTCTTCACGGATACGCGAGTTGATGCCGTCGGCACCGATCACGATGTCGGCGTAGGTCACCTCGCCGTCGGCGAAGGTCAGGCGCACCTGGGTATCGGTTTCCTCGAGGGTTTCCAGGCGTTTGTTGAAGTGCAGGGTGCCGGGCTTGAGGGTGGACATCTGCAGCGCGTGCAAGTCGCCACGGTGCACGGTGATGTAGGACGCGCCGTAGCCGGTGAGCGGAATGCGGGACAGGTAATCACCGGTCTCACCGTCGCGGCTGAACCAGTGCTCGGGGTGCGAGCCCATCAGGTCCAGCTGCTTTTCAATGCCCATGCGCCGGAAGATTTTCATGATGTTGGGGCCCATGTGGATCCCGGCACCGAGACGGGAAAACTCCGGCGCCTGCTCGTAGATATCCACGTCAAACCCCGCTTGTTGCAACAGGGTGGCAGCGGCGGCACCGCCAAGGCCGGCGCCGACGATTGCGATTTTTTGTGTGCTTGCCATGGGGCGTGGTCCTCTTTTTCGAATAATGGCCGGCGGCGTCTGTCCGCAAGGTTTTTAAAGTGTATACGCTCATTTTTTCAAATGAAAAGCCCACGCCTTAAAAATTGTTTTTTTGGCCATATCGATCCCCTGTAACTGGTTGTCTCCATATATCACTGGGCTTGTGTGGATTCGTAACGTTTTGGCGTGGTGCTTGCAGTCCATGCTGAAATCAGTTCTTATCGTGATTAATTGGCGTATACGCTATAAAAACGCACTAGAGTGAAGCGCCCTGCAAGATCTTGGTGCAGCAGCTGAGGAGACAGGAAATGCCGGTAAGTGATTGCGAACTGACCCAGATGTTTGAGCACGTGTTGAAGCTCTCGAAGGTCGACCCGACCCAGAGCGTCGCTGTGCTCAAGAGCCATTACTCCGACCCGCGCACCGTGCGCGCCGCGATGGACGCGGCGCAGCGCCTGGGGGCCAGGGTGTATGCGGTGGAGTTGCCGTCGTTCAACCATCCCCGGGCCATGGGCAATGACATGACCGCCTACTGCGGCGACACCGCGCTGACCGGGAATATAGCGGCCCAGCGGGCGCTGGAAGCGGCGGACCTGATCGTCGACACCATGATGCTGTTGCACTCGCCGGAGCAGGAACAGATCCTCAAGACCGGCACACGCATCCTGCTGGCGGTAGAACCCCCGGAAGTACTGGCGCGCATGCTGCCCACCGAAGAAGACAAAGTGCGGGTGCTGGCCGCTGAAGCGCTGCTGAAAAAGGCCCGTTCGATCCACGTCAAATCCCGCGCCGGCAGCGATTTTCGCGCGGCGCTGGGGCAATACCCGTCCGTCACCGAGTATGGTTTTGCTGACGAACCCGGACGCTGGGATCACTGGCCGAGCGGCTTCCTGTTCTCCTGGCCCAACGAAGAAACCGCCGAAGGCGTGCTGGTGCTGGACATCGGCGACATCCTGCTGCCGTTCAAGACCTATACCCGGGAGAAAATCACCCTGGAGATCGAGAAGGGCTTCATCACCAAAATCCACGGCGGTTTCGAAGCCGAATACCTGCGCGACTACATGAAATACTTCAACGACCCCGAGGTGTACGGCATCTCCCACATCGGCTGGGGCCTGCAGCCACGGGCGCAATGGACGGCGATGGGACTGCACGACAAGAACGACGGCATGTGCATGGACGCCCGGGCGTTCTACGGCAACTTCCTGTTCTCCACCGGCCCGAACACCGAAGTCGGCGGCACCCGCAAGACCCCGTGCCACATGGACATCCCGCTGCGCAATTGCGATGTCTACCTCGATGACCAAGCCGTGGTCATCGCCGGCGACGTCGTAGCCCCCAAGGCCTCCCTGGCCCACTGACTATCCCCTGTGGGAGCTGGCTTGCCTGCGATTGCGGAGTGTCAGACAGCACAGAGCTGGCTGATCCACCGCTATCGCAGGCAAGCCAGCTCCCACATTCGATTCGGTTCCTTCAGTGGCTGATGCTTGAGTCCAATCCACAACCCCGCCATCATGCCACCCCATCGACCACCGCCTTCCCGAGCCCGCCGTGCCTGATTCCTACGTTTTCTCCGAGCAAGTCGGTCACCTGTTGCGCAAGGCCTACCAGCGCCACCTGGCGATCTTCCAGCAGAATGTCGGCGACTCCCAGCTCACCGCCGTGCAGTTCGTCACCCTGTGTGCCCTGCGCGATCACGGTGCAAGTTCGCTCACCGAACTGGTCAAGGCCACCGCCGTCGACCAGGCGACCATCCGCGGCATCGTCGAACGCCTCAAGGCCCGCGAACTGATCACCCTCGAACCCGATCCCCAGGACAAACGCAAAGTCGTGGTCAACCTGTCCAACTCCGGCGCCGCCCTGGTGCAGCAAACCGTGCCTTGCGCCGCCACCATCACCGAACTGACCCTGAGCAACCTCAACCCCGCCGAACGCGTGGCCGTGCTGTTCCTGCTGCGCAAAATGATCGACGACCCCCAAACCTGACCCGATTCCCTGTGGCGAGGGAGCTTGCCCCCGCTGGGTTGCGAAGCGACCCCAAACGATGGGCCTGCTGCGCAGTCCAGCGGGAGCAAGCTCCCTCGCCACAGGTATTCGTCCATGTTCTGGCACCGTTTTTGCTCTACGTTGATGTAGTAACCACTTCACCCTTCAAGTGTGTCGCGAGACCCCAGGTACGCGACGCTTTTTTTTGACTGTTTGATGTAGTGGGCACTTCACCAAAACCAACGGGCGAAGCGAATGATCAGCCAGAACATCACGGTAACGCTTGAGGTCAACGGCCACACCCGCGAAGTCAGCGCAATGGCCGACACCCCGCTGTTACTGATCCTGCGCAATGACCTGCAACTCAACGGCCCCAAATACGGCTGCGGCCTGGGGGAGTGCGGTGCGTGCACGGTGATCATCGACGGCGTGGCCGCAAGGGCCTGTGTCTTCCCGCTGTCGGGCGCCGTGGGCCGCGCCATCGTCACCCTCGAAGGCCTCGGCACCCGCGAAACCCCGCACCCGGTGCAGCAGGCCTTTATCGACGAGCAGGCCGCCCAGTGCGGCTACTGCCTCAACGGCATGATCATGACCGCCAAGGCCTTGCTCGACCGTAATCCCAACCCCAGCGAAGCCGAGGTGCGCACCGAGCTCTCGGGCAACCTCTGCCGCTGCGGCACCCATATCGAAATCCTCCGCGCGGTGCTGCGTGCCGCCCGCCAAACGCCTTGAACGTGGATCGATGACCATGACTGACGCAATCCCTTCCCGCGACCAATGGCTGGCCAAGGCCGGCGTCCTGCTGATCGTCGACGACGTGCTGCCACCTTCGGGGCCGGTGGCCAAAGGCGGCACGCCGACGATCAAGCCCAAGGAGCTGGGGCTGTTTATCGCGGTGAACGATGACGGGCTGGTGTACGCCTTTAACGGGCATGTGGACCTGGGCACCGGCATTCGCACTTCCTTGGCGCAGATCGTCGCCGAAGAACTGGACCTGACCATGGAACAGGTGCGCATGGTGCTGGGCGACACCGAACGGGCGCCGAACCAGGGCGCGACCATTGCCAGCGCAACGTTGCAGATCTCCGCAATCCCACTGCGCAATGCCGCCGCCGAAGCCCGGCGTTTCCTGCTGATGCGGGCGGCGCAACGTTGGTCGGTCAGTGCACAGAGCCTCACGGTCGACGCGGGCGTGATTACCGCTGAAGACGGACGCACCACCACCTATGGCGAACTGGTCACGGGGGAGCACGACGAACTGCGCATCAGCGGCGATGCACCGCTTAAAGCCACCGCCGATTACCGCCTGGTGGGGAAGGGCGCGGCCCGGGTGGATATCCCCGGCAAGGCCACCGGAGAGCTGACCTACGTCCACGACATGCGCGTGCCCGACATGCTTCACGGTCGGGTGATCCGCCCACCTTATGCGGGGCTGGATTGCGGTGATTTTGTCGGCAATAGCCTGCTGAACGTCGACGAATCATCCATTGCCCATATCCCGGGCATTGTCGCCGTGGTGGTGATTCGCGATTTTGTCGGTGTAGTCGCCTTGCGCGAAGAACAGGCCATCAAGGCCGCCCAGGAACTGCGGGTGCACTGGAAACCCTGGAATAACCAGCTACCGGACATGAGCGACGTGGAGCAGGCGATTCGCGATAACCCACGGGTACGCCGCACCGTGCTCGACCAGGGCAACGTCGACGCAGCCCTGGCCGCCGCCAGCCAGCGTATGCCGCGCACCTACTTGTGGCCCTACCAGATGCACGGTTCCATTGGCCCATCCTGCGGCGTGGCGGATTATCAGTCCGGGGTCAGTCGGGTCTGGTCCGGCAGCCAGAATCCACACTTGCTGCGGGCTGATCTGGCCTGGTTGCTGGAATGCCCGGAAGAGTCCATCGACGTGATCCGCATGGAGGCCGCCGGCTGCTACGGCCGCAACTGCGCCGATGACGTGTGCGCCGACGCCTTGCTGCTGTCCCGCGCCGTGGGCAAGCCGGTGCGGGTGCAACTGACCCGTGAGCAAGAACACCTGTGGGAGCCCAAGGGCACCGCGCAACTGATGGATGTCGACGGCGGCCTGAACGCCGACGGCAGCATCGCCGCCTATGACTTTGAAACCAGCTACCCGTCCAACGGCGCGCCCACCTTGGCGCTGCTGTTGACGGGTCGGGTCGAGTCCGTGGCGGCGATGTTCGAAATGGGCGACCGCACCTCGATTCCGCCCTACGACATCGACCACATGCGCGTCACCATCAACGACATGGCGCCGATCGTGCGCGCCTCGTGGATGCGCGGCGTGTCGGCGTTGCCCAACACCTTCGCCCATGAATCCTATATCGACGAACTGGCGTTCGCCGCCGGGGTCGATCCGGTGGAATACCGCCTGCGTTACCTGAAGGACGAGCGCGCCATCGACCTGGTGAAATCCACGGCCGAGCGGGCCAATTGGGCACCGCGCACCGCGCCGATGCAAACCGCCAACGAAGACCACCTGCTGCGAGGCCGGGGCTTTGCCTACGCGCGCTACATCCACAGCAAGTTCCCCGGCTTCGGCGCGGCGTGGGCGGCGTGGGTGGCGGATGTGGCCATCGACAAACAGACCGGCGATGTCTCGGTGACCCGGGTGGTGATCGGGCACGACTCGGGGATGATGATCAACCCGGCGGGGGTGCAGCATCAGATCCACGGCAATGTGATCCAGTCCACCAGCCGCGTGCTCAAGGAGCGCGTGACCTTTGAAGAGTCCACCGTGGCGAGCAAGGAGTGGGGCGGTTATCCGATCCTGACCTTCCCTGAAGTGCCGCAGATCGACGTGCTGATGATGCCGCGCCAGGACCAGCCACCGATGGGCGCCGGTGAATCCGCCTCGGTGCCCAGCGCGGCGGCGATTGCCAATGCGATCTACGACGCCACCGGCATTCGTTTTCGCGAGCTGCCGATTACTCCCGAGCGGGTATTGGCGGCGCTGAATGCAGGCACATTGGGCGAGCCGGCGAAGTCCCCGGAGAAACGCCGCAAATGGTTGTTCGGCTCATTGTTCGCGGCGTTTGGCGCGGTGCTGGGCATGGCCGCCACCGCGTGGCCGTTTCACAGCGAAATCGCCCCGATCGCACCGCCCAGCGCCGGCACCTGGTCCAAGGCCACCCTGGAGCGCGGGCGTTTGCTGGCCGCCGTGGGGGATTGCGCGGTGTGCCACACCGCGCCCGGTGGCGCCACCAATGCCGGCGGGCTGGCGATGCACACGCCGTTCGGCACGCTGTACAGCAGCAACATCACCCCGGATGAGAAGACCGGGATTGGCAACTGGTCCTACCCGGCGTTCGAGCGGGCGATGCGCGACGGCATCGGCCGCGACGGGCGCAACCTGTACCCGGCGTTTCCCTATACGGCGTTTCGCAATATCAACGATGCGGACATGCAGGCGCTGTACGCTTACCTGATGTCCCAGGCGCCAGTGAGTCAGGCGCCGGTGCCGAATGCGATGAGTTTTCCATTCAATATCCGGCCGTTGATGGCCGGCTGGAATGCACTGTTTTTGCGCCGAGGGGAAATCAGCGTGCAGCCCCAAAGAAGTGAGCAATGGAATCGCGGCGCCTATCTGGTCAACGGTTTGGGGCACTGCGCGGCGTGCCACTCGCCGCGCAACCTGATGGGGGCGGAGAAGGGCGGCAAAGCGTTCCTCGCGGGCGGCGTGGTGGATGGTTGGGACGCGCCGGCGTTGTATGGCTTGTCCAAGGCGCCGACGCCGTGGACCGAGGACCAATTGTTCACCTATCTGAGCACCGGTTATTCCGATGCCCACGGCGTCGCGACAGGGCCGATGGGGCCGGTGGTGACAGAACTGGCGAAATTGCCCAAGACCGACATCCGTGCGATGGCGGTGTACCTGGCGTCACTGAATGACAGCGGCGCCACCGAAGCACAGGTGGTGGCGGCTGTGACAGTGCCCAATGCCAACGGGCGGCGGGTATTCGAAGGCTCGTGCAAAGCCTGCCATGCCGACGGGCAGGGGCCGAAACTGTTCGGAGTCAGCCCGTCACTGGCGACCAATACCAATGTGCACAGCGATCAACCGGACAATCTGATCAAGGTGATTTTGCAAGGGATCAGCACACCGGCGACCAAGGACCTGGGTTACATGCCGGCTTTCAGGGACAGCCTGTCGAATACCCAAGTGGCGGAGCTGGCCGCCTACCTACGCGGGCGCTTTGCACCCAATGCACCGCAATGGGACAGCTTGGAGCAAAAAGTCGCTCACCTAAGAGCCAACCCGGGCACCCATTGATTCACACGGTCAAGAATGTGGGAGCGGGCTTGCTCGCGAAAGCGGTTCGTCAGTCGCCAAATGTACTGATTGATACACCGCATTCGCGAGCAAGCCCGCTCCCACATTTAGATCCAGGTTCTACCGTTGGATGGGCGGTGTCAGGCATACACCACGCAACACCAGATCACTGATAAACCCCAGCCAATCCCGCTGCTGGGTTTTGTCCGCCAAATCCTCCCCCAGAAACGAACTCAGCGTGTGCTGGTTGGAGTTATAGAAGTAGCACAACGAAGCAATCATCAAGTACACATGCTTGATGTCCACATCCTCACGAAACAGCCCCTGGGCCTGACCCGCCTCGATGATCGGCCGCAACACCCCAACCGCTTCCCCGGACAACCGCCGCAGCTCCCCGGACTGCTTCGCATGCTTGCCCTTGTGCAGGTTCTCGATACTGAGGATCGCCACAAACTCGGGATGTTTGACGTAGTAATTCCAGATAAACCCTACCAACGCCTGCAACGCTTGCACCGGCGCACTCAGGTCGAGCTTGAGTTTGCTTTCGGCTTTATTGAACTGCTCGTAGGTGTGCTCCAGCACACACACAAACAGATGCTCCTTGCTGCCGAAGTAGTAATACAACATGCGGTCGTTGGAGTCGGCCTCCCGCGAGATGCTTTCGACGCGCCCGCCGGAATAGCCGTCGCGGGTGAAGACCTTGACCGCCGCCTGGAGAATCCGCGCGCGGGTCTGGTCGGCCTGCTGGGCGCGGATACCGGTCTTCTTGATCCCCATCGAAAAGCCTCTGCTGCGCAGCGTAAAGGCCCGGAATATAGCATGGGCATTATTCCGTTACCGACAGGCTCTGTCACAAACGCGGCAAAACGCTGGGGCTTGGATCCGAAACGTATTACTTTCTAGTTCTTCTAATAAACAGAGTATGCAGGGATGAAATACCAACCGTTTACCCGAACGTTGATTGTCACCGCGTTGGTGCTGACCGTCAGCGGAGTACAGGCGGCCTCCCAGGCCCCGGTGGCTGGCGAAAATGGCATGGTGGTCACGGCTCAGCACCTCGCCACCCATGTGGGCGTGGATGTGCTCAAGGCCGGTGGCAATGCCGTGGATGCGGCGGTGGCGGTGGGCTACGCCCTGGCCGTGGTCTACCCGGCGGCCGGCAACCTGGGCGGCGGCGGTTTCATGACCGTGCAACTGGCCGATGGACGCAAGACCTTCCTCGACTTCCGCGAAAAAGCCCCGCTGGCGGCGACTGCCGACATGTACCTGGACAAGGACGGCAACGTCGTTCCGGACCTCAGTTCCAAAGGCCACCTTGCAGTCGGCGTACCCGGCACCGTATCGGGTATGGAACTGGCGTTGAGCAAATACGGCACCCTCAAGCGTGCCCAGGTGATCGCCCCGGCGATCAAGCTGGCTGAAGACGGGTTTGCCCTGGAGCAGGGCGATGTCGACCTGCTGCACACCGCAACCGACGAATTCAAGAAAGACAAAGACCTGCGCGGCATCTTCCTCCACGGCGGAGAGCCGATGCTGGTGGGCCAGAAGCTGGTGCAGAAAGACCTGGCGAAAACCCTGCGGGAAATCTCCGCCAAGGGCACCGACGGCTTCTACAAGGGCTGGGTAGCCAAGGCCATTGTCGACTCCAGCCAGTCGGGCAAAGGCATCATCACCCAGGCCGACCTGGACAACTACAAGACCCGCGAACTGGCGCCCATCGAGTGTGACTACCGTGGCTATCACGTGGTGTCCGCGCCACCACCCAGCTCCGGCGGGGTGGTCATCTGCGAAATCATGAACATCCTTGAAGGCTACCCGATGGCCGATCTTGGCTATCACTCGGCCCAGGGCCTGCACTACCAGATCGAAGCCATGCGCCACGCCTACGTCGACCGCAACAGCTACCTCGGCGACCCGGACTTCGTGCAGAACCCGGTGGAGCACCTGCTGGACAAGGACTACGCCGCCAAACTGCGCGCTGCCATCGACCCACAGAAAGCCGGGATCTCCCAGGACATCAAGCCCGGGGTTTCGCCCCACGAAGGCAATAACACTACCCACTACTCCATCGTCGACAAGTGGGGCAACGCGGTCTCGGTGACTTACACCCTCAACGACTGGTTCGGCGCCGGCGTGATGGCGAGCAAGACCGGGGTGATCCTCAACGATGAAATGGACGACTTCACCTCCAAGATCGGCGTGCCGAACATGTACGGCCTGGTCCAGGGCGAAGCCAACGCCATCGCCCCGGGCAAGACGCCGCTGTCGTCCATGAGCCCGACCATCGTCACCAAGGATGGCAAGGCGGTGATGGTGGTGGGGACGCCGGGTGGCAGCCGCATCATCACGGCCACCTTGCTGACCATCCTCAATGTGATCGACTACAAGATGAACATTCAGGAAGCCGTGGACGCGCCGCGTTTCCACCAGCAATGGCTGCCGGAGTCGACCAATATCGAGCGCTTTGCCCTGAGCCCGGATACCCAGAAAATCCTCGAAGGCTGGGGCCACAAGTTTGCCGGCCCGCAGGACGCCAACCACCTGGCGGCGATCCTGGTAGGCGCGCCGTCCCTGGATGGCAAGCCAGTGGGCAACAACCGCTTCTACGGGGCCAACGACCCACGACGCAATACCGGTTTGTCGTTGGGCTACTGAGGCGTCAACCCGTCGTACTCTTCCTGGTGGCTGCGAAAGTGCGCCAGGGAGAGGGCGATATCATCATGGGAGAGTTGGGTGGCGGCCGCTTCGGCGCTGTCACGGGCGATGGGTTCAATGCGCTCGAACATCTCGGCTTCATAGGCTTTCACCGCCGCGGAGCATGAGGTGTTCTCAATCAAATGCCGAGCCAACTCCGCAGCATCGAGCATCGCCGCATTGACGCCTTCGCCACCAAACGGTGACATCAGGTGTGCGGCATCGCCGATCAGGGTCAGGCCTGGGCGGTGTGCCCAATGATGCCCGACGGGCAGCGCGTAAATGGCCCGGGACACAAAGCGCTCGTTTGAGGCGTGCAGCAGCGCCAGGATGTCCGGGTGCCAACCTTCGAACTGCGCCAGCAGCGATTGCCGGGTCGCCTGTGGCGTCGACCCGTCGAGTTGTTGCGCTGCCCAGTCGGTAGGGACGCGGAAGATCGCATAGCCGCGCAGGTGCGCATTGGCATTGCGCTGCACGACCAGCAACCTGGCGTCTCCGGAAACGTCCAGCTTGCCTTTGCCGACGAGTCTGGCGAGAGCCGGGTGGCGGCGGTCGACGTCATCAATCCCGAACTCGATAAACGTCAGCCCGCTGTATTGCGGTTGATAGCGCGACAGCAAGGGGCGCACTTTCGACCAGGCACCGTCGGCACCGACGACCAGGTCAAACGGACCGTGGACGGTGTCCCCCTGATGCACGGTCCAGCACGTATCGCCGGCCTGGCGGATCTCGCTGACGTTGACGTCCCATTTCACGCAATCAGCAGGCAACGAATCCAGGAGGACTTGCCGCAAGGCGGTGCGGTCGACTTCCGGACGGTCGCCGGCGGCTGGACTGGGGTCTTCAAACAGCAGTCGCGCGTGTTTGTCCATCAGGCGCGAGCCTTGGTCTTCATAACGGGCGATGGTGCGGAAGGCATCTTCAAGGCCGGCTTTTTTGAGCGCCAGCTGGCCGGATTCCACATGTAAATCCAGGGTGCCGCCCTGAGGGCGTTCCAGCGGTCCGCGCTCGCGCTCGAACACGCTGATGGCAAAACCGTTGACCTTGAGAATCCGCGCCAGGGTCAGCCCGGCGGGGCCGCCACCGACAATGGCAATGCGTAACGAGCGGTTCATGAACACTGTCCTCGCCGGTTAATCCAGCAGTTGTGCCACAGCTGAAAAGGCCTGGTCCTGGCGTGCTTGCCAATCCCCACGAATGATCCGTAACGGCTGATGATGTTGCTCCAGCCAGTCAAGGCTGGCCTGGAAAAACGCCAGGCGGTCGGCAAACTCCGGCTGGCAGCGCTGGCCATCGGCGGTCCATTCCACGTCCTCCGGCGACAGCAGCAGGTGCAGGTCGTAGTGGCGGGCGAGCAGTTCGCTGTCGAGCCAGGCCGGGCAGTCGCCAAACAGGGTCTGGCTCCACAGCTTGTTGGTCAGCAGATTGGTGTCCAGGATCAG
Source organism: Pseudomonas sp. MWU16-30323 (assembly GCF_020515595.1). NCBI lineage: Bacteria > Pseudomonadati > Pseudomonadota > Gammaproteobacteria > Pseudomonadales > Pseudomonadaceae > Pseudomonas > Pseudomonas sp. MWU16-30323. Next base: position 73,589 of record NZ_JAIWYM010000005.1, read on the forward strand.
CAACGCGGGCTGCGCGGCACGGGCGGCGTCTTCCCAGGCCAGTTGGCCACGGGCGATGGCCGGGATATCGGCCAGGCGGGTATCGCGCTGGTGGTGGTCGATGAAATGGCGCACGTATTCGCCCACCATCACCCCGCCAAAATGCGCCTGCAACTGCGTGGCCAGCCAGCTTTTACCGCTGGATTCCGGGCCGGCCAATACCACGACTTTCATGGGTGCAACGCCGGGTCGGCGCGCCATTCGCGCCAGCCTTGCACGGCGATCACGGTGAACAAGGCATAGAGTGCGGCGGTGAGGTACAGGCCTTTATAGAGGAACAGGCCGACAAAGATCACATCCACGGTGATCCACAACGGCCAGCACTGCACGCGTTTTTGCGCCATCCACATCTGCGCCACCAGGCTGAAGCCGGTCAGGGCCGCGTCCAGCCAGGGTTGGGCGGCGTCGGTCCAGTGGGCCATGGCGGCCCCCAGCAACAGGCTGCCCAGGGCACCCACGGCCAGGCCTTGGAGGATCGGTTGCAGGCCGAGGCTGGTGACTTGCCGGCCTTGCTTGACCTCGCCGGCGCGGGTCCACTGCCACCAGCCGTAGAGCTGCAGGGCCGCGTAGATCACTTGCAGGAGCATGTCGGAGTAGAGCTTCACATCGAAGAAGATCCAGGTGTACAGCAGCACCATCACCAGGCCGATGGGCCAGCACCACGGATTCTGTTTAACCGTCAACCACACAGCGATCACCCCCAGGGCGGCGGCAAACAGTTCAAGCCCGGACATGGCGGTTCCTTGGGGGAGTCGAAGAGGGCGGTGATTGTAACCAGAGTGGTGGGCGCGGGGGTAGATCGTTGCCACGCTCTGGGTGGGAATGCAGTTCCGGACGCTCTGCGCAATGGTGACGCAGAGCGTCACAGGATGCGTTCCCACGCGGAGCGTGGGAACGATCTAGTCCTGGGTTAGACCTTGAATTGGTGTAGAAGGCTGTCGAGCTGTTCGCTCAGGACCTTCAAGTGTGCACTCGCCGCGCTGGACTGCTGCGCCGCCAGTGCCGTGCTGTGGGACAAACCGGCCGCCTGGGTGACGTTCTGATTGATGTCTTCCACCACATGCGCCTGCTGCAACGTGGCGCTGGCAATCGAGGCGTTCAAACCATTGAGATTGCGCAGCGCTTGCCCGATGGCAGTGAGGCTTGCGCCGGCCTGGCCCGCTTGTTCAATGGTCAGTTGCGACGCCTGGTGACTGTCGCTGATGACCTTGACCGCCGCTTCCGAATGGCCTTGCAGGCGCTCGATCATGGCCTGGATCTCAGCGGTGGATTTTTGCGTACGCTGGGCCAGCAGGCGTACTTCATCGGCCACCACCGCGAAACCACGGCCTTGCTCCCCGGCGCGGGCTGCTTCGATGGCGGCGTTGAGGGCCAGCAGGTTGGTCTGGTCGGCGATGGAGCGGATCACTTCCAGTACCCCGCCAATCTGCGTGCTTTCAGTCGACAGGGTGCGGATCACCTCCACCGCCTGGCTGATGGTGCTGGAGAGCTGGTCGATCCGTTGCAGGCTGCCGTCGATATTGAGCTGGCCCTGTTCGGCCTGCACCTGGGCATCGCGCATTTCGCTGGCGGCGTGCTCGGCATTCTTGGCCACGTCCTGCACGCCATAGGTGACTTCGTTGATCGCGGTTGCCACCAGTTCCATTTGCTGCGATTGCTGCTGGCTGCGGTCATGGGCGTCGCTGGCGTTGCTGCCCAGCTCGGTGGACGACTGGCCCAGCGCGTTGGCGCAGGTCTGCAACTGGCCGACCACTTGCCGCAACTTGGCGGTAAAGCCGTTGAAGTGGCGGGACAATTGGGTGACTTCGTCCTGGCCGTGGGTGTCGAGGGTGCGGGTCAGGTCGCTTTCGCCACTGGCGATATTGGCCATCGCATTCACCGCCTGTTGCAGCGGGCGCACGATGCTGCGGGCAATCAGCACCACCAGCAGGGCCATGATCACGGCAATCACAAGGCCGACCATTGAGGCTTTCCACACCTGGCCCCGGAACTCGCCTTGCACGTCATCGACATACACGCCGGAGCCGATGATCCAGCCCCAGGGTTCAAACAGCTGGATATACGAGGTCTTGGCCACCGGCGCATCCGCCCCGGGCTTGGGCCAGCGGTAATTCACCATCCCGGCGCCCTTGGCCTTGGCCAGGATCACGAACTCGTTGAACACCGCAAAACCGTCCGGGTCGCGGATGGCCGACAGGTTCTGGCCGTCGAGCTTGGGGTTGGCCGCGTGCATGATCATCACGGGCGTGAGGTCATTGATCCAGAAGTAATCATCCTTGCCATACCGCAGCCCGCGCACTGCGCTCAAGGCTTGTTTCTGCGCCGCTTCACGGGTCAGGACGCCGCTGGTTTCGAGGCTGTGATAATAAGTCAGGATCCCGCTGGCGGTTTGCACCACACGCTGGGTCTGCTCGCTCTTGGCCTGGTACAGGTCGCCATGAATCTGCCTGAGCATAAGCAGGCCGAGGGTTAGCAGCATCAGCACGGCGACGATCAGGATCAGCCAGAGTCGCCGGCTGATAGACATATTGCGCAAACTGTTCATGGTCCTGTCACTCCGTGTTCTTATAATTTTGGGTGCTGCATCGACTTTTCCGGCTTGTCTGATAGGCTTTCGGCCCAGAATCAAAAAACCTGAGTCCTGCCTGATTTTTCACGGAATTTTCGCAGTTCGGCCTTGATTATTTGCGCTGTGCTTGCAGCGCACTCTTCGTTAGTGAACGTCTAAAAAATATCAACGAGGCATGCCGTGGGCATGACCTTTGGGGGAATCGATGGATCTTTGGACCGCCGTACAGGCACTGATACTCGGGGTTGTAGAAGGGCTGACGGAGTTTTTGCCGATCTCCAGTACCGGGCACCAGATTATCGTCGCCGACCTGATTAACTTCGGTGGCGAGCGCTTTGAAGCGTTCAATATCATCATCCAGCTGGGTGCGATCCTGGCGGTGGTGTGGGAGTTTCGACGCAAGATCCTGGATGTGGTCATCGGCTTGCCGACCCAGCGCAATGCCCAGCGCTTCACCGTCAACCTGATCATCGCCGTGTTGCCGGCGGTGGTGCTGGGGGTGATTTTCGCCGACCTGATCAAGCACTACCTGTTCAACCCGATCACCGTTGCGGCGGCGCTGGTGGTGGGCGGCGTCATCATGTTGTGGGCCGAGCGCCGCCAACATGAAGTGCACGCCGAAACCGTCGACGACATCACCTGGAAGGACGCCATCAAGGTCGGCTTCGCCCAGTGCCTGGCGATGATCCCGGGCACCTCGCGCTCCGGTGCCACCATCATCGGTGGTCTGTTGTTCGGCTTGTCACGCAAGACCGCCACCGAGTTCTCGTTCTTCCTGGCGATGCCCACCATGGTCGGCGCGGCGGTGTATTCGGGCTACAAGTACCGTCACCTGTTCCAGCCGGATGACCTTCCTGTGTTTGCCATCGGGTTCGTCACCTCGTTCATCTTTGCGATGATCGCGGTCAAGGCGCTGCTCAAGTTCATCGCCAGCCACAGCTACGCGGCGTTTGCCTGGTACCGGATCGCCTTCGGCCTGGTGATCCTGGCCACCTGGCAGTTCGGCTGGATCGACTGGTCGGCCGTCAAGCCATGACCCTCCAGCATCCGCGCTTCAAGGCGTTGGTGTTTGCACTGTTGTGCGCCGCGCCGCTGTTTGGTTCGGCGCTGCTGTGGTACCGCGGGGTTTCGCTGATCCCGCTGGTGGCCTATGGCGTGGTCAGCCTGATGGCGTTCCTGCTGTACTGGAGCGACAAGCGCAAGGCCCGCGAAGACAGCTGGCGCACCCCGGAAAATGTCCTGCACGCCGTTGAGCTGGCAGGCGGTTGGCCGGGGGCGTTGATTGCCCAGCAGGTATTCCGCCACAAGACGCGCAAAGTGTCTTATCAGGTGGTGTTCTGGTTGATCGTGTTGCTGCACCAGGTGTTCTGGATTGATCAGTTGTTCCTGGGTGGCACGCTACTCTCGATCTTCTAGCAGCAAACCGACCTGCGTGCGCTTGGGCAGCTTGCTCACCACCAACTGGTGGGAACGTTGCAACAGGCCACGCAGTTCTTCGGCGCCCAGCGGGTAGGGCGTGTTCATGATGATCCACTGCGCCCGTGCCAGGTACGGCGCCGGGTGGATGCCCGGGCGATCCACATGGCCCAGGAACAGCTCCTTGTCGACCTTGAACGCCAGCGAGTCACCCCGCAGGTTCTGCAAGGCAAACATCTTGTTGCCGGCAATCGAAAATACCCGCACGCCGCCCCATTTGTAGTCTTCCCGCGCACCGGGCAAGCCCAGGCAAAACTCGGCGACTTGTGCTTCGGTCATTCTCATAACAAACGGTCTCCACATTCCTTGAAGGCGTTATCCAGATGGTCGATCCAGGCCCGCACGGCCGGCAACACGCCGCGCCGATGTGGGTAGACCGCCTGCAACCAGCCGCCCGGCAATGACCATTCGGGCAACAGCTGCACCAACTGGCCGCTGGCCAATTCTTCCTCGCAATACATCATGGGTAGCACGGTAAACCCCAGGCCGGCGAGGGCGCAGGCTTTGCGCACCAGGAAATCGTCGATGCCCAACCGTGCTTCCATGACCAGGTCGTGGCTGTTGCCCTCCGGACTGAGCATGCGGAAGTGCACCATGCGGTCTGCTTCCAGGGCGCCCAGCACCGGCAATTGCTTGAGGTCTTCCAGGCTGTTGATTTGCCGCTCACGCACAAAACCGGGGCTGGCGACAATCGCCGTCTGGGCCTGGCGCAGGCGCTTGGTCACCAGCAGCGGGTCTTCATCCCCGAGCTCACGCACGCGCAAGGCCACATCAATGCCTTCGGCCACCAGGTCGACGCGGCGGTTGACCAGGCTCATCTCCAACTGCACCAGCGGGTTGGCGGTGAGAAATTCCGCCACCACGGTCTGCAGGAATTGGTGAGCCAGGCCCACCGGGCTGCTGACCCGCAGCCGGCCGCGGGGTTCGCTGGACATGCTGGCCACGGCCTCATCGGCCATTTCCGCCTCCAGCAACATCGCCTGGCAGTGGCGCAGGTAGCGTTCACCCACGGCGGTCAGGGTCAGTTGGCGGGTGGTGCGTTGCAGCAAGCGGGCGCCGAGGCGCTCCTCCAGTTCGGCGATGCGCCGCGACAGCCGCGACTTGGGAATCCCCAGCAGCCGTCCGGCGGCGGCGAAACCGCCGGCTTCCACTACCTTGGCGAAATAGTAGAGGTCATTCAGATCTTGCATGGTCGGCCTATTGTCCTGTCAATGGGACGAACTATCCGCGCCTGACGTCGGCAAATCCACCCCAAAATACAGCGGTGAGCAAGCTTGCGCCTACGGTTGGCTGGCCAGTGACGGACCGACGGGTTACCTTTTGGTTTTCCCCGAACAGTGCATTCCAATGAGCCTCGAACATCCACGTACCCGCCGAATCGTCGAGCTGATGGGACAGTTGGCGCCCGTGGAGGGTTACAACCTGACGCCGCTGGATGACGTGCGTTTCCTGCGCTCCAATCGGCCCCTGACGCGGGTTCCGGTGCTTTACGACCCGGGTATTGTGATCGTATGCCAGGGCCGCAAGCGTGGTTACCTGGGGGAGGACATCTACGTTTACGACGCCCAGCACTACCTGGTGGTGTCGGTGCCGGTACCCTTCACCATGGAAACCGAGGCCAGCGAAGCAGAGCCAATGCTCGCGGTGTATTTGCGCCTGGATTTCAACCTGGCCGCCGAGCTGATGCTGGAGCTCGACGCGTTGGCCCCGCAGCCCGACGCCAGGCCCAAGGGCATGTACGCCTCGCCGATGGATGACAAGCTCAGTGAGTCGTTGCTGCGCTTTCTGGAGGCGATGAGTGTGCCAGTGGACGCGCGGGTGCTCGGGCCGACCCTGATGCGGGAAATCTACTACCGCATCATCACGGGCGAGCAGGGCGGTTCGATGCGGGCTGCACTGAATCTCCAGGGGCAGTTTGGCAAGGTGGCCCGGGCGATTCGCAAGATCCACGCGTGTTATGCGCAGCATCTGGACGTGGAAACGTTGGCCAGGGAAGCAATGATGAGCGTGCCGAGTTTTCATGCGCACTTTCGTACGGTGACTGACACCTCGCCGATGCAGTACCTGAAGTCGACACGCTTGCACCAGGCGCGGTTACTGATGCTGAGGAATGACATCAGCGCCGCCACGGCCTGCGCCAGGGTCGGGTATGAGAGCGCTTCGCAGTTCAGCCGCGAGTTCAAGCGGTTTTTTGGCCGCACGCCCCATGAAGAGATTGACTGGATGAAGCGTACCTACGCGTTACCGGCGCCCACGAGCGGGTCGATCTATGTCTCGTCACATTAGGATCACTGTCCTGTCAGTGGGACAAACAATCGCATTCTGCCCGACTAATCGTTGATTGGATTCATCTGTAGGCTGAGTTCCATTCCGTCGCCAAAGGCGATGCTTACTTGGAGATGAACCATGAAACTGTTGCATATCGATTCCAGCATCCTCGGCGACAACTCGGTTTCCCGTCAGTTGAGCGCCGGTGTCGTCAAAGCCTGGCAGGCAGCGGAGCCGGGTGTCGAAGTGGTTTATCGTGACTTGGCCGCTGACGCCATCAACCACTTCTCCGGTGTCACCCTGGGCGCCCTGGGCACTGCCGCCGAATTGCGCGATGCCGTGCAAAAACACGAAGCCGACCTGAGCGCTTCCACCCTGGCCGAATTCCTGGCAGCAGACGCCGTAGTGCTGGCTGCGCCGATGTACAACTTCACCATCCCGACCCAACTGAAAGCCTGGATCGACCGCATTGCCGTCGCCGGCCAGACGTTCCGTTACACCGAAGCAGGCCCGGAAGGCCTGTGTGGCGGCAAGAAAGTCATCATTGTTTCCACCTCCGGCGGCTTACATGTGGGCCAGCCGACGGGCGCAGCCCACGAAGACTACTTGACGGTGCTGTTGGGGTTCCTCGGGATCACCGACATCGAGTTCGTCCGTGCCCACGGCCTGGCTTACGGTGACGAGGCCCGCACCAAGGCACTGAGCGACGCCCATGTATTGATCAGCGACCAGTTGTTCGCTGCAGCGTAAGACTTGTGTAAATTTTGCTGTTCCTCGATATCAATCTGAATCGAGGCGCCTAAACTCTGTATTCTGCTCGCCTGAAAAGCGAACGGAGTACGGAGTTTTTTCGTTTACCCGCTGTCACTACTTTGGCCCAGGTTATGCACGCATGGGTAAACCCTGCCGGTCCGAGCGCCTGAACCATGGATATTTCAACAGCTACGCGGGCTTACGCAACAAAGGTGGACATCCCCATGATGCGTCTTTGTGCAGTCTTGGTTCTTTCCCTGCTCGGTGGCCTGATTTCAGTGCACGCCGCGCCCGCACCGCACCCTCATTGGAGTGTGGGCTTCCACCGCATGACCTTTCTCGACCCGCTCGATTTGCAGCCGATGAAAGCCGTCGCGTTCTATCCGTCTACGGGCCTTGAACACACCACCCATGTAGGCGCCTATAACATTGCCGCCACTGAAGACTCGAAAATCGCCATCGGCCGCTTTCCGATGTTGATGCTGTCCCACGGCAATACCGGCACACCCCTGGCCCTGCACGACCTCGCCACCTCTCTGGCGCGCAAGGGGTTCGTCGTGGTGGCGGTGCTGCACCCTGGCGACAACTACAAGGACCACAGCCGCCTGGGGACCTTGAGCAACCTGTATGGTCGCCCGATCCAGATTTCCGAGGCCATCACCGCCACCCTCGGCGACCCGATGCTGTCGCCGTTCGTCAATGTCGACCAGGTGGGTGTCATCGGTTATTCGGCCGGCGGCGAAACCGCGTTGATCCTCGCCGGTGCCAAGCCGGACCTGGACCGCCTGCGCCGCTACTGTCAACAACGCCCCGAAGACCGCGACGCCTGCACCACCAAGGGCGAACTGATCGTCGACCGTGACGATTTGCAGCCCCAGGCCGACTCGCGCATCCATGCGTTGATGTTGATGGCGCCGCTGAGCCTGATGTTTGGCCGCCACACTCTGGCGGACGTGCATGTGCCGGTGCTGCTCTACAGCGGCGACGGCGACAAGCTGGTGGCCGTGGACAAGAACGCCGAGGCCCTGGCGCGCAAACTGCCGGAACCGCCGGACTTCAAGCTGCTGGCCGGGGCAGGGCACTTCGTGTTCATGGCGCCTTGTGATGAGAGCCAGTTGGCGGCGATGCCCGCCATGTGCACCGATGCCGACGGGGTTGACCGTGAAAGCATCCACCGCGACCTGATTTCCGAGGCCGGGCGGTTCTTCAATCACACCCTTGGGCAATCCACCCGGGCGGGCCTGCAGACGGCGGATCAGTAAGCGCGGCGCTTGAGCAGCAAGGTCAGGCCCAGGCCGGTGACGGAGAGCAAAGCGGCGCAGAAGAAGATCCACGAATAGCCCAGGTTCAACGCCACCGCGCCCATCACCGGCCCGGCAATGGCCAGCGCCAGGTCAAAAAACACCGCATACGCACTCAACCCGGCGCCCCGGCTGCTGTTGGGCACTTGCTTGATTGCCTCCACGCCCAGCGCCGGGTACACCAGCGACAAGCCAAAGCCGGTCAGCCCGGCGCCGATCAAGGCCACGCCGGTGGACGGTGCCAGCCACAGCAGCGTCAGCCCCAGGGTTTCGATGGTCATGCAGGCAATCGCCGCCGTGAAGCCGCCGAAGCGGTTGATGGCCGTGATAAACACCAGGCGTGACAGGATAAAGCACACGCCAAATACCGTCAGGCACCAGGCCGCGCCGGTCCAGCCACGGCTCAGGTAGTAGAGGGTGATAAAGGTGGTGAGGGTGCCGTAGCCAATCGATGCGAGACACAGGCTGGCGCCAAACGGCGCGATACGTCCGAAGACCGCCCAGAACGGCAGCCGCTCGCCGCGTACCACGGGCACCGAAGGTTTGTTGCGAATCAGCAGCAGTCCCAGGGCGGAAAGCACCGTGAGGGCGATGCCGAGGCTGGTGTAGCCGTAGTCGGCAACCATCACCACCCCAAGCGGAGCGCCAATGGCAATCGCGCCGTAGGAGGCGATGCCGTTCCACGAGATCGAGCGTGCGGTGTGTTCGGCGCCGACTGCGCCCATGCACCAACTGATGGTGCCGACGCCGATCAGGCCCTGCGCCACCCCCAGTAATAGCCGCCCGACAATCAAGATGCCGAGGCTCAGCAACGGCAGGCTTTGCACCAGCGTGGCGATAAACGTCAGCACGCCGCTCAGCAGGATTCCGCTCAAGCCCAGCACAATGGCGCGCTTGGTGCCCACATTGTCCGACATGCGCCCGGCCATCGGGCGGCTGAGCAGCGTGGCCAGGTATTGCGAGCCGATGGTTATCCCGGCGATTACTGCACTGAAGCCCAGCTCGCCGTGGACATAGCCGGGGATTACCGCAATCGGCAGGCCGATGCAGATAAACGCGATAAAGGTGTAGAAGACGATGGAGACGATCTGCAGGGTGATCGACAAGGAGCTGGGGGCGGCGGGCTGTGGGGCAGGCATGGGAACTCGTTCGCGGGCGGGCGGTGAGTGCATCATGGCAAGGGCGTGGGGTAAAAGGAAGCAGGCTAACTATATTGGGTGTTTTTGAGGGGGCGTGCATATCCGGCTTTGGACTCATGAGTTCTCCCTGGTCCGGGACAGCTAAAGCGGGCACGGTGATAATGTGGGAGCTGTCGAGCTTTAGTGAGGCTGCGAAGGCGGCGGCATGGTCGATAAAGAGGTTGCCTGACACACCGCTATCGCAGCCTCGCTTGGGCTCGACAGCTCCCACAGGGGGCGGGGGAAGTCTGGGGCTTGTGTGTTCGGTCGCAAGTACTTGGGTTGCGCAAATCGAATGTGGGAGCTGTCGAGCTTTAGCGAGGCTGCGAAGGCGGCGGCACAGTCGATAAAGAGGTCGCCTGACACACCACTATCGCAGCCTCGCTCGGGCTCGACAGCTCCCACAGGGTTCGGGGGAAGTCTGGGAATTGTGTGTTTGATCGCAAGCACTCGGGTTGCGCAAATCGAATGTGGGAGCTGTCGAGCTTTAGCGAGGCTGCGAAGGCGGCGGCATGGTCGATAAAGAGGTTGCCTGACACACCGCTATCGCGGCCTCGCTGGGGCTCGACGGCTCCCACAGGGGATCGGGGGAAGTCTGGGAATTGTGTGTTTGATCGCAAGCACTCGGGTTGCACAAATCGAATGTGGGAGCTGTCGAGCTTTAGCGAGACTGCGAAGGCGGCGGCATGCTCGATAAGTAGATTGCCTGACACACCGCTATCGCAGCCTCGCCAGGGCTCGACAGCTCCCACAGGGTCAGGGGAAGTCTGGGAATTGTGGGTTTGATCGCAAGCACTCGGGTTGCGCAAATCGAATGTGGGAGCTGTCGAGCTTTAGCGAGGCTGCGAAGGCGGCGGCATGGTCGATAAAGAGGTTGCCTGACCCACCGCCATCGCGGCCTCGCTGGGGCTCGACGGCTCCCACAGGGGGGGAGGGGGAGGTCAGGGAGTTCCAATCCCAACCGCAAAAAAAAGCCCCATCACACTGGACGGGGCTTTTGCATTTCAAACAACTGGCAGTGCTTAGAAAACCACACCCTGACTGCGCAGGTAATCGTCATAAGTACCGCTGAAGTCGATCACACCACTCGGGCTCAGCTCGATGATGCGAGTGGCCAGGGACGAGACGAACTCACGGTCATGGCTGACGAAGATCAGCGTACCCGGGTAGTTCTCCAGCGCCAGGTTCAGCGCCTCGATGGATTCCATGTCCAAGTGGTTGGTCGGTTCGTCCATGATCAGCACGTTCGGCTTTTGCAGGATCAGCTTGCCGAACAGCATGCGGCCTTGCTCACCACCGGAAATCACCTTCACCGACTTCAGGATCTCGTCGTTGGAGAACAGCATGCGGCCCAGGGTGCCGCGAACCACTTGTTCGCCTTCCTTGGTCCAGCGGCCCATCCAGTCGAACAGGTTGGACTCGTCTTCGAAGTCCGACGCGTGGTCCTGGGCGTAGTAGCCCAGTTCAGCCGCGTCGGTCCACTTGACGGTGCCGGCATCCGGGGTCAGTTCGTTGACCAGGGTGCGCAGCAGGGTGGTCTTGCCGATACCGTTCGGGCCGATGATCGCCACGCGCTCGCCGGCTTCAACCTGGAAGCTGAAGTCCTTGAACAGTGTCTTGCCGTCAAAGCCTTTGGCCATGCGATCGACGATGACCGCCTGGCGGTGCAGCTTTTTGGTCTGGTCAAAGCGGATGAACGGGCTGACGCGGCTCGATGGCTTGACTTCGGCCAGCTGGATCTTGTCGATCGCCTTGGCGCGGGAAGTGGCCTGCTTGGCTTTCGAGGCGTTGGCCGAGAAGCGGCTGACGAAGGATTGCAGCTCGGAAATCTGCGCTTTCTTCTTGGCGTTGTCCGACAGCAACTGCTCGCGGGACTGGGTCGCCACGGTCATGTATTCGTCGTAGTTGCCCGGGAACAGGCGCAGCTCGCCGTAGTCAAGGTCGGCCATGTGGGTGCAGACGCTGTTCAGGAAGTGACGGTCGTGAGAGATGATGATCATCAGGCTGTTACGCTGGGTCAGGATGTTTTCCAGCCAGCGGATGGTGTTGATGTCCAGGTGGTTGGTGGGCTCGTCGAGCAGCAACACTTCCGGATCGGAAAACAGCGCCTGGGCCAGCAATACGCGCAGCTTCCAGCCGGGTGACACTTCGCTCATCGGGCCATTGTGCTGCTCGATGCCGATACCCAGGCCCAGCAGCAATTCGCCAGCACGGGATTCGGCGGTGTAGCCGTCCATCTCGGCGAAGTCGGTTTCCAACTCGGCCACGGCCATGCCGTCGTCTTCGGTCATTTCCGGCAGCGAGTAGATGCGATCGCGCTCGGCCTTGACCTTCCACAGCTCTTCGTGACCCATGATCACGGTGTCGAGTACGGTGAATTCTTCGTAGGCGAACTGGTCCTGGCGCAGTTTACCCAGGCGTACGTTCGGCTCGAGCATGACCTGGCCACCCGACGGGTCGAGGTCGCCACCGAGGATTTTCATGAAGGTCGACTTGCCGCAACCATTGGCGCCGATCAGGCCATAACGGTTGCCTGCGCCGAACTTGACCGAAACGTTCTCAAATAGCGGCTTGGCGCCGAACTGCATGGTGATGTTAGCTGTGGAGATCAATTACTTTACCTATCAATAGCTTGGAGTGCGCTAATGTGAGCCGGGCCCATTTTGTGGCCCAGGCCAACGGGCATACGTCGGCAGCGACATCAAGGCTTGAGGCCCAGTCGCTGAGCAGAAAAATGGGTGCATGTTGGAATTTGGCGCGCATTGTCGCATATGTCAGGCGGGAGTTGTATGGCGGTGCAAGGATGGATTCGCCTGAGTCTCCGGCATCGCCACCCACAACAACCCCAGTGCAACCGCGGCCACACCCGCCAGCGTCAGGAACGCGGCGTTGTAACCCGCCCACTGCACGACAAAACCCGCCAGGCTGCTGCTCAGGGCCGCGCCGAGGCCGAATACCGTGGACAGCGCCCCCAGGCTGACATTGAAGCGCCCGGTGCCCTGGGTGAGGTCTTTGACGATCACCGGAAACAGCGCGCCGAACACCCCGGCGCCGACCCCGTCGAGCATCTGTACCGCGACCAGCCAATAGGGATCACTGGACAGCGTATACAGCACACCCCGCAGCGGCAGGATCATAAAGCCGGCGAGCAGCAGCGGCTTGCGCCCCCACACATCGGCCTTCACGCCCACCAGCCAGGCCACCGGCACCATCACCAACTGGGCCGCGACGATGCAGGCCGAAGTCAGCGGCGTGGCCATCTGCAGGTTGATCTGCGACAGCTTCTGGCTGACCAGCGGCAACATCGCCGCATTGGCCAGGTGAAACAGCGCGCAGCAGATTGCAAATAGCATTAAGGGTTTGTTTGCCAGAAGCACGGTCATCCCCGAGGGCTGTTCGTGTTCGACGCTATGGGCAGGGTCGAAGCCCCGCGCGACTTCGTGGTCGATTGCCTTGGCTGAAACACAACTGACCGCGATCACACTGGCCACTGCCATGACCGCCATCAGATAGAACACTGCCACCGGGCCGAACAGGTAGGCGAACCCGCCAGCGAGCAGGGCAGCCACCGCGTTACCGGCGTGGTTGAAGGTTTCGTTGCGGCCGGTGCGGCGGGTGAACGCCCGTGGCCCGGTAATGCCAAGGGAAATCGCCGAGATGGCTGGCGCGAACACCGAGGCCGCTGCTGCACTGGCTGCCTGGGTCAGCGCCACCAGGCTGAAGGAACTGACGAAGGGCAGGAGCAGGCAACTGGCGGTGACCAACAGTGCGGCGATCACAATCACCGCGCGCTTGCTGCGGGTTCGGTCAATCAACGCGCCGGCCGGCGTCTGGGTGAGCAACGCCGCAATCCCGGCGAGGGTCATGACCACCCCGATACTGGCGGGGTCCCAGTGGTGCACCGCCAGCAGATAAATCGCCAGGTAAGGCCCCAGTCCGTCACGGACATCCGCCAGGAAGAAGTTCAGGCTGTCCAGGGACAGTGTGTTGCGCAGGTCAGAGCGAGTGGCCATGGCACGGTCTTCAGGCGAGAGGTCGGTAGCGATAGTGACCCATGGGACGAGGGGATAGTTTCTGGCGTAGCCGTCGCAAAAGCACAAACATTTACAAAGTGGCGCCGTTTGCATAAAAAAATGGCGCGGGCGAAGGTTTTTTCAGGGAATTTTATTGTTAACAGTTGAACATCCCATAAGCCTGGCTTATTTTCCGTCCGTTCGCCCTACAGCGAAGGCTCTTTACCGGTTCATGGATGGCGAGGCTTTTGGTGTAGGGCGAACCTCTTTTGTCGCAATGACTAGAAAGTTTAGGAGACGCAATGGACATGCTGTCACCCCAAGAGGCTATTTCCAGCAATAAGGAAGCCTGGAACGAATCCGCCAGGCTGCATAAAAACACTGCCAGTTGGAAGGCCTTGCTTGAGGATGTCGCCAAGCCCGACTTTTCGCGTTTTGACCCGACGTTGACCGCATTGCTGCTCAAGGTCGGTGTCGATGGCAAGGACGTGGTGCAACTGGGCTGCAACAACGGTCGGGAAAGCCTGTCGCTGTTCGGGCTGGGCGCGCGAACGGTGGTGGGAATCGATCAGTCCGAAGCTTTTCTGCAACAAGCTCGCGAGTTGGCCGACGCTTCGCCCCACAAGCCGGAGTTCATCGAAGCTGACATTCACCATCTCCCCCGGGGGCTCACCGAGCGCTTTGATGTCGCCTTGATCACCATCGGCGTGCTGAACTGGATGCCGGACATCGCGTTGTTCATGGCCCATGTCGCCAGCACCCTGAAGCCCGGCGGCAGCCTGGTGATTTACGAAACCCATCCGTTCCTGGAAGTGTTTGACCCAACAGCGGCCAACCCGATGCTGCCGGTCAGTTCGTACTTTCAACGTGAACCTTTCGTGCAGCAGGAGGCCATCGTCTACGAAGGTGAGACCGAAGGTGTTGCAGCTGCCTCCTATTGGTTCGTGCACACCTTGGGTGCGATCGTCAGCGGTGCCATCGCCGCCGGGTTGCAGATCACTCATCTGCAGGAGTTCGCGCACTCCAATCGCGAGGAACTCTACGACCAGTATGAACACCAGCCCGCGCAACTGCCCCTGTGCTACACCCTCACCGCAATCAAACGCCCGGGCTGACTGACGGTCGCGCAGGCAAAAAAAGCCCGTGAGGAAGGCGGGCCAAGGTGTTCACTGGAGTAGGTAGCCTTCACCCTATCGCTCGATAAGTGAAGGCCATGTGAAAACCGTGTCGCAAGGACGGATGTTCAGTCTCTTCAGCTTCTGCGCACAAAGGTACGCATGGTTTGCCCCGGGCCAGTACTGAAACGGGTAGGGCGGGGCATGCCTTCATCTGCTGCGATAAACATGAAGTGATCACCTTCCAGTTGGTAACTCGCAAGCAATTGCTTGCCAGCGTCTTCACCCATCGAATCAATCCAGATAATGCTTTTGGGTGCCGTGCTGGCATCGAGGGTAAAGCTGCCTGCCAGTAACACCTCGCCGCCGACGGTCACCACTTGAAATTGATCGCCAGAGATGGTCGTGATGGCGCCGGGCGCGCTGTGGTCATCAGCAGGGTTGTGCACGCCGCCGTCTTCCAGTGCCGTTTGTTCCCAAGCCCCCTGAAGTGCTTGGAAATCCTCCTCAGAAACAGATGCCATACAAACTCCTTTTTGGTTGAAAAATGATCAGTCAATACGCTGGTTTAGCTGTGACTGACGGATCTACTGAAACGATTTTGTGATAATTTTCTGATTTCTTACGGACGCGTACGAAATTTCCCAATAATCCCAGGTGTTTAGCGCTATTTTACGTCCGGCTTTGGAAACGTGCCCTTACAGGTTCGTCTACGCTCTGCGCAGTGGGAGTGATACCCAAGTATCTGAACGAAAACAATCTCCTGTCGTGCGGGACTTTTCCGCAGCGTGGGTGGTCCGATGACCATCGGTAGATCGTGTGTGGCTTGTGCACAGGGCGTTGTCCCTGTTTTTCAAGTGGTTATTCAGTCTTTCATGAATATGTGCGGCCGTTGACGTCGACTTTTTAAGGTGCTCCAGTTTTGAATAAAACTCCTCGGTTCCAAGCTCATGCGGCATCGGATGAAATTGATCTGATTGAACTGTGTCACGGTATCTGGCGGCAGAAAAAGTTAGTGCTGGGATGCACGGTTCTGGCGGGGATCCTGGGGGTGGGCTACGCGTTTCTGGCTCCGCGAGAGTATCAGGTCAGCAGCGTGCTGCGTCCCGCTGCTATCAATGAACTCGATGCACTGAACCGTTCCGAAGTCTATAAGCTGCCCCCGGCTGATGCCTTGAACAAAGTGGGGGCACAACTGGATTCCTACGAAGCCCGCCTGGGGTTCTTCAAGTCCCATGAAGAGCTGTTCAAGGCGTTCCAGAAATCCGGCCAAAGTCTTGAGCAGAGTTTTGAGGCGTTCAACCGAAACTCCATCAACCTGATCCTGCCTGACCCGAAAAAAGCCGATTCCCTGAGCAGCTATATCCGTCTCGAATTGCAGTACCCCAGAGACATCGACGGGGTGGCTATTCTCAACGGGTTTGTGGACTACGCCATTGATTTGGAGCGTGCACAGGTCGGTGCAGACCTGAAAGTGATCGTCAATAACCGCCTGAACGAACTCAAGGGCAAGATTGACGCGGCACGCGCCAGCTACGACACCGATAAGGAATCGAAGATTGCCAAGTTGCTTGAGGCCGACAGGCTCAAGCGAGCCCAGCTGGAAGACGAGTTGGGTGCCCTGCGCCTGCAAATGAAAATGGAGCGGACGGATCGGTTGGCGGAGCTGGCTGAGGCCATTTCCATCGCCAAGTCGATGGGCATCAAGACGCCGACCACGCCGTCCTCTATGGCGGATGCCTCGCGTAGCGGCTCGAATCAAGTCATGCGCACTGAGGTCAATAATCAGAAAATCCCGCTGTACTTCATGGGTACGGAGGCGCTTGAGGCGGAACGCACGGCTTTGCAGGCGCGAACCAACGATGACTTTACCAACAGCCGCATTGCGGAAATTGGCAAAGAGTTGCAGATGCTGCAGGTCAACCGTGAAGTAGAAGTGCTGAAAAAGCGTGGGAATGAAGACATCTTCTTGCAGGATGTTGAACCATTGCGAGCTGAAGTCGCGCGATTGAAGGCCCTTAATATCGACATGAGTAGCCTGAAACTGGTCACCATTGACCGGCGTGCCCAAGAGCCGCTGAGCCCGATCAAGCCTAAAAAAGCCTTGGTGATTGCGCTGAGTCTGGTTGGAGGATTGGTGCTGGGCGTGCTGTTTGCGCTGGGCCGCCATTTTGTCTTGGCGCGGCGCGAGTCTGTGCCCTATTCGCAGTTGGATGACCATCGCCTTTCCCAGCGTCCACGCAAGGATGACGAGCCGCACGTTTAAGGCCGGCTGCCCTCGGGCTTGCCGCCTGGCAAGCCCGCTTGAGCGCTTCCCAGCACACTCAGTGGACACCTTTTCACAAATCTTGATTAACCTTTGGTTACAAAGTGTGGCTAAAATAGCTGCCAATGACCATGACCGGATTGTCGCCCCAGCCGATCGTGTTGCCTGTTTGTGAATTGTGATTTCAGGTGCTGCATCTTCAATCCTCGGCCGTCGTGGGCACGCAGGAGCAGCCTGTTCTCTTCTGACTTGTGACGAATAACTTGAAACTCATCATTGTTGCTCTCTACGTTGCCTCCATTGCCTACGTTCATCTGCGTGGCCGTGTGCGGCACAAGCTGGGCCGCCAGCTCAGCGATCACTCGACCTTCCTGGCTCCGGTGAACTGCTTTCTGTACCTCTTCTCCAAGCTGCCCAGCCGACCGTACCTGTCTCCCAGTGACTTTCCCGACCTGAGTCCGCTCCAGGAGCATTGGCAAGAAATCCGCCAGGAAGGCCAGAACCTGCTGCGCGCGGGCGAGATCAAGCGTTCCGACCAATACAACGACGTGGGTTTCAACTCGTTCTTCAAGTCGGGCTGGAAGCGTTTCTATTTGAAGTGGTACGGCGACAGCCATCCTTCCGCGATGAAGCTGTGCCCGCGCACCACTGAGCTGGTGCAAAGCATTGGCTCGATCAAGGCCGCGATGTTTGCCGAATTGCCACCGGGCTCCAAGCTGGTACGCCACCGTGACCCCTACGCCGGTTCCTACCGTTACCACCTGGGGCTGGACACGCCGAACTCCCCGGGCTGCTACATCAACGTAGACGGTGAAAACTACTATTGGCGCGACGGCGAACCGGTGATGTTTGACGAGACTTTCATCCACTACGCCGAAAACACTACGGAGCAGAACCGGATCATTCTGTTCTGCGATATCGAACGCCCGATGAAGTATCGCTGGGCGGCGGCGTTCAACCGTTGGTTCAGCCGCAACGTCATGGCGGCGGCCGGCTCGCCCAACGATGCCGGGGACAAGACCGGTGGCTTGAACCGTGCCTTTACCCGCCTGTACAAGATCCGTCTGCGGGGCAAGGAGCTGAAAAAGCGCAATCGCACCCGCTACTACCTGGAGAAGTGGGCGATCTTCGCCGGTTTGGCGCTGATCTTCATCCTGATCTGAACCTGGCAGGGGAGCGCATCAGCCTGGCGGATGCGCGCCCAGCTTCTCCCACATCTTCTTGCTGATCTTCTGCCGATTGGCATAACCGGCCCACGGGTCCTTCTTCAAACCCTGCAACCGCTCGTGCAGGTTGGCCACGGTCCATTGCTGGGCGCCGTGCAAACCTTTCAACTCGTCACGACTCACCGGCACCGACACCGGCAGGCCGGGCCGCGCGCGCACCGAGTAGGCCGCCACCGTACTGGCGCCCCGGGCGTTGCGCAGGTAATCGATAAAGATTTTGCCAACGCGGTTTTTCGGGCCCGAGGTTGCGGTAAAACGCTCTGGCAACTGCTGCGTCATGAACTGGGCGATCGCCTTGGCGAACGCTTTTATCGTGTCCCAGCCGTCCCTGCGCGCCAGCGGCACCACCAGGTGCAGGCCTTTGCCACCGCTGGTCTTGACGAACGCTTCAAGCCCCAACTCATCCAGCACCGACAGGGTCAACTGCGCCGCTTCAAGCATGCTTTTCCACGGCAGCGCCGGATCCGGGTCGAGGTCGAGCACGAACAGGTCTGGGGTTTCGATCTTGTCTGCGGTGGCGCCCCAGGTGTGCAACTCGACGGTGCCCATTTGCACCGCACCGATCAGTGCGGCCGGGCTGTCGATTTCCATCAGCCGCGCATGGCCCGGGTCCAGGGCCTGGTCCAGTTGCTTGATATTCGGGATCGCCAGGTGTTCGGAGTGCTTCTGGAAAAACTGTTCGCCGCCAATGCCTTCCGGCGCCCTGAGCAAAGACACAGGACGGTTGCGCAAGTAGGGCAGGATCCATTCGCTGATGCCCTCGTAGAACTGGGCCAGTTGCAGTTTCTGCGTAGCGCTTTGGGAGTCGATGACCCGGTCGGGATGGGTGATCTTGACCCCAGCCACGGTGCCGGTCTCGGTTGCCTTTTTGCGGGGCTTTTCCTTCAGCGATTTGGCCGCACGCGGCTGTTCATGAACAATCTGCTCCGCCGGCTTGTCGGTGCGCAACCCGACAAAGGCCGCCTGGCGCACCACGCCTTCGCGGGTCCACTCGGCAAATTGCACTTCGCCCACCAATTGAGGTTCGACCCAGTGCACCCCACGTGCCTGGGCGCTGGTCAGCGGTGTGGCCAGCGGTGAAGCATCGCGTTGCAGCGCTTTCAATTGCTCACTGATCTTTTTCAGCGCGGTCTGATCAAATCCAGTGCCCACGCGCCCGGCATACACCAGGCCGGTGTCGTCATTGACCGCCAGCAACAGTGCACCAAAGCCGCTGCGTGAACCTTGCGGACGAGTGAAACCGACGATCACGAACTCCTGGCGCAGTCGGCACTTGAGCTTGATCCAGTCCGGGCTGCGCTTGGAGACGTACAGGCTGCCCGCACGTTTTCCGATCACGGCCTCCAGCGCCAGGTCACAGGCGCTTTCGAAAATATCCCGCTGATTGGCGGCGAAGGACTCGGAGAAGCGCAGCAGCTTGCTCCTGCTGCGGGCCAGCACGCTTTTCAGCGCGGCGCGGCGCTCTTCGACGGCGATTTCGCGCTGGTCACGACCTTCCAGAAACGGCGCGTCAAACAGGTAATAGACGATGTCCAGGCTGCGACCGATATCAAAGGCATTCTGCAATGCCTGGAAGTCCGGTAACCCATCCGCGTTCAGGCTGACCACCTCGCCGTCGAGCCAGCTGTCCTTGAGCTTAAGCGCCTCCAGGGCCTTGACCTGGCGCGGCAGCCGGTCGGTCCAGTCATGACCATTGCGAGTGAACAACCGTACCTCGCCGTCACGAATACGCGTGAGGATCCGGTAGCCGTCGAATTTGATCTCGTACACCCAGTCGCCGTCCGGTGCACGGTCTACCAGGGTCGCCAACTGTGGCGTGAATTGATCGGGCAGGGCGATTGAAGGTTTGCGCTTGGTTTTTTTCGATGCACCGGTTTTTTTCGGGCGTCCCACGGTTGCGTCACTCAGCACGCTTTTCGGCTCGGCCTGGACCACGTCGTAGTCAGCCACCGGGCGCGCCTGCTGATCGTTCTCCTTGATCAACAGCCACTGCTCCTTGTCGCCGCTGCCCTTGAGTCGCGTGCGCACCAATGTCCAGTCACCGGCGAGCTTTTCGCCGATCAGGGTGAATTTCAGCTTGCCGGCCGCGTAGGCTTTGCGCGGGTCGTCGTGGGGCTGCCACACGCCGCGATCCCAGACCATCACGTCACCCGCGCCGTATTGGCCGGCGGGGATGCTGCCCTCGAAACTGCCGTAACCCACTGGGTGATCTTCCACATGCACGGCGAGGCGCTTCTGGCTCGGGTCCAGGCTCGGCCCCTTGGGCACCGCCCAGCTTTTGAGCACGCCATCGAGTTCCAGGCGAAAGTCGTAATGCAGGTTGCGCGCATCGTGCTTTTGAATCACGAAGGTCAAGGCCTGGGCCCGGCTCCTGCCGCGAGGCGCACGGCCTGCCGGTTCAGCGGTCACATCGAAGTCGCGCTTGGCGTTGTATTCACTCAGGGGCTTGGCCATGGCGGTCTACCTCATGAAGCCTTGCGGGTTTTTTTCGCGGCCGGTTTCTTCGCCGGGCTCTTGCCCGCCAGGCTGCGTTTGAGCAGCTCTGTCAGGTCGATCACATCGGCTGATTTGCGCTCGTCCTCACCCTCGCTGGATTCCACATCTTCGATCTTGCCGGCCTTGGCCTTCTTCGCCACCAACGCCATGATCTTCTCCTGGAAACTGTCGCGATAGTCTTCGGGCTTCCAGTCGGCGCTCATGTCTTCCACCAGTCGCTTGGCCATGTCCAACTCGCCCTTGGCCAGGGTCGGTTTGGTCACGTCGCTGCCCAGTTCCAACTCATCCAGGCCACGCACTTCAGCGGGCCAGCGCAGCATTACCAATACCAGCGCCGACTCCAGCGGCATCAGCGCCGCCAGGTGCTGCTTGGTGTGCAGCACCACGTTGGCCAGGGCCACCTTGCGGGTTTTCTTCAGGGTTTCCCGCAGCAGCGCATAGACCTTGCCACCGCGCTTGTCAGGCGCCAGGAAGTAGGGCGTGTCGATGTTCTGCAACGGGATCTGGTCGCTGGCCACAAACGCGATAATTTCAATGGTCTGGGTGGACTTGGGGTGGGCCGAGCGAATTTCGTCTTCGCTGAGGATCACGTAGCGGCCTTTCTCGTAGGCCACGCCCTTGACGATATTGTCCTTAGTGACTTCCTTGCCGGTGGTCTTGTTGATGCGCTTGTAACCCACCGGGTCCATGCTGCGCTTGTCCAGCCAGTCGAAGTCGACGCCTTGGGAGGACGTGGCCGAGACCAGCGACACCGGGATGTGTACCAAGCCAAAACTGATTGCGCCTTTCCAGATAGCCCGTGGCATGTCGGTTTTCCTGAAGATGTAGGGGTCTTCAGGTGACATGGCGGTTTCGGCAAAAGTTTCCCTGGCCAGCCGGCTGGCACCGGGGTTTCAGACAGATCGTGTTACACCTGATGAGAAACTATTTAGTTACCAAAGCCGAACCCAAGGCGTAGCGTGTTATCGAAAGCACGTGTTACTTGCGCCCAGAGAGGCTTTTGTCATGAACACCCGTTTGCGCAACCTTGCCGTATTGGCGTTGGGCCTGGCCTTGAGTTCGTTGGCACAGGCGCAAAACCTGCCCGGCAGCAGCAACAACCCCTACAACGGCCCCATCCATCAGGCCAACCCCAACAGCATGCAGGGCACCCAGCCCAACGCGCCGGCAGCGCGGGGCACCTACATCCCACCGGCGCAGCGGTCACCGACCCTGCAAAACGGCGGCATTGGCAACAGCGTCCAGCGCCGCGACAGCCCACAGACCCCGCCGGCCATCCAGCCCAAAGCTCCCACCCGTGATGCCAATGGCAATCGCGGCGATTGAGTGTGTGAAGACGACAAGGAAACCCACCGTATGTTTCTACGCAAAACCCTTCTAGCGACCTTCTGCGCCGCGGCCTTGCTGCCCCTGGCGCTGCCCGTTTCGGCGGCCGACACCCAACAGTTCCCCAGCGAGCAGGGAAGTATCACCGTCACCCCGATTGCCAAGGGCCTGGATCACCCGTGGGCGGTGGCGTTCCTGCCGGACAAACAAGGTTTCCTGGTCACCGAGCGCCCTGGCAACCTGCGCTTTGTCAGCCCGGACGGTAAGCTGTCCGCGCCCCTGAGTGGCGTGCCTAAAGTGTTTGCCAAGGGGCAGGGCGGCCTGCTGGACGTGGTGCTGTCGCCAGACTTCAAGGAGGACCGCCTGGTGTATCTGTCGTACGCCGAAGGCGGTGGCAAGAATGGCACGGCTGGCACCGCCGTCGGGCGCGGGCGCTTGAGCGATGACCTGAGTGGCCTGCAGGACTTCAAGGTGATCCTGCGCCAGGAGCCCAAGCTGTCCACGGGTAATCACTTCGGCTCACGGCTGGTGTTTGACCGCGATGGTTATCTGTTCGTGACCCTGGGGGAAAACAACGATCGCCCGACCGCCCAGGACCTGGACAAGCTGCAAGGCAAAGTGGTGCGGATCTTCCCGGACGGCCGTGTGCCGGAAGACAACCCCTTCGTCGGCCAGGAAGGCGTGCGGCCGGAAATCTGGTCCTACGGCCAGCGTAATCCCCAGGGCGCAGCGCTGAACCCGTGGAGCGGCACACTCTGGGAAAACGAACACGGCCCGCGTGGCGGGGATGAGATCAATATTATCGAGCGTGGGAAAAACTACGGCTGGCCGCTGGCGACCCACGGCATTAACTATTCCCTGACACCGATTCCCGAGGCAAAGGGCAAGACGGTCGAAGGCACTGTTGCACCGCACCATGTGTGGGAGAAATCCCCCGGCGTGAGTGGCATGGCGTTCTACGACGCCGACCGGTTCAAGGCCTGGCAGCACAACGTGTTTATTGGTGCACTGGTGAGCCAGGAGCTGATTCGCTTGCAGTTCGATGGGGACAAGGTCATCCACGAAGAGCGCTTGCTTGGCGGGTTGAAAGCGCGGATCCGTGATGTGCGTCAGGGGCCGGATGGCTACCTGTATGTGCTCACGGATGAAGATAACGGCGTGTTGTATCGGGTAGGCCTTAACCAGGACTGACGTAGGCCACCGGGGTTGTGTGGGAGCTGGCTTGCCTGCGATGCAAACACCTCGGTGTATCAGGCACACCCAGTTGATGCCATCGCAGGCAAGCCAGCTCCCACTGAAAAGCCAGCTCCCACAGGCGGGTAGCGTCGAGCCTACAAGCCAAGCTCTGACAATCCCGGATGCTCATCCGGGCGCCGCCCCAGCGGCCAGTGGAACTTGCGCTCGCTTTCCTTGATCGGCATGTCGTTGATGCAGGCAAATCGGTTCGCCATCAGGCCATTCTCATCAAACTCCCAGTTCTCGTTGCCGTAGGAGCGAAACCAGTTGCCGGAGTCGTCATGCCACTCATAGGCATAGCGCACCGCAATGCGGTTGCCGGTAAACGCCCACAACTCCTTGATCAACCGATAATCCAGTTCCTTGGCCCATTTGCGGGTCAGGAAGGCTTTGGCTTCTTCGCGGTCATGGGCGAACTCGGCGCGGTTACGCCATTGGGTATCCAGGGTATACGCCAGGGATACCCGTTGCGGGTCGCGGGAGTTCCAGCCGTCCTCGGCCAGGCGAACTTTTTCAATCGCCGATTCACGGGTGAATGGCGGCAATGGCGGGCGTATTTCAGCAGTGGATGGCATGGGACGGCTCCTTCACAGGTTTAAAAGTCAGGTCAAAGTTGCAATAAAGTGCGCGCCATGGCTCGCGCATTATCGGCAGCGGTGGTGTCGCCCATCACCAGGGCAACGGTAATGGCGCCATCAATCAGGATCAGCAGGTGCGCGGCCTGGCGTTCCGGGTCGGGGGTGCCATGTGCTTGACACAGTTCGAGGACGTATTCGAACAGTTTCTGTTTATGGGCCTTGGCCAGCAGGCGCACCGGGTCTTGCGGGTCGCCGGTCTCGCCGCTGGTGTTGATGAAGGCGCAGCCGCGAAAGTCATCGGAGCCGAACCAGCATTTCAGCGCGCTGAACACCCCCAGCAGGCGCTCGCCCGTGGTGACGTGGTGTTCCACTTCGCTGCGCAGCCAGTGCATCCAGCGCTCGTCGCGGCGTTGCAGGGCGGCAATCACCAGTTCGTCCTTGTTGGCGAAGTAGCGGTAGACGCTCTTTCGGGAGACGCCGGCGGTCTTCACCAGAAGATCCATGCCGGTGGCAGCGATGCCATTTCGGTAGATCAACTTTTCAGTGACGTCGAGAATAATGTCGCGAGTGATATCGTTCATGTTTACTACAGTAGAACGATCGTTCTCCTTGGTCAATCAACTATTTTTTACCCGCGCGCGGGAAGACCTGAGCCAGCCCATGGTGTAAGCTCTCGAGTCCTTCGGATTCGACCCATTGCGAGCCCTATGCCGTCGTTATTCAAACGCTCCCTGTTGCCCAAGCTGCGCGGTTTTCCCCTTACGCCCGACGCTATCGAGGTGCTGTCCGGCGCGGCCGAGTACCGCCGTTGCCTGCTGGAGAAAATTTCCCAGGCTACCCAGCGCATCTACATCGTGGCGTTGTACCTGCAGCAGGATGAGGCCGGGCAAGAGATCTACGACGCATTGCACGCTGCCAAGGCCGCCCGGCCCGGGCTGGATATCGTGGTGGTGGTCGACTCGCTGCGGGCCCAGCGCGGTTTGATCGGCGCAGGCAAGCAACCGGGCAACAGCGCCTGGTACCAGGCCATGACCCAATCCCACAGCACTGAAGTGCCGGTGTATGGCGTGCCGGTACAAACCCGCGAATTGTTCGGCGTGCTGCACCTCAAGGGCTTTGTGATCGATGACAGCGTGCTGTACAGCGGCGCCAGCCTGAATAACGTGTACCTGCACAAGTTCGACAAATACCGCTACGACCGTTACCACCTGATCCACAACAAGGCGCTGGCCGACTCGATGCAGCACCTGGTGGAACACGGCCTGGTGGCCGCCAAGGCGGTGCATCGCCTGGACCTGCCCAACCCACCGACCACCCGCAGCCTGCGCAACGACATCGGCGACCTGCGCAGCCGCCTGAAACACGCGGTGTATGACACCACGGCGGGGCAGTTGCCCAACGGCAACCTGACGGTCAGTCCGTTGTTGGGCGTATGCAAGAACAACCCCCTGAGCCGAGTGATCTGTGAGCTGATTGCCAGCGCCCAGCACCAGCTGACTATCTGCACCCCATACTTCAACCTGCCGCTGCCGGTAACCCGGGAAATCAACCGCGCCCTGGCGCGCGGGGTGAAGATCGACATCATCGTCGGTGACAAGACCGCCAACGACTTCTACATCCCGCCGAGCGAGCCATTCAAGGTCATCGCCGCGCTGCCGTATCTCTACGAAATCAGCCTGCGACGTTTCGCCAAGCGTCACCAGCGCATGATCGACAGCGGCCAGTTGAACCTGCACCTGTGGCGCGACGGCGACAACACCTACCACCTCAAGGGCATGTGGGTCGACCAGCGCTACACCTTGCTGACCGGCAACAACATCAACCCGCGGGCGTTTCGCCTCGACCTGGAAAACGCCTTGCTCATCGATGACCCCAAGGGTGAGTGGGTTGGGCCACGGCGCGCCGAGCTTGCCGAGATTTTCCAGCACACCTCGCGTATTGAACGCTACCAGCAGCTGGAAACCCTGGTGGAGTACCCGGCGGCCGTCGGCAAGTTCTTGCGCCGGGTCAGCCGGGTGCGGATCGAGCGGTTGTTGTATCGGATTTTGTAGGGCCCGTGACCTTGCAGGTCAACCCGGAATCGACCTGACAAGAATGTTGTCCAAGTCGTAGCGATGGGGTTCGCTGCCTGCACTTCTTGACCAGAATATGATCGAGTCATGAATGAGTAGGATGTTGAGATACGTATCTCATGAACCTCAGTGACGAGGGCGCTGGAGCGGGGAGTACTCGCGGGCACGAAGGGCCCGCGAGTGAGGTGCATCAGTTCAGGCCAAGCTTGCCACGCAAGGTGGACAGGTCTTCTGCCAGGGTGTTGACCGGGCCAACCAGGGCTTTACGGTCGGCTTCCTTGACCTTGTCGTAGGTCTCGAAACCGCCATCCTTGGTTTTGTACTTGGCCAGGATCTTGTCCACGGTGGCGAAGTTCTTGTCGACTTTGGCGACGAAGGCCTTGTCTTGCTTCTCGATCTGCGGACGGAACAGGTCGACGATTTTCTTCGCGCCGTCGATGTTGCCCTGGAAGTCATACAGGTCGGTGTGGCTGTAGCGATCTTCTTCACCGGAGATCTTGGTCGCGGCCACTTCTTCCAGCAGGGCAGCAGCGCCACCCACGACTTTTTCCGGCGGGAAGGTCAGGCCGTCCACGCGGGTTTTCAGGTCCAGTACGTCGCTGTTGAGCTTGTCCGCCAGGGCGTCGAGGCCTTTGGTGGTGTTCTCGGAGAACAGGCTGTACTCGATGCGGTGGAAGCCAGTGAAGTCTTCGGCTTTCACGCCTTTCTCGTGGTCGTCCACACGGGAGTCGATGGAGGCGTCGAGGTCGCTGAACAGCTCGGCGATCGGCTCGATGGACTCATAGTGAACGCGGGTTGGCGCGTACAGTTTCTTGGCGGTGGCCAGGTCGCCTTTTTTCACGGCGTCGGTGAACGCCTGGGTCTGGGTAACCAGTTCGCCGATTTCTTCGGTGACGTAAATCTTGTAGTCCGACACCGGCCCTACCAGGTCCAGCGGCGCGGTGGCGGCAAAGGCGGCCAGCGGCGAAAGGCTCATTAACAACGACAATGCGAGAGACGACTTCTTCATGGGACGATTTCCGCTCTGGGGTTTGTTTTAGGTTTTGGCAGTGGTGTGTGGATGTGTCGCATCAAGCAGCGTGCGCCCGATGAAATCCTTGTCCCCGGTGACGCCTGGCAAGGTGAAGAAATAACCGCCGCCGACCGGCTTCAGGTATTCCTCCAGGGGCTCGCCGTTGAGCCGGGTTTGCACGCTGATAAAGCCTTTCTCCAGGTCAGCCTGGTAGCAGATGAACAACAGCCCCATGTCCAGCTGACCGTTTTTGTTGACCCCGTTGGAGTAGTTGAACGGCCGGCGCAGGATCAGGTTGGCCTGGGTCTGTGGGGTGCGCGGGTTGGCCAGGCGGATGTGGGCATCGAGCTTGGTCAACTTGCCTTCCGGGTCCTTGCTGTAGTCCGGCACCTGGGTTTCTTTCAGGCCATCCATGGGCGCGCCACTGGTCTTGATCCGGCCAATGATGCTTTCTTGCTCTTGCAGCGGCGTGCGGTCCCAGCGCTCGACGAAGTTGCGGATGATCCGCACCGCCTGGTAGCTGCCATTGGCGGCCCAGGCCGGTTCGTCACTGCCTGGTTGCACCCACACAATCTGGTCCATCGCCCTGTTGTCGTTGGAGTTCGGGTTGGCCGAGCCGTCGCGGAAACCGAGGAAGTTGCGCGCGCTTTGCGCCGGCTCGCCGGGGCGGGCAGGGGCCTGGGGCGGCACGCTGCCTTCCTGTTTCCAGCGCACCAGCAGCAGGTCCGGCAGGTTTTTCACGATGTCGCGCAGGGCGTGGATATTGGTGTCCGGGGTGTTGGAGCTGAACTGCAGGCTCAGGTCGCCGTGGCACTGCGCCGGTTCCAGCGCATCGTTGGGGAAACCGACCATGCGGATCAGGCGCTTGGGCTTGGCCGCAGCCAGGCCAAAGCGTTCGTCGAACAGCGACTCGCCCACCGACACGGTGATGGTCAGGTTGTCTGGCGTTACCACCGGGCCGAGGATGCCGGAGTCGGTGGGGGGCAGTTTCGGGTCGACTTGCACCACAGTGCCGCCGGTCATCAGGAACGCGATGCGCTCGTTCAAGGTGCGGAACAGCCGCTCCAGGTCCTCGCGGTCGCTGGCCAACACGTCGAATGCCACGAGCATGCCGCAGGCCGGGCGCGGGGTGACGATGCCGGTCTGGTGCTTGCCGCGGTAGTCGTGGTGGTCCTGGGTCTTTTCACTGCTGGGCGCGGTGGTGACTTGCGCGGCAGCGTTGGCGGCCATCGCCGGGCAGCTCAGGCTGCTGCCGGCAATCGCGGCGCCGGTGGCGGCCATGCCCAGCAATACACGACGGCGCTGGGATGAAAACTGTTCTGAATCACTCATATCTACGGTCGTCTTCACTTCAGGCCGGAAAGGCCAAGGGCGGGGTCGATTCCATCGAGTGCAACGGCCAGAGCCTTGGCCTTGTCGGCGATCTGCTTGCGCTGATCGGCGGTAACGCTGTCATACGAGGCGTAGCGGCCATCGACTTTCAAACCGTTGAGTTCGGCGTCGAGGGCGCTGATCGCACTGTCGATCCCCGGCAACAATTGCGCGGCGGATTTGGTCAACAGCGGACGCATCAGGTCGACCACTTTGCGGGCGGCGTCCAGGTTGGCGGCGAAGCCGTTGAGGTCGGTGTGGCTGTAGCGTTCTTCCTCGCCGCTGGCGGCGCGTACGTCGGCCAGGCTGTTGAGGTTGCGCACCACGATGCTCACCAGTTGCTCCGGCGGCAGCGACTGGGCCAGCAACTGTTGCTTGAGGCTGGTCACATCGGTGACCAGGCGCTGGGCAATCGGCGCCAGGCCGTCGAGGTTGCGTTGCTGGAACAGGCCGTACTCGAGGCGGTGGAAGCCGCTGAACGCCGGGTCCTGCTCGCGTTTTTCAAAGTAGTCGGCGCGGGCGTTGATCGCGTTGTCCAGTTCCGCCAGGCGTTGGGAGGCCGGGGCCAGACGCTGGTAGGCCTCGCGGGCCGGTACATAAAGTGCCTGGGCCTGGGCGAGGTCGCCGGCTTCGATGGCCTGCTCAAGTGCCGTAACGGCCTTGACCAGGGCACTGCCCTGGCTGCTCAGGTACACGCGGAATTCCGACAGCGGGCCGATAAACGCCACCATCGACGGCTTGGCCTTGGCTTGCGCGTCCGACTCGGCAGTTGGCGTCACCGTCAAGGTGCCTCGTGGGTTGCTCAGCAGGCCGCAGGTGATCTGGTAGTCGCCGGGCAGCAGGTTGGCGTTGATCACCTGGCTCAGGCCCGGGGCGATGTTTTCGCGCTCTTCGACCACCAGCACGCCGTCGAGGATTTCCCATTCCACGGCACGGTCCGAGCGGTTGATGATGCGGAAACTGGCGCGTCCGGCCGGCACCGTCAGCGCATTCGGCTCGCAGCTGTGGGCGTGGATCGTCACCGCGATTTCATTGTGGTTGGCCTGGCGCTTGGAGGCAGCCAGTTGCGAGGCGTAGTAGAACAGGCCACCGGCGGCGATCATCACGACCACCGAGCCGCCCACCGCCCAGCGCAAGGCGCGGGACGGCGGAGCCGGTTGAGGGGTTTGGTTGGACAAGAGGCGGTCCTTACTGGCTGGAAACGGAAGAAGTTGTGCGGGTAGCCGGCTTGCTGGGCGGCGCGGGCAGGAAGAACATCACCAGGGCCACCACCAGGTAAATCAGGTAGGCGCCGAGGGTGCTGACGGTCGGGGCGTCCTGATAGCCGAACATGCCGGCCAGCACCGAGCCCAGCGGGCCATCCATCGGCAGCGTCGCGCTGAAATCGAACAGGACGGTTTGCAGGTGGTTCCACACCCCGGCTTCGTGCAGGGCTTGTACCGAGTTGGCGAGGATGCCGGCGGCAACCACCAGGATGAACAGCCCGGTCCAGCGGAAGAACGCGCCGAGGTTCAGGCGCATGCTGCCGGTGTAGATCAGGAAGCCGACGATGATCGCCAGGATCAGGCCGAGCAGGGCACCAATCGGCGCACCCGGGCCTTCGCTTTGCTGGAACACCGCCAGCAGGAAGAACACGGTTTCCAGGCCTTCCCGGGCCACCGCGAAAAACACCATGGCGATCAGCGCTGTCACCTGGTGTTTGGAGCCGGCGAGGGCGTGATCAAGGGATTCATGCAGGGAATGCTTGATGGAGCGCGCCACCTTGCGCATCCAGAACACCATGGAGCTGAGAATGCCCACAGCCACCAGGCCGACGATGCCTTCGAACAGTTCCTGTTGTTTCTGCGGGAATTCGGCACTCACCAGTTCCAGGCCACCGCCGACCAGCAGCGCAAGGGCGGCTGCCAGAAACACGCCGATCCACACTGCGGGCATGTACTGGCCACGGCCAGTCTGCTTGAGGTAGCTGGCAATAATGCCAACGATCAAGGCGGCTTCTATGCCTTCGCGCAGCATGATGAGAAAAGGAACAAGCATTCGGCACCGAATCGTCACTAGATAGGAGGCTAAGTTGTAACATAATGATACTCATTGCTAAACAAGAAATATTGACCTTTACTGAACCTTGACTGAACGGTGGTGGCAAACCGCAACCGCCACTAGAATGCGCGGCATCGTCCCAGCCACCGGATTGCGCCATTCCCCATGTCGGAAAAAGACACGATTTCCATCCAACTGGTCCGCGAAGCCCTGTTGCAGAGCTGCGCGCCGGGTGCGGCGACCGATGAAGTGTTGAGCAAAGTCGGGATCAGTCCAGCGCTGCTGGAACAGCCAAGTGCACGTGTTCCGGCAACGGCGTACGCGCGCCTCTGGCGCCTGCTGGCACGGCGCATGGACGATGAATTCTTTGGCATGGACCCGCGCAAGCTCAAATCCGGCAGCCTGGAATTCCTGTGCCGGGCCTCCATGGCACAACCCACCCTGGCCGCCGCGCTGGAAACCGGCCTGGGCTTCCTGTCGCTGATGCTTGAGCGCATGCCGGCGCAACTGGTACGCCAGCAGAGTCTGGCGGAAATCGTCTTGTTGGAGCCAGAGCCCGAACCCAAGCGGGCCTTCACCTACTTCGCCTACTGGATGATCGTCCATGGCGTCGCCTGTTGGCTGGCGGGGCGACGCATTCCGATCCTGGCGATTGAGCTGCGCTGCTCGCCGCCGGACTTCTGCGACGACTACCAAGTGATGTTCTCCGACAACCTGCGCTTCGACCGGCCGCGCACCCGGATGATTTTCTCGGCCGACTGCCTCGACCTGCCGATCAAGCGCAGCCCGGAAGAACTCAAGCGTTTCCTGGCCCACGCGCCCGCCAACATCCTGGTCAAATACCGCGACCCGGACAGCCTCGCCACCCGCATCAAGACCGACCTGCGGCAGATGCCCGCCGACACCTGGCCGGAAACCGAAGGCCTGGCGGCGTCCTTGTGCATCTCGGCCTCGACCCTGCGCCGGCGCCTGGCGGAAGAAGGGCAGACCTACCAGGGCCTCAAGGACAGCGTGCGCAAGGAATTGGCGATCGTCTGGCTGGCAGACGCCGACATCAGCTTTGCCGAGATCGCCACGCGCCTGGGGTTTGCCGATGCCAGCTCGTTCTACAAGGCGTTTCGCAAGTGGTCGGGCTCCAACCCCGGACACTATCGCAGCCTGATATTGAACGAAGCACTGAGCCAATAGGTCACTGCCAGGCTGCACTGACTATCCACGGCTTTAATGACCTGGGTCACTTACCTGTGCCTCGATGCGTGTGATATTCGGCGCCACCGCTCCATCGTTCGTTTCCTGACGCAGCCTGATCGGCATTTGTCGCGATCAACGTCTACGCCATTTCCCTCATTCAAGAGCAGGATTTCATGGCACTTCACAGAACCGTAGAGACTCAGGACCAAGCCATCGAAGACGTCTATTCGAGTGGCTCCGCCCAGCACAAGCTGCCCAAATATCGCCTTCCGGACCACTCGACCACGCCGTCCGCCGCCTACAACCTGGTGCGCGACGAACTGCTGCTGGACGGCAATTCCCGGCAAAACCTGGCGACCTTCTGCACCACCTGGGTCGAGCCCGAAGTGCAGCAGTTGATGGCCGACGCCCTCGACAAGAACATGATCGACAAGGACGAGTACCCGCAGACGGCCGAGATTGAAAACCGGTGCGTGCACATCATTGCCGACCTGTGGCACGCGCCGAAGTCCTGGCAAACCGTTGGCTGTTCCACCACGGGCTCCAGCGAAGCGGCGATGCTCGGGGGCCTGGCCCTTAAATGGAGCTGGAAAAAACGCCGGGAAGCGGCGGGGTTACCCACCGACAAACCGAACTTTGTGTGTGGTCCGGTGCAGATTTGCTGGAAGAAATTCGCCCGCTATTTCGATGTGGAAATCCGCGAAGTGCCGTTGCGCGGTGATGCATTAGGCCTGCGCCCGGCCGACCTGCGGGAATATTGCGACGAGAACACCATTGGCGTGGTGGCGACCCTGGGCGTGACCTTTACCGGGATCTACGAACCGGTCGCCGCCCTGGCGGCCGAGCTGGACTCGATGCAACGCGATCTTGGCCTGGATATTCCGATTCATGTCGACGCGGCGAGCGGTGGGTTTATCGCCCCGTTCATTCAGCAAGAGCTGCAATGGGACTTTATGATCGAGCGCGTCAAGTCGATCAACGCTTCCGGCCACAAGTACGGCCTGGCGCCGCTTGGCGTGGGCTGGGTGATCTGGCGCTCCACTGAAGACCTGCCGGAAGAGCTGATTTTCTACGTCGACTACCTGGGCGGCAACATGGCGACCTTTGCCCTGAACTTCAGCCGGCCCGGCGGTGAAATCATCGCCCAGTACTACAACTTCCTGCGGCTCGGGCGTGACGGCTACACCCGTATTCAACAGGCGTGCTCCGATACGGCGCAGTGGCTGGCATCGGAAATCGCCCAGTTCGCCCCACTGGAACTGGTGTACGACGGCAACGACGGGCTGCCGGCGGTCTGCTACAAGCTCAAGGACGGCGTAGACCACGGCTTCAGCCTCTACGACCTGTCGGAGCGTGTGCGCATGCGCGGCTGGCAGATTGCGTCTTACCCGTTGCCGTCCGACCGTCAGAACATCGTGGTACAGCGCATCCTGGTGCGGCATGGCGTGAGTCGTGACCTGGTGGCGTTGCTGCTGGAGGACCTGCGCAAGGCCGTTGCCTACCTGCAGAAAAACCCGGTGGAGCATTCCGACGCGGGCCCCAGCTTCAGCCATGGCGCCATCGCCGACCCGGTCATCCCGGCCGACACCCCGAACCTCGACTGAACGCACTGAAAACCCACCGGGCCTTGAGGCCCGGTACCTTTAGCGTTGCATCGCCAGGTACGAATCATCGTGACTGCCTTCTTTACTTTCCTGCACGACAACCCTTACATCCTGCTGTTCCTGGTGGTTGGCCTGTCCGTCTGGGTCGGGCGCGGCACTATCAAGGGCTACGGCCTGGGCGCGGTGGCCGGGGCCATCGTGATCGGCTGCGCGATTGCGACCTGGGCGTCGTACTACGGCGTGCATTTCGAACTCGATAACTTCACCAAGAGCCTGTTTTATTACCTGTTCATGTACGGCGTCGGGTTGCGGGTCGGGCCTTCGTTCATCAACAGCCTCAAGGGCGATGGCCTGAAGTTTACCTTCCTGGCGATTCTGTCCTCGTTCCTGGGGCTGGGCATCGTGGTGCTCGGCGTGCGGCTGCTGTCCCTGCCGGTAGGCGCGGCAGGCGGGATTCTCGCCGGTTCGCAAACCATGTCGGCGGCCATCGGTTCCGCCGAGCAGGCCATCACCTCGGGCGTGGTGCCACTGCCGCCGGGCACCACGGCGGCAGCGGCCACGGCGATGATCGCGCTGTCCTACGGCATCACCTATATCTGGGGCACAGTCGGGATCATTCTGATCTGCAAATACCTGCCGCGCTGGTGGGGCGTGGATGCGCGCAAGGCCGCCAAAGAGTTTGAGGTGGAGCACGGCGTGCCGAACGTCGACGATGCCGGGCTCAGCGGCTATCGACCGTTTGATCTGCGGGCTTATCGCCTGGTAAACCCGGAGCTGGTAGGACAAAGCATCGCGCAGTTTCGCCAGCGCTTTGCGCTGTACCAGATCGAGAACATCGAGCGTGGCGACGAGTTGCTGGGAGCCGATCCGACATTGATGTTGCAGTTGGGCGATGTGATTGCCCTGGGTGGCAGCCTGGATGCACTGACCGACCACATGGGCCTGATCGGGCCGGAGGTGCCGGATGCCCGGGCCCTGAATATACCGCTGGATGAAGCGGTGATTCTGGTGACCCACAAGAATGCAGTGGGCAAGGCGCTCAAGGAATTCAGCCAGTCGCCGATTGCCGGGCAGGTGCAGTTGGTGGGGATTGAGCGGGGAGGGGCGCCGATTCCGGTGGGGCTGGAAACGCGGTTGCAGCGCCTGGATGTGATGCACCTGATTGGCTTGCGCAGTGCCATCGACAAGGCCACGGCGTTACTGGGCAAGGCGGGACGGCCGAGTACGGCGACCGATTTGCTCACGCTGTCGTTGGGCATGGTGCTGGGGTTGCTGATCGGCCTGATTCAAGTGCCGGCGTTCGGGGCGGCGGTGGGCCTGGGGAATGCGGGTGGGTTGCTGGTGTCGGGGATTATCGTCTCGTCGCTGGTGTCGCGGGTGCGGTTTTTTGGGAATACGCCGAATGCGGCGCGCAACATTCTCGAGGACATGGGGTTGATTTTCTTTGTCGCAATTGTGGGGGTGAATGCCGGGGCCAATCTGGTTTCGCAGATCAGCGCGATCATTGCGTTGAAGATCTTTTTGCTTGGGTTTGTGGCTTGCACGATTCCACCGTTTATTGTTTGGGCGGTGGGGTTTCATGTGTTCAAGATTAATCCGGCGATTCTCATGGGCGGTGTTGCGGGGGCGCGGAGTCACTCGGGGCCTGCGCGGGAGGCGGCCAAGGAAATTGATAGTACGGTGCCGTGGATTGGGTTTCCGGTGGCGTATGCGGTGTCGGGGATTTTGCTCACGGTGTTTGGGTACTTTGCCATGGTGCTTGCGCGGTAGCGTATTGGGTACATATCCGTTGCTGCGGTAACGGCGGCTTATGGTTCCGCTCTTACAGCGGGTCACTTTTGGCAAACGCCCGGAATGCCGGCCCAGCCAAAAGTAACCAAAAGGTCTTTGCCCCACCACTCGGTGCCTCGCCTAGGCTCGGCATGCCCGCACTCCGGCCCGATTCCGCGGGCCGCCGCGACGGGCCATCCATGGCCCGGCGCGGCTAAATCGGCATCCCTGCCGATTTACCCGCTCCACCGTGCCTACTTGCGGCCATCGTGGTTAACGGGGCCCGCAGATCAAAATCAAAAGCAGATCAAAAGCAAGAGCACAGCGGCCTACAGGCCGGCTTGAGTGTTAAAAGCAAAAGCAAAGACCAGAGCGAAAGCAAAGCTGCTTTTCTGTGGGAGCTGGCTTGCCTGCGATGCAGACAACTCGGTGCATCAGGTACATCCAGTTGATGCTATCGCAGGCAAGCCAGCTCCCACATTTGACCGTGCCCGCTTTAGCTTTTGATTTGGCTTTTGCTTCACAACACTCAAGCCGGCCTGTAGGCCGCTGTGCTCTTGCTGTTGATCTTGATTTTGATCTTAGGCGCCCCGTTAAACCACGCTGGCCGAACGCAGGCTTTGGAGCGTGGGTAACCCGGCAGGACGCCGGGTTAGCCGTCCTGGGCCAAGGATGGCCCATGACGGCGGCCCACGGTCCAAAGCCGGAGTGAGGGCACACCGAGCCCAAGCGAGGTGCCGAGTGGTGGGGCAAGAGCGTTTTGCTTACTTTTGCGCTCTTCAAAAGTGAGCCGCTGTAAGAGCGGAACCAATAGCAGCCCTGACCGAAATAACGGATATGTACCCACCACAAACGAGCAAAAAAAAGCCCCGCGACCGAATGACGGCACGGGGCTAAAAATTGGCTGGATGCGACCAACCAAAGGAGCTCTTTAAATCACATCACTTGGCACTGGCAATGGTGGTACTCGGCTGCCACCCACCCCCCAACGCCTTGTAAATCGCGACAATCCCCCGATACAGATCCACTTCGGCCTGAGCCTGCGAATCCTCGGCGGCCAAACGCTCACGCTGCGCGTCCAGCAACACCAGGAAGTCCACCGTCCCTTCGCGGTAACGAATCTCCGCCAGATCCGCAGCAGCCCGGCTCGACTCACTCTGACGAATCAGCGAAACCAACCGCTGCTGGCGTTTACCGTAATCACTGAAGGCGTTCTCCGATTCTTCCAGCGCCAGCAACACCTGCTGCTCATAGCTCGCCAGAGCACCATCCGCCTCGGCATCCGCACCACGCAACCGCGCCCGCACACTGCCCAGGTCAAACGCCGCCCAGGTAATGCTCGGCCCCAGGGACCACGCATTCGCCGCCGCCGAACCAATCTGCGACCCACGCCCAGCGGTAAACCCGAGGAACCCACTGAGACTCACCCGCGGAAACAGATCAGCCTTGGCCACCCCAATCCGCGCTGTGGCCGCTGCCAACTTACGCTCGGCACTGAGAATGTCCGGACGACGTTGCAACAGTTGCCCCGGATCACCAATCGGCAAGGCCTTGGCAATCGCCGGCAAATCTTTCGGGCTCAAGTCCACGGTCAACTTGTCCGGACGCTGGCCGAGGAGGGTAGCGATGCGATTACGCTCGCGCACTTCCTCCGCCTGCAGCTGCGGCACACTGGCTTCTACAGCCGCCAGCCGCGCATCGGCCCGCACCACATCGAGCTGATCACCCACACCGGCATCCCGCAGGCTGACGGTGATACCGCGCGAGTCTTCCTGGTTCTTCAGGTTGGCCACCGCGATTTTCTCGCGCAGTTGCGCGCCCCGCAGTTGACCGTAAGCGTCCACCAATTCGGCAATCATGGTGACTTGCAGTTGATACAGGTCGGCCTCGGCAACCTGTTGGTCAGCGTCGCTGGCCTCCAGGTTGCGGCGGATCCGCCCGAACAAGTCCACTTCCCAGGCCATGTCCAGGCCCAGGTCATAACGCTCACTGTTGACGCGCTTGGTGGTCTGGCCCGGAATCTGGCCTTTGCCCACGTCGCTGCTGGCGCGGCTGGTGATCACCGGCATCACGTCATTGGCGGCGTCGTCACGAATCGCCCGGGCTGCCCGCAGGCGGGCAAATGCCACCCGCAGGTCACGGTTACCGTTCAGGGATTGAGTCACCAACTGGTTAAGGGTCGGGTCCTCGAACTGCTGCCACCAGATGCCTTCGAACTTCGCGTGGTCGTACTGCTTGGCGTCGGCGGCGGCCGTTACGTTGGCCGCCTCCAGTGGCTGGGTTTTATAGTCCGGGCCCACGGCACAGGCGCTCAGCGCCAGTACCAGCAAGCTCGGCAAAAATACTTTCACGCTCATTGCTGTGTCTCCAGCTTCAAGGCCTTGGCCGCTTTGCGCGCTTCACCGCGTTCAACAAACCGGCGGATCAGTACATAGAACACTGGCGTCAGCAGCAGACCGAAGAAGGTCACGCCGATCATCCCGGAGAACACCGCCACACCCATGGCATGACGCATCTCGGCACCGGCACCGCTGGACATCACCAGCGGCACCACACCCATGATGAAGGCAAACGAAGTCATCAGGATCGGCCGCAGACGCAGACGGCAGGCTTCCAGTACCGCAGCGAGCGGGTCGAGGCCTTCCTGCTGTTTATCCTTGGCGAACTCGACGATCAGAATCGCGTTCTTACACGCCAGGCCCACCAGTACGATCAGGCCGATCTGGGTAAAGATGTTGTTGTCGCCGCCGGAGATAATCACCCCGGTGATGGCCGACAGCAGGGTCATCGGTACGATCAGGATCACCGCCAGTGGCAGGCTCCAGCTTTCGTATTGGGCGGCCAGTACCAGGAACGCCAGCAGTACGCAGAGCGGGAATACGAACAGCGCGGTGTTGCCCGAGAGGATTTGCTGATAGGTCAGGTCGGTCCACTCGTAGGTCATGCCGTTGGGCAGTTCGTCTTTCAACAGTTTCTCGATCGCCGCCTGGGCCTGGCCGGAGCTATAGCCCGGTGCGGCGTTGCCGTTGATCTCGGCGGTGATGAAGCCGTTGTAGTGCATCACGCGGTCCGGGCCCGAGGTGTCGCTGACCTTGATGAAGGTCGCCAGCGGGATCATCTCGCCTTTGTTGTTGCGCACTTTCAGCTGGCCGATCTGGTCTTCATCCTGGCGGAACTGTTGCTCAGCCTGCACGTTGACCTGATAGGTACGCCCGAAGCGGTTGAAGTCGTTGGCATATAACGAACCCAGGTAGATCTGCAGGGTGTCGAAGATGTCGCTGATCGCCACGCCGTGGGTCTTGGCCTTTTCGCGGTCGATGGCAGCATCGACCTGGGGCACGTTGACCGTGTAGCTGGTGAACAGGCCGAACAACTCAGGCACGCCACGGCTCTTGGTAATGATGTTCTGCACTTCTTTGTACAGCTCGTCGTAACCCAGGTTGCCACGGTCTTCGACCTGCAGGCGGAACCCGCCGATCGTACCCAGGCCCTGTACCGGCGGCGGCGGGAAGATCGCCATGTAGGCTTCCTGGATGCTGCTGTACTTGCCGTTCAGTGCACCGGCAATCGCACCGGCAGACAGGCTCGGGTCTTTACGCTCATCGAACGGCTTCAAGGTTACGAACACGATGCCGTTGTTCGGGCTGTTGGTAAAACCGTTGATCGACAAGCCAGGGAAGGCAATCGCGCTTTCCACGCCGGGTTGTTTCATGGCGATGTCGGACATGCGCTTGATCACGTCTTCGGTGCGGTCCAGGCTCGCGGCGTCCGGCAATTGTGCGAAGGCCACCAGGTATTGCTTGTCCTGGGCCGGTACGAAACCGGTCGGCGTGTGGGCAAAGCCCAGCCAGGTCAGGACCATCAGGCCGGCATACAGGAACAGCGCGATGCCACTGCCGCGGATCACCCGGCGTACGGTGCCGACGTAACCATGGCTGGCCTTGTCGAAGAAGCGGTTGAACGGTTTGAACAACCAGCCGCCCAGCATCTTGTCGAGGAACCTGGAGAAGCCGTCTTTCGGCGCGTTGTGGCCTTTGAGCAAGACCGCTGCCAGGGCGGGCGACAGGGTCAGCGAGTTGAACGCCGAAATCACCGTCGAGATCGCAATGGTCAAGGCGAACTGCTTATAGAACTGGCCGGTCAAGCCGCTGATAAAGGCCGCTGGAATGAACACCGCACACAGTACCAACGCGGTTGCGATGATCGGGCCAGTCACTTCGCTCATGGCCTTTTCGGTGGCCGGGAACGGTTCCAGTCCAAGCTCGATGTTGCGCTCGACGTTCTCCACCACCACGATGGCGTCGTCCACCACGATACCAATCGCCAACACCAGCCCGAACAGCGACAGCGCGTTGAGCGAGAAGCCAAACAGGTGCATCACCGCAAACGTACCGATCAACGAAACCGGCACTGCTACCAGTGGAATGATCGACGCGCGCCAGGTCTGCAGGAACAGGATCACCACCAGCACCACCAGGATCAGTGCTTCAAACAAGGTGTGAACCACGGCCTCGATGGAACCCCGCACAAACACGGTAGGGTCGTAGGCGATGCGGTAATCCATGCCCTCCGGGAAGCTCTGTTTCAGCTCCGCCATCTTGGCGCGTACTTCATTGGAGATGTCGATGGCGTTGGAGCCCGGGCGCTGGAAGATCGGGATCGCCACGGCCGGTTGGTTGTCGATCAACGAGCGCAGGGCGTACTGGCTGGAACCCAGCTCAACCCGCGCGATGTCTTTCAGGCGCGTGATTTCGCCATTAGCCCCGGCGCGGATGACGATGTTCTCGAACTCTTCCTCAGTGACCAGTCGGCCCTGGGTGTTGACCGACAGCTGGAAGCTGGTGTCAGTCGGCGCAGGTTGCGCGCCCAGTGCACCGGCCGCTACCTGGCGGTTCTGTTCGCGGATGGCCGTCACCACATCGGTGGCGGTCAGGTTGCGCGAGGCGGTCTTGTTCGGATCGAGCCACACACGCAGGGAGTAGTCGCCCATGCCGAACAGCTGCACGTCACCCACGCCGCCCAGGCGTGCCAGCTCATCCTTGATATTCAGGATCGCGTAGTTGGACAGGTACAGCATGTTGTAGCGCTGATCGGGGGAGGTGATGTGCACCACCATGGTCAGGTCGGGAGAGGCCTTGTCCACGGTAATACCGATGCGCGTCACTTCCTCGGGCAGCTTGGGCTGAGTCCGGGTTACCCGGTTCTGCACCTGTACCTGCGCGTTGTCCAGGTCGGTGCCCAGGGCGAAGGTGATGGTCAGGGTCAGCTTGCCGTCGGCGGTCGATTGCGAGGACATGTACAGCATGTTCTCGACGCCGGTGATGGCTTGCTCCAGGGGCGCGGCCACGGTTTCACCGATGACCTTGGGGTTGGCGCCCGGGAAGTTGGCGCGGACCACTACAGTCGGCGGCACCACTTCCGGGTATTCACTGATCGGCAGCTGGAACAGTGAAATCGCGCCGGCGATCAGGATCAGCAGCGAGAGCACTGCTGCGAAGATCGGCCGCGAAATGAAGAACTTGGAAAAATTCATCTTGAGTCGTATCCCTTAACCGCGTGGAGTCGCGACACTGGCGAGCTTGGGCGCGGCTTTATCCGGCGCCACTTGCTCCAGGTTGCTGGCTTCAAGCGCTTGTCGTTGTTGTGCCAAGGCGGCGAGGGTTTCCTTGCTGGCCATCGGGATGGTTTCCGGCGCCACCGGCGATCCCGGGCGAACGCGCTGCAAGCCCTTGACGATGATCGTGTCGTCCTTGGTCAGGCCGCTGCGCACGATGCGCAAGCCTTCGATCTTCGGCCCCAGTTCCACGGCGCGATAGGCCGGCTTGTCGCCGTCCATCACCAGTACGAATTTCTTGCCCAGGTCGGTGCCCACGGCTTCGTCGCTGATCAGTACGGCGGAGTAGGTGCCGCTGCCCACCAGCTTCAAGCGGGCGTACAGGCCAGGGGTGTATTCGCCCTTGCTGTTATCAAACACGGCGCGACCGCGAATGGTGCCGGTGGCCGGGTTGACCTGGTTGTCGACGAAGTTCATCTGGCCCAGGTGCGGGTTGCCGGTTTCATTGGACAGGCCCATGTACACCGGGGTGGTCGCGCCACGGCGGCCCTGGCGCGCGAGTTCGGTGTACTTGAGGTACACACGTTCATCGGCGTCGAAGTAGGCGTAGACCTTGTCGGTGGAGACCACGCTGGTCAGCGCGGTGACATCGGCGGTCACCAGGTTGCCGGCGGTGATCTCGGCACGGCTGACACGGCCGCTGATGGGCGAGGTGACACGGGTGAAGCTCAGGTTCAGCTTGGCCAGGTCCAACTGCGCCTGGATCCCGGCAACAGCGGCGCGGGCCTCCTGGGCGGCGGTGGTGCGCGAGTCGGCCAGTTCGGCGGAGATCGCATTGCTCTGGCGCAGGCGTTCGCCGCGCTGGGCTTCGTTATCGCTGCGGGTGGCGGCGGCCTTGGTTTGTGCGAGTTGTGCTTCGAGGCGGCGCACCTCAGCCTGGAATGGGCGAGGGTCGATCTGGAACAGCAGGTCTCCTTTCTTGACCAGCGCGCCTTCGGTGAAGGCGACCTGATCGATCTGGCCCGACACCCGCGGACGGATCTCCACGGTTTCCGGCGCTTCGAGGCGGCCGGTGAATTCGTCCCATTCGTTGACCGGTTGTTCCAGCACCTTGGCCACGCTGACGTGGCTTGGTGGCATGGCGGCCGCTTGTTCCGGCGCCTTGCCGCAGGCGCTCATCACCATCACGGCCAAAATGGCCAAGGGATAGCGCAAATGTTTGAGTGACTGTTCCATGAGGTGCATCCGCCAATGTATTTAAGATGGGCGGATCATGCTCGGCAGGGTGCTATCTCACGAATCGAATGAAACAAAGGTAACTATCATTCGGAATGATATAAGCGTAAAGCGAGCCCTCTAGCATGCAGGTTTCGTTAGGGAGCTATCAATGCGGTTGATGACAAAGGACTGTTGCGCAGGATGCAAGGAACAGTGCGCCCCATAAACTGTCGGCGTGCTGGCTATTCAAAGGTGCAGAGCGCCGGGTTGGTTGCCGTGCATTCGTTGCCTGCCCATGCGCTGCCGACCGGCTTGGCATTGACCGGGTTTTTCAGGGTCATGCTCACCGGCTCATGGTTCTGATCCAGGTAGTGGCATGCCACCGACGACTGACCCTGGCTGCTTTGGATCACCGCCTTTTCGAAGTGGACCTGATGCAGGTCCTTCTGCTCTGTCATCGGGTTTTGCCCGGTCCATTGCTGGCCGCCCGGGCCGGACGCGGTGTAGGCGACCACTTCCCCGGTCGGCGTCTTTTTGAACGCGTCTTTAAGGGCATCGGTGGGCGGGCAGGCGCCAGTGCCGGCGTAGGCGTTGCCCGCCAACGCCATCAGGGTCATCACGAGGGCTGAGGTTATCTTGAGCTGCCTGTTCATCACGCGTGCTCCTGGCCTGGAGAAACAGTGAGGTGAAGACTAGCCCAAACAGGCAACGCGGGAGGGTGCTAAATCCACACGTCGTTGATTGCCGTACGCTCTCCACCTTCGGCGCCGGTGTTCAACACACCGCAGGGCTCGATCAACAGCAGCTTCACCTCACCCAAGGCGTGCGGCTTGTGCTCGACGCCTTTGGGCACCACGTACATTTCCCCTTGGCCGATGGTCACCGCGCCGTCGCGGAAGTCGATGCGCAGCGTGCCTTCCAGGACGATAAAGGTTTCATCGGTGTCGGCATGGTCGTGCCAGATAAAGTCGCCTTCAATCTTCACCACCTTGAACTGGTAGTCGTTCATTTGCGCGACGACCTTGGGCGCCCATTGCTCGCTGAACAGGGCGTACTTCTGGGCGAAGTTGATCGAAGCGTAATTCGTCGAAGCTTGGCTAGCAGGCATTGTAGGTTCCAGGGTTTCAGGACATTGGAGCCTTAAGTTAGGCCCAACGGCCGGCCGGATATTGAATGATCGTGCAGCGCGCGATGGTCCTGGGGGCGTGCAACTGTTGGCTGTGCAACAGCAGTCGGACAGTTGTGGTTTGCTCGAGACAGCACAACATCGCCCGTTGTTTTTATCGCATTGATTTTATTGAAAATAATTTGTGGCATGGGCTCTGCAATACACACAGGTGAACCCTTTCACCCGTCGCTCAGCGGAGCCCTGTATGCCTTGCACTTTTTTCTCGCGTTCCCGTTTCATCTGGCTTGGCGCAGCGCTGTTGCTGGGCCACGCCGCCCTGTCCCAGGCCGCCGAGGGCGACGATGCAGTGCCGTCCCTGGCCGGCAAGCGCATTGCCGTGAGCATGACCGGCACCAGTCACTATTTCGATATCAAGGCATTCCAGGCCCAGGTCGACGAGATCAAGCGCCTCGGCGGCACGCCCATCACCCTCGACGCCGGGCGCAATGACAAGAACCTGGTAACCCAGCTGCAAACCGTGGTCACCCAGAAACCCGATGCGGTGATCCAGACCCTCGGCACCCTCAGCGTGATCGACCCGTGGCTCAAGCGCATCAGCAAGGCCGGCATCCCGCTGTTCACCATCGATGCGCCTTCGCAGTACAGCCTCAACAACACCACCTCGGATAACGTCGCCACCGGCAAGGCCCTGGCCGACCAACTGATCAAGGATGCCGGCGGCAAGGGCAAGATCCTGGTGTTCAACGGCTTCTACGGCGTGCCGGTGTGCGCGATTCGCTATGACCAGTTGAAGCTCGCGCTCAAGGACCATCCGCAACTGGAAATCATCGAGCCGGAGTTGCGGGATGTGATCCCCAACACCGTGCAGGATGCCTATTCCCAGGTGTCGGCGTTGCTCAACAAGTACCCGGCCGGGAGTGTCTCGGCGATCTGGGCGGCGTGGGACATTCCGCAACTGGGGGCGAGCAAGGCGTTGATCGATGCCAAGCGCACCGAAATCAAGACCTACGGTGTGGACGGCACGCCGGAAGTGCTGGAGCTGCTCGGCCAGGCCAATTCGCCGGTGGGCGCGGTGGTCGCCCAGCAACCGGCACTGATCGGCAAGACCGCGGTGCAGAACGTGGCGCGCTACCTCGCCGGGCAGCGTGACCTGCCCAAGGAGACTCACGTCGCGACGCTGCTGACCACGGCTGCCAACCTGGCGCAGGTCCAGCAACTGCGGGGTGATTGATGGCCGCGTTGCACTTGCAGCACCTGCACAAACGGTTTGGCGCCACCGTGGCGCTGGATGATGCGAGCCTGAAAGTCGAACGCGGCACCATTCACGGTCTGGTGGGCGAGAACGGGGCCGGTAAGTCGACCTTGATCAAGGTCCTGGCGGGGATCCACACGGCGGACTCGGGGCAGGTGAGCATTGATGGCCAGGC
Organism: Pseudomonas sp. MWU16-30323; assembly: GCF_020515595.1. Taxonomy (NCBI): domain Bacteria; kingdom Pseudomonadati; phylum Pseudomonadota; class Gammaproteobacteria; order Pseudomonadales; family Pseudomonadaceae; genus Pseudomonas; species Pseudomonas sp. MWU16-30323. Next base: position 117,817 of record NZ_JAIWYM010000005.1, read on the forward strand.
GTATGCCGCGCTGTCGCCGCGCCAGGTGGACGCGCTGGGCGTGCAGTTCATCCATCAGGAGCGGCTGTTGCCAGCGAGTTTTACGGTGGGCGAGGCGTTGTTTTTCGGGCATGAATTACGCCGTGGTCCGTTTGTGGATCGGCGCCGGCAGCAGCGCGAGGCCGAGCGTTTGCTGGCGGAATATTTTGAACTGCAACTGCCGGCCGGCGCGTTGGTGGGCGAGCTGAACAGCGCCGAGCGCCAAGTGCTGCAAATCACTCGGGCATTGATTCGCCAGCCGAAGATCCTGGTGTTCGACGAGCCCAGCGTGGCGTTGGTCAAGCGTGAGGTCGACCAGTTGCTGCGGATCGTCAAGCGCCTGCGGGACCAGGGTTTGTCGATCCTCTATATCTCCCATTACCTGCAGGAAATCGACAGCCTGTGCGATGAGGTGACGGTGTTGCGCAATGGCCGCGATGTGGCGGTGGTGAAGCCACGGGATACCTCCAGCGCGCAGATTGCGCGGTTGATGGTCAACCGTGAGGTACAGGACATGTATCCCAAGGTTCAGGTCGAACTGGGTGAGCCGTTGCTGCAGGTGCAGTCTCTGAGTCTGGCCCGGCGTTACCGGGAGATCGACCTGGAGCTGCGCCGAGGCGAAATCGTCGGCTTGACCGGGCTGGTCGGGTCGGGTGCCAAGGACTTGCTCAAGACCCTGTTTGGCGTGGTGCATGCCGACAGCGGCAGCATCCACCTGGAAGGCCGTTTGTTGCGCCTGCGTTCCCCCGGTGACGCCATCGCCCAAGGGATTGCCCTGGTGCCGGAAGAGCGCCGCAGCCAAGGAATTTCACCGCTGCTCTCGGTGCTGGAAAACCTCACGCTGGCCGGGCTGGCGCGGTTCAGCCGTTGGGGGTTGCTGAACAAGCGCCAGGAACAGGCTGAAAGCCTGCGGCTGATCGACGAACTGGCGATCAAGGCGCCGGGGCCGCAGGCGGCCGTCAGCCAGCTCAGCGGGGGTAACCAGCAGAAAGTTGCCTTGGGCAAATGGCTGAGCCGGCGTTCCGCCGTTTACCTGTTGGATGAGCCCTGCGTGGGCGTGGATGTCGGCGCCAAAGTCGAGATCTATCGCCTGGTCGGGCGCCTGGTGGAAGAGGGCGCTGCGGTGCTGGTGCTGTCTTCGGACTTGCCCGAGCTGCTGGGAATTTGCGACCGCATTCTGGTATTGCATCGAGGCGAGATTGCCGGCGAGTTCCTGGCCGGTGAGGCGGACAGCGATCAACTGCTGGCGTGTGCCACCGGGGCTGTGCCGCCCACGGTCACCGTGCCGGTGAATCGGGAGGTGGCGCATGTCCCTGCTTGAAACGGCTGCGCCGGGGTTGTCCCAACGGTTGTGGGTGCTGTTGTTGCGGCGAGGTTCGGTGGGTGTGTTCCTGGCGATCCTGCTGGGGTTTGCAGTGGCCGCGCCCAACTTCCTGTCGGTGGGCAATATCGCCAATGTGTTCAGCCAGTCGGCCATCCTGGGGGTGCTTGCCTTCGGCCTGACCTGCGTGATCATCGGCGGCGGTTCCAACGTGGTATCCGGTGGGCTTGACCTGTCCCTGGCGGCCAACCTGGGGTTGTGCGCTGCGGTGTTCAGCCGACTCAATAATGCCGGTCTCGACCTTTGGGCCAGCCTGCTGCTGACCTTGGGCTGCGGCCTGGCCGTCGGCCTGCTCAATGGCCTGGCCGTGGTGGTACTGCGTTTGCCACCGTTGCTCGCGACCCTGGCAAGCATGAATGTGCTGGCCGGGCTGGAACTGGTCTTGACCGAAAATACGGTGGTTTCCACCGACTCACCGTTGCTCGACCTGCTCAGCGGCGGGACCTGGCTGGGCGTGCCGGCACTCGCCTGGGTGTTGCTGGTGACAGGCTTCGTGCTGACGTTGCTGATCCAGCACACCGCCTACGGACTGCGTCTGCATGCCGTCGGGGAGTACCCGCACGCCGCCGAGGCCGCCGGGATTCGAGTGCCGGCGTATGTGCTTTCCAGCTATCTGCTGTCGGGGGTGTGTGCGGCCGTGGCGGCCTTGTGTTCAGCGGCGTTTTTCAGCGGCAGCACCACCGGCTCCGGCGACATGCTGCTATCGGTGGTGGCGATTGCTTTTCTCGGGGTGGTGTTCTCCCGGCGACTGGTGGCGAGCATTCCCGGCACCTTGCTCGCAACCTTGCTGATCGGCTTTTTGATCAACGGGTTTCAACTGCTCAACCTGTCGAGCTTCTGGGTCAACGGTGTGCAGGGCGTGCTGATTTTGCTGGTGGTCGCGGCGTCCAGTGCATTGAACCGGGGAGAGCCTTCATGAGTCAGGTTTCAACGCTACAAGCGCGTGGTGGCGGCTGGCGTTCGCTGTTGCCCCTGACGTTGCCGCTGGTGTTCGTGGCCATCGTCGTGGTGTTTGCCTGGCAGGCACCGGGGTTTCTCAGTGGCGGCAACCTGAAAAGCCTGGTGCTGAACAACTTCGTGCTGCTGGCGATTGTCGCCATCGGCATGACCTACGCGGTGGCGGCCGGTGGCATCGACCTGTCGGTGGGCACCGCGCTGGACTTTGCCAGCTTCAGCTTTGTGGTGTTACTTAACGCCGGGCACGGGCTGGGTGTAGCGATTGCCGGTGCGCTGGCTGCCGGGCTGCTGGTAGGCCTGTTCAATGCCGGGTTGATCGCGGGTCTGCGGATCAGCCCGTTCCTGGCCACCCTCGGCACCTTGTTTATCGGCACCAGTGCCCAGCAGTTGCTCTCGGACGGCGGCCAGCCGATCTACATCGCCCAGGGTTTCAAGCCGGAACTGGCGAGTGTCAGCCCGTTGGGTGTGCCGTTGCCGTTGCTGGTCGTGCTGGTATTGGCAGTGGTCTACGGCCTGCTGCTGGCCCGTGGGCGCCTGGGGCGCGAACTGCTGGCCCAGGGCACCCAGCCGCTGCTGGCGTATTACTCGGGGTTGTCGGTGCGGCGCATCGTCACCACCACGGTGCTGGCGGCGGCGCTGGCGTGCGGGGTAGCGGGGATTCTGCTGAGTTCGACGGTGAGCGCTTATGTGCCGCTGTCGGGCAATGCATTCTTGCTGAATGCGATTGGCGCGGTGTTTATCGGCACCACATTGAACCGCCAGGGCCGGGCGAATATTCCGGGCACGCTGCTGGGGGTGTTGTTTATCAATGTGATCGCCAACGGCTTGTTGTTGATCGGCTGGAATTTCTACTGGCAACAGGTGGCCACCGGCGTGCTGATTTTTGTGGTGCTGGCTTTCAGTTTTATCAGCCGCAGGATCGCCCAGAACACCTGAGGCGCGGCGCCCCAGGTGTCAATCCGGCGGTTACTTTTCCCAGTCAGCCTTGGGAATCAACAGGCCATGGTTGCCGTTGTAGGCCGCGCGCTCGGGCTGTTTCCAGCCTTCCAGCAGCGCGTCGTCGAGGCGGTAGATTTCCACTCCCAACGGACGGCAGACCTTCAGCGGGTCTTCCGCGTCCGGCCCCCACATCGGCAGTGACAGGTCGCCACCCGGGCAGGTGGAGAGGGCGCACAGCAGGTCGATTTCGGCAAAGAACTCCAGGTAGTCGCCCTGTTTGGCCGGGCAGGCTTTCATGAAGTACATGTCGTCGTGATTGAGGCCGGTGCATTGGAAGATGTTCAGCACATCGTGCACGTCGAACTCGGTCAGGCCATGGGGCAGTACAGCGCGAGTCAGATTGGAATGGCAATGGTGGTGGAAGTCTTCGCCGGTGAGCATCTTGTTCACGTAAGGGTCGCAGCGCGTGCCCAGCAAATCATGCAGGCGCCCGCCGTGTTCGTCGATGCCATAGTCGGCCAGGCTGTCATCGGTGATGGTGACCATCGGCCGCAAAAACGGGAGGTTCGACCACAGGCGGTCGTAGGTGGTGACGTGAGCGCCTTGCAACTGGCGGGTACGTGCGGCCCACATGCGTTCGCGCGGGTCGTTGGCATTCCACACGTTGAAGTCGCCCACCTGCGGGCCCACCGGCGTGGTCACGCGGAATACATGGCCGGCCGGTACTTTCCAGGCGCGGCCGGTGCGGATCGGCACGTCGAACTGCTCGATCAGGGTGCGCCCATCCCGGGACTCGCGCACGCGGTCATAGAAGGCTTTGTCGACCTGCAAGGCAGCGCCTTTGCTGACTTGGTAGGCCGCTGGATAATCCTTGTACATGGTGGGACCTCTTTTCAAGGGAATGGGAGGCTACGCAAGCGTCTATCGTGCCAAGTGTGGTCCAGCAGGGAAATAAAGCTCAGAGGCGCGCCTGAAAAAATCGCTTATTGATAAAGTACCGGTTCGAAACCCTGAGTGAACAGCAACCGTTGGGCACTGGTCCTATTCATTCTGTTTGTGGGTGGCCTATACCCAGGCGCAGATGAGCGACGCTTCAACCTTGTTCAGCCTGTTTTTCCAACTGAGCATGGCCATGGGCGTGGCGATTGGCGCGCTGTTGTTACGTTTTGCCATGAATTTTCACGGCAATACCGGGCAGGCCGCCACCGCCGATTTCCAGCTGACGTTTCTGCTGGTGGCGGTGATTGCCGGCGTGGCGCTGCTGGATAACCTGCGGCTGCCGCCCCAGGCCGGGGAGTCAGTGCTGCAACGCAAGTGAACCCACGATACCTGCGAGGTATGAAGCAACACCTATTGAATATTGGACGGTTCGAGTCCTCCGCATCACTCTGCGGCGACGTACAGACGCAGGGCCCATAACAATAAAAGGCGCAACCATGACCGTGCTATTGAGTGAGCGCAGCCAGATTTTCGACCGTGCAGATGCCTATGCCGTGTCCGACTACGTCAACCAGCACGTAGGCAGCCACTGCATCCGCCTGCCACCCAAGGGCCGCCCGCAGGCGAGCATCAGTCACCGAACCTTCTCCAGCCTCGACCTGTGCCGCATCAGCTACGGTGCGCCGGTGCGGGTGACGTCGGTGGCGCTGGAAACCATCTACCACCTGCAAATCCTGCTGCACGGCCACTGCCGCTCGAATTCCCGTGGCGAAGAGCAGGTGCTGGGCCCAGGGGAGGTGCTGCTGATCAATCCGGATGACCCGGTAGACCTGACCTATTCCGCCGACTGCGAGAAATTCATCGTCAAAGTGCCGGTGCGCCTGCTGGAAAACGCCTGCCTTGAACAGCACTGGACGTTGCCGCAGCCGGGCATCCGTTTCGCCGCACCGCGCCATGCACTCACTGAAATGGGCGGGTTCCTGCAACTGCTGGGCTTGATCTGCCACGAGGCCGAAAACGCCGCCGAACCCGAAGTGCAGGGCCTGTACGAGCGCATCGTGGCCAATAAGTTATTGGCGCTGCTGGCCAGTAACGTCCTGCGGGTGGTCCCGCGGCCCGATCAAGGTGGCGGCTTTGAAGCGGTGCGCCAGTTTATCGAGGAGCACCTGACGGACGACATCAGCGTCGAGCAACTGATGGCCATCGCCAGGGTCAGCGAACGGTCGCTGTATACCTTGTTTGAACGCCAGGTCGGCCTGTCACCTCGGGACTACATGCGCCAGCGCAAGCTGGAGCGGGTGCACGCCATGCTGCAACGGGCCACGGCGCGCAGCGTCACCGAGGTGGCGCTGGATCACGGGTTCGTGCACCTGGGACGCTTCTCCGAGGCCTATCGCAAACGCTTCGGCGAGTTGCCCTCGCAGACCTGGAAGCGCCGGCTTGCGCCAGGCGGATAGCGAATTGCAGTCAGCGGATATTGATAGGTCGGGCAAGCAAATAGGGTGGGAGGGCCTGATACAAGAACAACCGAGGGCCTACCCCATGATCAGCACATTCGACCGACTCGCCCGACAATTGCGCGACTCCGTCCAGGAAGATCCCGCCACCGGGGTGTTCCGCTGCCGCCGCGACATCTTCACCGACCCCGACCTGTTTGCCCTGGAGATGAAACACATTTTCGAAGGCGGTTGGGTCTACCTGGCACACGAAAGCCAGGTGCCCGAGATCAATGACTACTTCACCACCTGGATCGGTCGCCAACCCGTGGTCATCACCCGTGACAAACAAGGCACGCTACACGGCCTGGTCAACGCCTGTGCCCACCGCGGCGCCATGCTCTGCCGCCGTAAACAAGGCAACAAAGGCTCGTTTACCTGCCCGTTCCACGGCTGGACCTTCAGCAACGCCGGCAAGCTGCTCAAAGTGAAGGACGCCAAGACCGGCGCCTATCCCGAGCGCTTCGACTGTGACGGCTCCCACGACCTCAAGCGCCTTGGACGCTTCGAAAACTATCGCGGTTTCCTGTTCGGCAGCCTCAGCGAGACGGTGCCGGAACTCAGCGACTACCTGGGGGAAACCCGGGTGATCATCGACCAGATGGTCGACCAGGCACCCCTGGGCCTGGAAGTGCTGCGGGGCAGTTCGTCGTATGTGTACGACGGCAACTGGAAGCTGCAGATCGAAAACGGCGCCGACGGTTATCACGTCAGCTCGGTGCACTGGAACTACTCGGCCACCATGGGCCGGCGCAACTACGAAGCCGAAGGCACCCGTACCGTCGACGCCAATGGCTGGTCGAAAAGCCTGGGCGGCGTCTACGCCTTCGAGCACGGGCATATCCTGCTGTGGACGCGCCTGCTCAATCCCGAAGTGCGCCCGGTGCACGCACACCGCGAGGCGCTGGCCGAGCGCCTGGGCCAGGAGCGTGCGGACTTTATCGTCGATCAAACCCGCAACCTGTGCCTCTACCCGAATGTGTACCTGATGGACCAGTTCTCCACGCAGATCCGCGTGGTGCGCCCGATTGCCGTCGACAAGACCGAGGTCACGATCTACTGCATGGCGCCAAAGGGCGAAAGTGCCGAGGAGCGCACCACGCGTATTCGCCAGTACGAAGATTTCTTCAACGTCAGCGGCATGGGTACGCCGGACGACCTCGAAGAATTTCGCGCCTGCCAGACCGGCTACCAAGGCGCGACCACCTTGTGGAACGACCTCAGCCGCGGCGCGAAACAATGGGTGGAAGGCGCCGACGACAACGCCCGGGCCATGGGCATGAATCCGCAGCTCAGCGGCGTGAAAACCGAAGATGAAGGCCTGTTCGTGCGCCAGCACGCCCATTGGGCCCAGAGCCTGCAACGGGCGATCGAGCGCGAACAGCAAGGCTTGATCGTCACAGACAAGGAGGTGCTGTCATGAGCCCTTCCCGTGACCGCCTGCTGGACTTTCTATACCGCGAAGCCCGCCTGCTGGATGACCGCCAATGGGACGAATGGCTCGAATGCTATTCACCCAAGGTCGAGTACTGGATGCCGGCCTGGGATGACCACGACACCCTGACCGAAGACCCCCAGAGCGAAATCTCGCTGATCTATTACCCCAGCCGCGACGGCCTGGAAGACCGGGTGTTCCGGATCAAGACCGAGCGCTCCAGCGCCAGCACCCCGGAGCCGCGCACCGCGCACCTGATCACCAACCTCGAAGTGCTGGCCGACGACGGTCAGCACGTGGAGTTGCGTTTCAACTGGCAAACCCTCAGCCATCGCTACAAGACCACGGATACGTACTTCGGTACCTCGTTCTATCGCCTGGACATCCGCGCCGAACAGCCGCTGATCACGCGCAAGAAAGTGGTGCTGAAAAACGACTACATCCATCAGGTCATCGATATCTACCACATCTGAGGACACGCCCATGACGTACTCCATTGCCCTGAATTTCGAGGACGGGGTGACCCGTTTCATCGACTGCAAGGTGGGTGAAAAGGTCCTCGACGCGGCCTTTCGCCAACGTATCAACCTGCCCATGGACTGCTCGGACGGCGTGTGCGGCACCTGCAAATGCCGCTGTGAAACCGGCACCTATGAGTTGGGCGACGACTACATCGAAGACGCTCTGAGCGAGGATGAAGCCAGCGAGCGCCAGGTGTTGACCTGCCAGATGGTGCCGCAATCCGACTGCGTGATTGCCGTGCCGGTACCGTCCGGTGCGTGCAAGACCGGCACCGCGCAGTTTGCCGCGACGGTGGCGAGCATTACCCGGCATGCGGATGCCGCCCTGGAGGTGAGTTTCGAGCTGGACCAGGCACCGGTATTCCTGCCGGGCCAATACGTGAATATCGGCGTGCCCGACAGCGGGCAGACCCGCGCGTATTCCTTCAGCAGCAAGCCCGGCGACAAGCGCGCCAGCTTCCTGATCAAGCATGTGCCCGGCGGGTTGATGAGTGGCTGGCTGGAGCGCGCCCAACCCGGTGACGCGGTGCCGATGACCGGGCCGCTGGGCAGTTTCTACCTGCGTGACGTGTCGCGGCCATTGCTGTTGCTGGCGGGCGGCACGGGGTTGGCGCCATTCCTGTCGATGCTCGAAGTGCTGGCCGAACGTGAGGAAACCCGGCCCGTCACGCTGATCTACGGCGTGACGCGGGACCAGGACCTGGTGATGGTCGAGGTGCTGGACGCCTTCGCCAGGCGCCTGCCCAACTTCAATTATGTCACCTGCGTAGCGGACCCACAGACTGCGCACCCGCAGCAGGGCTATGTCACCCAACACATGGCCGCCGACGTGCTGAACGACGGCGACGTGGATGTGTACCTGTGCGGGCCGCCGCCGATGGTCGATGCGGTACGCCAGCACTTCAAGAACCAGGGGGTAACGCCCGCCAGCTTCCATTACGAGAAGTTCACGCCCAACGCCATCGTCACCGGCGACGCTGCCTGAGGAAAGCACCATGAACCCACGTTTCAACAACAAGGTCGCGTTGGTCACCGGCGCCGCCCAAGGCATTGGCCGGCGTGTTGCCGAGCGTTTGCTGGAAGAGGGCGCCTGGCTGGTGGCGGTCGACCGCTCGGAGCTGGTGCATGAGTTGCAGCATGAGCGGGCGCTGCTCCTCACTGCCGACCTGGAGCAGCACGCCGAATGCGCGCGTGTGATGGCCGCCGCCAAGGCGCGATTCGGGCGTATCGACATGCTGGTCAACAACGTCGGCGGGACCCTCTGGGCCAAGCCCTTCGAACATTACGCCGAGAACGAAATCGAGGCTGAAGTGCGTCGTTCGCTGTTCCCCACGTTGTGGTGCTGCCATTGCGTGTTGCCCTACATGCTGGAGCAGGGCAGTGGTGCCATCGTCAATGTCTCGTCCGTGGCTACACGCGGGGTGAATCGCGTGCCGTATGGCGCAGCCAAGGGCGGCGTCAACGCCCTGACCGCATGCCTGGCCCTGGAGACTGCGGGCAGCGGCATTCGGGTCAACGCCACCGCACCGGGCGGCACCGAGGCGCCACCGCGCCGGATCCCGCGCAACAGCCAGCCTCAGAGCGACCAGGAGCGGGTCTGGTACCAACAGATCGTCGACCAGACCCTCGACAGCAGCCTGATGAAGCGCTACGGCAGCATCGACGAACAAGCCGGCGCGATTCTGTTTCTCGCCTCCGATGAGGCTTCCTACATCACGGGTGTCACCTTGCCGGTAGGAGGCGGCGACCTCGGCTGACCCATCGCTGTACCTGCGGACGCTGACTCACAACAACAATAAAGAGAGCATTGCCATGCGTACTCATGACGTTAATTCGATTATCGATAACGCCCGGTTCAATCGGTTCCACTGGCTGGTAGTCAGCCTGTGTGCCGTACTGTTGATCTTTGACGGGTATGACTTGTTCATCTACGGCGTAGTCTTGCCGTCGATCATGCAGGAATGGGGGCTATCGCCCTTGCAGGCCGGCGCCCTGGGCAGTTATGCGCTGTTCGGCATGATGTTCGGCGCGCTGGTCTTCGGCAGCCTGGCCGACAAGTTCGGTCGCAGGAAAGGCATCGCCATCTGCTTTGCGTTATTCAGCGTCGCCACCGTGGTGAACGGCTTTGCCAGCAACCCGACGGAGTTCGGCATCTGCCGGTTTATTGCCGGGCTCGGCTGTGGCGGGTTGATGCCCAACGCCGCTGCACTGATTACTGAATACGCGCCGAAGAAAATGCGCAGCATCCTGATGGCAGTGATGTTCGGTGGCTATTCGTTGGGCGGCATGCTTTCGGCCGGGGTCGGGATTTTCATGCTGCCGCGTTTTGGCTGGTCGTCCATGTTCTTCGCGGCGGCCATCCCGTTGCTGCTGATGCCGTTGATTGTGTATTGGCTGCCGGAATCCATCGGGTTCCTGATTCGCCAGGGCCGCAAGGAACAGGCGCGTGAGCTGCTCAAGCGCCTGTCGCCGCAGACCCGGATCGACCCGGAAGACCAACTGCTCGTCAGCGCCGGTAAAGGCAAGGGCGCCTCGGTGCTGGAGTTGTTCCGCCATGGCCTGGCCTTGAGAACAGCAGCGATCTGGGTCGCGTTTTTCTGCTGCCTGTTGATGGTTTACGCCTTGAGTTCCTGGCTGCCCAAACTGATGGCGGGTGCCGGTTACAGCTTGGGATCGAGCCTGTCCTTCCTGCTGGCCCTGAATTTTGGTGGCATTGCCGGCGCACTCGTCGGCGGTTGGCTGTGTGACCGGCTTAACCTGGTGAAGGTGGTGATCGGCTTCTTCATCGCCGCGCTGATGTCCATCAGCCTGCTGGGGATCAATAGCCCGATGCCGGTCCTGTACCTGCTGATCTTTTTTGCAGGCGCCACCACCATCGGCACACAGATCCTGCTGTACGCCGGTGCCGCACAACTCTATGGCCTGAACATTCGAGCCACTGGCCTTGGCTGGGCTTCCGGTATTGGCCGCACAGGCGCCATCGTAGGCCCGCTGCTGGGCGGCGCACTCATGGGCATTGAGTTGCCCCTGCACCTGAACTTCATGGCCTTTGCCATTCCCGGGGCTATCGCTGTGCTGGCGATGACGGGGTATGCCCTGAATGAGCGTCAAGGCCGGCACGACGAGATCACCGCCCCGGCGCAATAACTGTCGATAACAATAACTAAGAGCAACGACATGAACACACAACGTATCTGGCTGTCCCTGTTGGGCATGCCCCTTGCGGCGACGGCGGCTGAGGGCGGTTTTATCGAGGACTCCACGGCCACCTTGCAGGCCCGCAACTATTACTTCAGCCGCGACTTTTCGGACATCGTGGGCGCCAACAAACAGTCAAAGGCGCAGGAGTGGGGCCAGGGCTTTATCCTGACCTATAAATCCGGCTATACCCCGGGGCCGATCGGTTTCGGTTTGGATGCACTGGGCACCCTGGGGCTCAAACTCGACAGCAGCCCGGACCGGACCAATACCGGCTTGCTCCCGGTCAAGGGCGATGGCAGCGCCCCGGACGATTACAGCCGTTTGGGCCTGACCTTCAAGGCCAGATTCTCCAAAACCGAATTGAAGGTCGGCGAACTGCAACCCAACTTGCCGGTGCTGGCCTTCAGCGATATCCGCCTGCTGCCGCCGAGCTATCAGGGCGTGAGTGTCAGCTCCGGCGAAATCGCGGGCCTGACGCTACAGGCCGGGCACTTGACCACCACCCGCCTGCGCAACGAAGCCGGCGACGAGAAGATGATCGCCATGCTCGGCCATGTGCCGCAACGCAGCGCAGAAAGTGATGGGTTCAACTACGTCGGCGGCGACTACGCCTTCAACACCAACCGTACCAGCGTCAGCTACTGGCATGGCCAACTCAAGGACATCTACCGCCAGGACTTTGTCGGCCTCAAGCACAGCCAGCCGATGGGCGACTGGGTGCTCGGCGCCAACCTCGGCTACTACGATGCCCGGGAAGATGGCGAACAATTGCTCGGCAAGATCGACAACCAGGCGTTTTTTTCGCTGCTGTCGGCCAAGCATGGCGGCCATATCTTCTACGTCGGTTATCAAGCCATGTACGGCGACAGTGCCTTCCCCCGGGTATTCGCGAACATCTCGCCACTGGGCAACGAGGTGCCCACCTACGAGTTCGCCTACACCGACGAACGCTCCTGGCAAGCGCGGTACGACTACGACTTCGCGGCGCTGGGCATTCCGGGGCTGACCACCACCGTGCGCTATATCACCGGTAACAACGTGACCACCGGCGCCGGCTACGAAGGCAAGGACCGCGAGCGCGACCTGGATATCGGCTATGTGGTGCAAAGCGGCACATTGAGCGGCCTGGGCATCCGAGTGCGTAACGTCATGGCCCGTTCAAACTACCGCAGCGACATCGACGAGAACCGGCTGATCCTCAGTTACACCTGGAAGCTGCTTTAAACCCCGCCCTGGCAAGTGCCCATGACCTGGTAGTTGAGGGTGTGGCTGACGCCCTGGCTGTCGAGGTAAACCATCGTCGCCGGTTCCACCTGGCAACTGCCGGGCACGGGCGTGATTGAAACGATGTGCTGGATATCCGGTGTTCCAGCGCTACCGGCCGCCAGGGTGCCGGTAGCGGTGAGGAGCAGGATCAGGCCGAGCCATTTGATATTCATGATGAGTCCCTCTGTGAGTAGGGTTCATTTTAGTGATTGCCGCAGCGGGATAAAGACAGGAACAGGTGAATGACTCGTACGTATCAGGTAGCAATCGAGGGGCAACGCTGATGGATCTGCTCAATGGCATGCAGGTGTTCGCCCGAGTTGTCGACACAGGCAGCTTTGCTGCGGCGGCTGAGGCCTTGGAGATGTCCGGCGCCCACGTATCTCGGTTGATCTCAGAGCTGGAAAAAACCCTTGAAACTCGACTTTTGCAGCGTACCACCCGGCGCCTGAGCCTTACTGATTCGGGCGAGCGTTTCCTGTTGCGCTGTCGCGACATTCTTGAGGACGTGAGGGACGCCACCGCCGAAGCCAGCGGCGCACACCTCAACCCGCGCGGGCGTTTGCGGTTGCATTGCATGAGTGGGCTTGGCGTGCTGCTCATCCCGTTGATTGCCCGCTACGGCGACCAATACCCGGACGTGTCCATCGAGCTGACCCTGTCCCAGCACAACCCGGACCCGCTTGAAGAGGGCCACGACGTGGTGATCTCCATCGCCCATTCATTGCCGGATTCAGCGCTGGTGAGCCAGACGGTGGGGCAGTTGTTCAGCGTACTGTGTGCGGCACCGGGGTATCTGGCCAGATACGGCGTGCCCGAGAGTCCGCAGCAACTGATGCAGCACCGACGCTTGCACCTTCAGGATTTCCAGGAGGATGCGTGGCTGTTCAAGGGGGAAGAGGGCGAGATTGCGATTTCGCCGGGTGATACCTTCAGGACCAACGTGGCGGATGCGATGGTCAAGGCGACCCAGGAAGGAATGGGCATCAGTCTGTTGCCGTTTTTCAGTGCAAGCACGGCACTGCACGACGGTTCGCTGGTGCGGCTGTTACCCGAGTACCGGCTTAGAGAGCGCAGTATTTTCGCGGTGTATCCGTCAAGGCGTTTCCTGGATGCCAAGGTGCGCACATGGGTAGCGTTTTTGCAGGCGCAATTGCCGGTGTTGCTGGCAGGGCAGGTGAACGTGATTGAGACTCCCTGACGCTGATAGGAATAGGCAAACCTCATAGATTTACCGGCATAGGTCGACAGTGATTACCTGACTACCATGGGAGTACATCCACCAAGAGCCATTTTTCATGAGTACGCAAAAAACACTGTTCATCACCGGCATCAGCAGCGGCTTTGGCAAAGCGCTGGCAGCAGAGGCATTGGCTGCCGGCCACCGAGTCATCGGGACCGTACGCAATGAGACGGCCCTGCAGGCGTTCGAAGTGTTGTCGGCGGAACGCGCCCATGGGGTGATCCTGAACGTCACGGATTTTGAGCGGATCGACAACGTCGTCGCCGAGGTGGAGACCCGCTTCGGCCCGGTGGACGTCCTGGTGAACAATGCGGGTTACGGTCATGAGGGGATTTTCGAAGAGTCGCCCCTGGAGGACATGCGTCGTCAGTTCGACGTCAATGTGTTCGGCGCCGTTGCGGTGACCAAGGCCTTCGTGCCTTACTTCCGCCAGCGCCGCCGTGGGCACATCATCAACATCACCTCCATGGGCGGCACGATCACCATGCCGGGCATCGCCTACTACTGCGGGAGCAAATTCGCGCTGGAAGGCATCTCCGACACCCTGAGCAAAGAACTCAAGCCCTTCAACATCTTTGTCACGGCCGTGGCTCCGGGTTCGTTTCGCACCGATTGGGCCGGCCGCTCGATGCAGCGCACGCCCCGCAGCATTGCCGACTACGATGCCAGCTTCGATCCGGTGCGCCAGGCGCGGGAAGAGAAAAGCGGCCACCAATTGGGTGACCCACAAAAAGCCGCGCAGGCGATGTTGACGCTGATTGCCAGCGACCACCCACCGGCGCATTTGCTGCTGGGCAGTGATGCGTTGCGTTATGTGCGGGAAAAACTGCTGCAATCCCTGCGGGATATCGAGCAGTGGGAGGCTGTGACACGTTCTACGGATGGTTAAACAGTGAATCAGAGGCTGTCAGGATCCCCAAAAAAACATTTTGACAATGAGTTAATATCCCTAAGCGGACTTGTCGGGTCTGTCTCTCAGCACCTGTCTTGACATTGACTCGCGAGAGGCTCTTGCTCTGCATGATGTTGCTATGGCGCTGGTCGCTAGGGGCATTGATCCGCGTGTCCATCGGCAGTTGGAGACCTACTTTTCATCTGCAGGGCAAGCGTGCCGATGGCCACCGATGCTGCAGCGGCGCCCGCAATAGGGATGTTGGCGAGCCCGAAATGGGTAATCACCCAGCCTGCGCCGATGCCTCCCAACGCCGTTCCGAGGTTGAACGACGCAATATTAAGCCCTGAAGCCACTGCACTGGACTGCGGAATATAGTGGTGTGCTAGGCGCAGCATGCGCAGGGTCGATATGGTCACTATGGCAAAGAACACCACTCCCAATAGCCCCACCAGCGTTAACGTGGCGATCATCGAATCGCCCCAGATGTGCAAGCTCAATAGATTAAGCATCAATGCCGTCAACCCACCGAGCAAACATCGATCGGCGTCGAAGGTATCTATGAGATAGCCGCCAAGCAAATTGCCGAGAATGGAGCAGATACCGAACAGCAGCATTGCCAGGCTCAGAACCTGCGGCGGGACACGGGTGATGTCCAGCAGGAACGGCGACACGAAGGTAAAGAATGAAAAAGTCGCCACGCTCACCAGCGTCGCGATCGTGGCAGCCCCCAACAGTTCGCGGTGCAACAGGGCCGCGAGGTTTTGTTTCAGGTCTGTGGCGCGCTTCTTCGAGGAAAGGGGTTGCTGGCGCATCAGAAGCACCAA
Source organism: Pseudomonas sp. MWU16-30323 (assembly GCF_020515595.1). Classification (NCBI taxonomy): domain Bacteria; kingdom Pseudomonadati; phylum Pseudomonadota; class Gammaproteobacteria; order Pseudomonadales; family Pseudomonadaceae; genus Pseudomonas; species Pseudomonas sp. MWU16-30323. The sequence goes on from NZ_JAIWYM010000005.1 coordinate 132,932, forward strand.
GCCGACGGTGCTGATCAGGCCCAGGCCGCCGATGGCCAGGAACACCACGCGCCATGACCAGTAGCTGCCGAAGAATGTACCGATAGGCACGCCAAAGGCGATTGAAAGGGTCAGGCCCATCCATACCAGCGACAGCGCTCGCCCTGCGCGCATCGGGTCGACCAGTTTGACCGCCGCGTTGGAGGCCACGGCCATGAATACTCCATGTGCGAGGCCGACGATGAAACGTACGCCATGCAAGGTCAGTACATCGGGCGCCAGACTGATGGCCACGCCGCCGGCGGCAAGCACGCCGAGGGTCAGCAACAACACGGTTTTGTCGCGCCAGTTGGCCAACAGGGCCGTGATGAACGGGGCGCCAATGGCGGCGCCCAAGGCATAGGCTGCGATGGCTGAGCCGACTTGCGAGATGGGCTCATGCAAGTCCGCCGAGATCGCCGACACCAGGCCGGCAACGACGAATTCGGACAAGCCGAATGTAAAAGTACAGAGCGAAAAAATGTAGATGACGGCAGGCATAAAAACTCGGCTGTGGGGAAGGGCGGGGGCGTCTCAGCGGGCCAGGTGTGCAACGCGTAGCGCTAGTTCGAGGGCTTGTTCATGGTTGAGGCGTGGGTCGACCTTGCTCAGGTAACGTCGGGACAGGTCATCGGGTTGCAGGTTGCGCGCGCCGCCCAGGCATTCGGTGACGTCATCCCCTGTGAGCTCCAGGTGCAGGCCGCCCAGGCGAGTGCCGTGTTCGCGATGGACGCTGAAGGCCGCTTCAATCTCGCGCATGATCTGCTCAAAGCGTCGGGTTTTGGTGCCGCACGTCAGGGTTTCGGTATTGCCATGCATGGGGTCGCACAGCCATAGCACGTTGCTGCCTGAGCGCGTGACGGCGTTGAGTAAGGCAGGCAGTGTTTCCCGGAGTTGGTCAGCGCCCATGCGGTGGATCAGTGTCAGACGACCGGGTTCGTTGCGGGGATTGAGCCGTCCCATCAACGCCAGCAAGGCATCGGGGCTCACATCGGGACCGACCTTGACGCCCAAAGGATTGCGAATGCCCCGGCAGTACTCCACATGAGCGCCCTCCAGCTCGGCGGTGCGTTTGCCGATCCACGGAAAGTGCGTGGACAGATTGAACCAACCGTCGAAGCCGGGCACTTGGCGCGTCAGGGCATGCTCGTAGTCCAGCAGCAGGGCCTCATGGGACACGAAGGTTTCACGGTGCAGGAAACGGTCTGCATCGCTGCCCGACAGCGAGGTCATGAAGTGTGTGGTGTGCTGCACCCCCTGGAGGGTGCGGTGGAAGGCCTCCCGCTCGGGCAGCGCGTCGATCCATGCAGTGGGCCAGTGCGCGGGTTTGAGCAGTTCGTCGATACCGGTTTCATACAGCGCACGGGCAAACCCGAGCGTTGCAGCGCTACACGCATGGGCCTGCAACAGGCGCTTCGGATCTGCCCTGCGTGCGTGTGGGGTAAACGCGCTATCGTTGACGATGTCGCCACGGTACACCGGCAGGGTCTGTTGCCCCTGTGTTTCACGCTCGCTTGAGCGCGGCTTGGCATATTGCCCCGCCAGGCGCGCCAGGCAGATGACTGGTGTTTGCAGGCCCTGCATGAGTACCTGGGTCATTTGCTGCAGCACTTTGAGCTGACTGGCTGTGGCGTCTTTGGAGCAGTGCTCGAAGGACTCCGCGCAATCGCCGCCCTGCAAGATAAAACCGTGGCCGTTCTGCGCCTGGACGATTAGGTGCCTGAGTTGCAGGATCTTGTCGGCGTTCACCAGCGCTGGCCGCTGGGCCAGTGCGTGCAAGGTGTGCTGGAGCTCGGCGGGGCAGGGATAGGTGGGCTGATGCAAGGCTGGTCGTGAGCGCCAGGTATCGGGTGTCCAGTCAGTGGCCATGGCCTGGAAATGTGGGTGTGTCGTCAGCATTCAGCGTCTCCTTGTCTGTGCGTGAATCGGGGATCCAGCCGGCGCAGGTGCACTAAGTTGGCGTCTTGTTAAACCGACTGCCGTGGCGATGCCCGGAACGCGTTCTTGCAAAGGTGGCGGTGATAGTGCGGCACTAAGAGTCAGATGAGAAATACTATAAAAGTCTCTGCTTAATACTATTGGCGAGGCTTAGTTTCTTTTTGATGGCGCCCGTATTAATCCACGATGAGCTGTTTATTTAGTTGTAATTTTCGGCAGGTTGGCGTATCGCGGGGAGCACGACCCTAACTAAACAAGAGGCTCGAGTCGTCAAGTATCGGTTTTTCTCTCTGATATCTGCAGGCTCTTACTAATAGACCGCGAAAGTATTTTACTTTATCGGTCGGCTCGCCAATTCTCGTTGGGGTTTTTTAACGAGGGCAAGTTAATGTTAGTTCATAACGATCATTACTATAGGGTTTTGCAGGGCGCCGAACGCGAAATCCTGCGTCATGGGGAGTTGATCCCCGACGCCCCTTTCTATGAGCGAAAACTGCAGGCTGTGTGGGAGCGCGCCCGCCACAGCGAGTTCTATCGCGACCTGGGCGACTTCAGCTTCGCCGGGTTCCAGGCCCTGGCGCTGACGCCCAAGGCCAGTCTCAAAGGCTCCCCGCGTGCATTCTGCACCGTTGATTACGGCCAGGCCGCCAAGTATTACGCGACCACTGGCACCACCGGCGAGCCCACTCCCAGCCCCAGGCTCAAGGAGGACATCATCTGGAACGCCGTGTCGGTCGCGTTCCACTGGCGCCACGTCATCGAACCCGGCTCACGGGTGGCCAACCTGATGCCGTCGGACATCGTCCCGGTGGGCGACTTGATCGCCAATGTATGCGAATACCTCGACGTTTCCCATGTGCGTGCCTACCCCTTCACCACGGGGATCACGGATTGGGAGCGTCTGTGCAGGCTGTTCGAGACCTACCGTCCGACTGTGATATTCATCGCGCCTGGGGTGTTGGTGCAACTGACGCGCTATCTCAAGCAACGGCAGATGCTTGAGCGTGTCAGTGAGTCGATCAACGCGATTATGTTGTTGGGCGAAGTCAATACCCAGCCCTTCCGGGAAAACCTCGCGCAGTGGTGGGCCTGCGATATTCACGATGCCAGCTACGGCAGCACCGAAACCGGCACCCTGGCGGCGGTGACCCAGGGCAAGGCGCAACGCTTGACCACGGGCACCAATTATTTCGAGTTGGTGACCGCCAGCGGTCAGATCGTACCCTTGAGCAATGGTGCCAGCGGGCGTCTTGTCGTCACGCCGCTGAACCTGTATGCCCGCCCGCTGTTGCGCCTGGACACCGGCGACAGTGTGACCATCACGTCCGAGTACGCCGTGGGGTTGCCGGGCCCGACGATGATGGTCAACGGTCGCGATTCCGACGCTGTCGTGGTGTCTGGGGTGGACCTGGAAATCCGCAAGATCGAAGAAATCGTCTATGGCCACAGCAACGCCACCGGCTACCTGATCGAAGTGGACCGCACCACGGACAGCGCGAGTCTGATCCTGGAGCGCGATGTGGTCTGGGACAATGAGCTGGAGGCCGGGCTTGCACACTCGTTGCGCGAGTGTTCCGAGGAACGCATGAAGCTGCGGTGGGACAGGATCCTGTTCGTCAACAACCTGGCGGCGGTCAGCAAGAGCGGGGCTTCGCAGAAAAGCTGGAAAAAGACCAACCTGCGTTTCGTCGGTGGCCAGCAATGAATGCGTTCAGCCAGATTCCGCCGCGCTTTCCCGAAGGTCGCGCAGCGGTCAGCGGCCAGCCGGACCTCTGGTGCACCTATGCGGCCATCCGCAGCCTGGCCTGGGTCGATCAGTTGCAAACGGTCGACCAGCCGCAGATTCGTCGCTACATCGAGTCGCGCTTGAACCGCGATGGCGGCTACGCCTGGAGCAAAGGCATGCCTTCGGATGCCTGGGCAACGTTTTACTGCACCGAAACCCTGAACGACCTCGGCGCGCTGGAGCAGGTGTCGGAAAAGACCGAACCTTGGCTGGACAGCCTGTGGGATGGGCATGCCTACGCCATGTGCGCGGGGCAGGGCGCGGATGTGTGGGCGACCCACTATGCGGTGCGCACCTTGATCAATGTCTGTCACGGTGAGGTGAAAGCCCCGGCCGTACTGCTCGACTGGCTCAGTGCGTTGCAGTGTGAAAATGGTGGGTTGAGTTGGTCGCCGGCATTTGCCCAGCGCAACAAGGCGGACGTGCGCGCGTGCTTTTATGCGGTGATGGCCTGGAAGGCCCTCAGCCAGCAAGGCGACTGGGTGCCGGCTTGGGACATGGATCGGCTGATCGACTGGATGCAGGCCCAGCAGGTTGCAGGGGGCGGCTTTCGCTTCAGCGAGGCGGCGGACACCGCGTGCCTGTGGGCGACTTATCGCACCACCGCAACCCTTGCTGCGCTGGGGCGCGCGCCGTTGCACAGTGCCGGTTGTGTCGCGTGGATCGAGTTGTTGCGTGGCCCCGAAGGCGGTTTCGTGCGCTGGCAAGGCTATGACTGCGAAGACGTCTGGGCGGTGTTTTGTGCGGTTGGCTCGCTCAAGGCCCTGGGCCGTGATGTGAGTGGGCTGGCCCAGGGCGTCAGCCGGTTTATCCAGCAGCTGTATGTCGACAGCGGCGGCTACACCTACCGTGAAAAAGGTGCAGCGGCGGACGTCTTGACCACCGCCGCCACCGTCCTGGACGGTCGCCTCACCCCGCAGGCGCGTGCCTCGGCGGTGAAGTGGATCGAGGGTTGCCAGCTGCCCAACGAAGCCGGAGTGATGTACATGCCCGGGCGAGGCGCCGAAGTGCGCTGCACCGCTTGGGCGTTGGCGGCCGGCGCGCTGCGTGACTTGCCCGAGGCCCGGCAGGCTGTGCTGGCCTGGCTGGCGCGGATCCAGAACCCCGATGGCGGTTTCGGCTTCTGGGAAGGGCGTGGCTCGGACATGGTGTCGACCGCCTCCGCGGTGTCGATCATCACCCGTCTGGGCCGCAGTGACGGCGTCGACTGCGGGCAATTGGAGCGTTTTATCCGGCGTTGCGCCATTACCCAGGAGCCCCTGGCCTTTGCCAACTTTCCGGGTGGCGTAGCGACGTTTCGCTCCAGTGTCCAGGCGCTCAAGTGCCTGCGTTACCTGGGCTACACCGATAATGAAGGGATGTTGGCGCTGTTGCAGCGGCACAAGGTCAAGCAGGGTGGTTTCGCCAATATCGGCAATCGCATCCCGGACTTGCTCAGCACCTACGAAGCCATGGCTGCCTCCTGTGACTTCGGCCTCGAGGTGGACCGCGCTCACGTGCTGTATTTCCTGGAAAACGTCGAGACGGACGGCGGCTACGCCTGGTCACCGATGTACCGCGAAGGGCACGACGCGCTGTCCACCTGCCTGGGCAGCCTGGTTGGGCAATGGTTCAAAGGGCACCTGCCTGTACTTCCTAACTTGTATTTGTCTTGAGAGGGTGATGTGCCGACGATCAATATTCGCTCCGGGTTTCTTGGAATAAGTGAAAAAAAGAAAATCGCCTTGAAAGTTGCTCGCGAACTCAAGGGGCATGGCCTGGATCCGTCGCACTGTATGGTGATTTTTAGTGCGTTGGACGAAGAAAGTGTATTCAGCGCCGGACTCCCGATGCCCATTAATCATGGCGAGAGCAAGCGCAGTCGAGTGTTTTTTATTCGTGCGTCGATTGCCGCCAGCCGTGATCAGTTTTTCCGTAAGGATTTCGCCACGCAACTGTTCAATTTTTTTACTGCGCAGTTTGCCGATTCATTCTTTTATCTGCAGTACGAAGATGTTTTTCCTGAAAGTGTGTTTTACGCCACGGGTGAAACACTGACTAACGCTGGCACAAAGGGTTAATAACATGACCGATTCCAACACTGTAAAAGACGATATTCGCTCAGCCCTGGAAGCCTTGCTCGGGCCTGAGGTCCGTACCATTGGCGCCGAACAGAGTTTTCGCGACTTCATCGGCGAGCGCTTCGATAGCCTGATGGCGGTAGAAGTGGTGACCACTATCGAGGAGCGCTTTGGTATCGAGGTTGACTACGTCGGCGATGACGTTCGCTACTGGTTCGAGACCCTGGAAAAAATGGAGCAGTTCGTCACCGAGCGCCTGGAAGACACTGCCACGTTGCAGGCGGTTTAGGCGATGAGCGTGGAGCACGTTTTTCGTACCTCCGGCTCAACCCAGGCGCCTCGCCAGTGGGGCCGCACACGGCGGCAGATGGAGCAGGAAGCGCGGATGATCCTCGGTACATGGGCCGCCGGTGTGACCGACATCCTGACGTTCGCCCCCACCGAGCACAGCTACGGCATGATCCTGGGTCAGATAGGCGCCGAGGTGACCCAGGCCAGGTTGCAATGCTGCTCTCTGGAGACACTCACACTGCCGGACCTGCAAGTCAGGGGGCCGACAGTGATCCTGTGCATTGCCAGCACCTGGACACTGCTCGCGTCGCTGCTCAAGCGCCTGGCGCCGCAGGTGCCGGTATTGGTACTGCACAGCACCTCGGCTTTGCCGTCCAAGGCGTACGGGGTGGTCAATCGTTTTGCCGGGCCCGGGGTGACGTTCATCGAACTGCTCGGTTCGACCGAGACCGGTGCCATTGCCCATCGGCCTGTCAGCGAAATGCCCATGCCCTGGACGGTATTCGAGGATGTCTCGTTGCTCAGCCCAGTGGGTGTGGAGTCACGCCTCAGGGTGCGCAGCCCGCGAATCGCCAGGGCCGTCGAGGATGAAGTGGCTGCGCCAAGTCACCAGAGCGATGACTGGATTATTGCGGTGGGGCCTGGGCAGTTCCAGTGGTTGGGGCGTGCCAGCCAGCTGATAAAAATCAATGGCGTGCGCCAGGACCTGGGCGTCTTGCGCGCTGACCTCAGTGCGGTGACCCAATGCCAGCACTTGGCATGCGTGCCCCTGCGCGATGAGGTGCGCGGCGAGGCCTACGAAATCGTGTTCAGTTCGCCCACGCTCAGCGCGGCGAGCATCACCCAGGCCATCGAGCGCCTGGGAGGGCATTTTCCCAAGCCGGTGCGAATTCGCCACGTCGAACAGGTGCCGTTGTCAGCCAGCGGCAAACCCCAGGCATGGGCTATCCAGGAAACAGGGAGTCGTGATTCATGAGCATCCGTACTGCAGAGCAGAGCATTACTGCTTACCTGTCAGGCCACGCCAGCCAACGTGAACAGGCCGAGGCTGTGCCGGACTTTCTCCGGTTACCGTTACGCCAGCGCCACCGTTTGCTACTGGAGCAACCCCGGCTGCGGCATCAATGGGCCGGGCAGTACAACCAGTGGGCAGGCTCGGCGGATAGCCAATACCGTTGCCTGGTCTCGAGTGTGACCGACGACAGTGTCCTGTTCCGCATGGGGGTCAAGGACACCGTCGATGTGGCCGGCCTGCCGACCCGCCTGGGGTTGCGCAGTTACCGACACTACCCGGATGTCTCTGCCAGCGCCTTGCGGTCGCTGCATCCCGACGTGCGCGTCCTGTTTAAGGTCGCCACCACCGAACTCAACATCGGCTTTGGCTGCGGGGCGCGTAACCCGTTGTACCCGAGCATTGACCCTTCCGGCTCCAGCACCGGCTCGGCGGTAGCCGTGGCTGCGGGCTTGTGTGACATCTCCCTGGGAACCGACGTGCTGGGATCCGTGCGTTGGCCGGCAGCCCATTGCGGCATGGTCGGGCTGCGCATGACGCACAAGGCTTCCAACCTGGATGGCGTGTTTCCGTTGTCACCCTCCATGGACGCTCTGGGTTGGGTCACGCGTACCGCTGATGATCTGGACTTCCTGATGCCCATGCTGGGGCTCGAGCAACATTTGGGCGAGCAAAAGCCGCTGGCCGACACCTACCGGGTTGGCGTGCTGAGCCACATTGACGAGGACGTCACCAGCGCGCCGATGCTCGCCATGATGCAACAGGCGAAAAGCCTTATGGCTGACTTGGGCCTGCCTCAGGTGCCTGTGCAATTGCCAGCGCTGTGGGCCAGTCGTGGGTCGGCCTGGCAGTTATGTGCGCGGGACGCCTGGTTGGCCTCCCAGGTGTGGCGCGGGGTCTTCGATACGGACCTGCACTGGTCGACCCAAGCCGCACTGGATGTGGGCGCCGCCGTGAGCGACACCGAGTACGGGCAGATAACCGAGCGCATGCAAGCGGTGCGGGCCGGCATCGACCAGTGTTTTGAAGACGCAGGTGTGGATGTGGTGGTGTTTCCCATCGACCCATGCCGGCCTTTCGACGTGCGTCGGCCGCTGCCGGGCGACTCGACCATCCCGTCACCGGCCGATCCGGATTATTCACAGAAAATCGGCTTTACCCCGTTAGCCAGCTTCAGCGGCCTGCCGGCGATCACCCTGCCGATCATGCTCAGTGCTGACGGCAAGGCCCCCCTGGCTCTGCAGATCATGGGACGGCGCGACAGCGAGCTGCAATTGATTGACTTGGCGAAACGCCTTGAAGCGCTGCGCGGCCCTTTACCTGCGGCTGCAATCGACCAATAAGGATTCTCTGACATGTGTGGAATTACAGGCTGGGTCGACTTTACGCGAGACCTCAACGATCAACGTCCGCTGGTGGAGAAAATGACCGCCAGCCTCACGCGACGTGGCCCGGATGCCGAGGGAATCTGGCAGGGCCAGCACGCATTGCTTGGGCACCGCCGGCTGGCAATCATTGACTTGAGCGGCGGCGCGCAACCGATGACATTCACCACCGCAGGCGGCGCGACGGTGGCGATGGTGTACACCGGCGAGGTCTATAACTATGTCCCGCTGCGTGAGCGTTTGCGCAAGGCTGGGCACCACTTCACCACCCGCAGCGATACAGAAGTGGTGCTGCACGCCTACCTGGAGTGGGGCGAGCAATGCGTCGACCATCTCACCGGCATGTTTGCGCTGGCCATTTTCGACGAGCGCCAGGGGCGTTTCCTGCTGCTGCGCGATCGCCTGGGGGTCAAGCCACTGTTTTATGCGGCGCTGGACGCAGGCATGCTGTTCGCCTCGGAACCCAAGGCCATTCTCGCTCACCCGCAGTTCCAGCGAGCGCTGGACGTCGTGGGCCTGGTGGATGCGTTATCCCTGTGCAAAGCGACCGCGCAGACCGCCTTCAAGGGCATTCGTGAATTGCCGCCTGGCCATCGCCTGCAATTGCTGGCCGGGCGCGCGCCGAGCGTACAGCGCTATTGGGCGGTAGAGCGTCACGAGCACACCGACACCGAAGCGCAGACCGTCGAAAAAACCCGGGCCTTGCTGGAACGGGCCCTGGGCGAACAACTATATGCCGACGTGCCGGTCTGTTCCTTGCTCTCCGGCGGCCTGGACTCGACCGTTCTCACGGCCATGGCGCAGAAAAAGCTGCAAGCCGAACACGGCGGTGTGGTCAACTCGTTTTCGGTCGACTTTGTCGGGCAGGCCGAACAGTTCCGTGCCGATACTTTCCGTCCGGATCGCGACCAGCCCTTCGCGCTGGCGGCGGCCGAAGCGATCGGCAGCCATCACCAGACCATCCTGATCGACAATCAGGAATTGGTGAGCGAGGCGGCGCGGCAGTCGGTGTTCAGGGCCAACGATTCGGCCCAGACGTTCGGCGACGTGGACACCTCATTGCACTTGCTGTTCAAGGCTATTCGCGAGCACTCCACCGTGGCCATTTCCGGTGAAGCGGCGGATGAAGTATTTGGTGGCTATGCCTGGTTTCGCGATTCCCAGGCGCTTGAAGCCCAGCGCTTCCCCTGGCTTTCACGCATGCAGCTGCTGCAGTCGGAGATGATCAACCCGGACTTCAACAAACTGTGTGATTTCGCCGAATACCAACGCAGCAGTTACGGCCAGGCCGTCGACAGCGTCGAGCATCTGCAGGGCGACAGCCCTGAGGAGCGCAGGATGCGCGAAGTCTGCCACATGCACCTGCATCGCTGGCTGCCGATCCTGCTGGATCGCAAGGACCGCCTGAGCATGTACGCCAGTCTAGAAGTGCGCGTGCCGTTCACCGACCATGAGCTGGTGCAATACGTCTACAACGTACCGTGGAGCATCAAGGGCAAAGACGGGGTGGAAAAGTGGTTGCTCAAGCAGGCCTGTGCTGACCTGGTGCCTGACGCCGTGCTGCAGCGCAAGAAAAGTCCATACCCGACGTCTGCCAACCTGGCGTATGAACAGTTCCTGCGCGCGCAGACCAAAGCGCTGTTGCAACAGGCCGGCAACCCGGTCTTCCAGATTATTGATCGCACGCACTTGCGTCGCGAGCTTGAACAGCCTGTGGGTGATTTCAACTCCCAGCTCAAGCGCAATAACCTGGAAACCGCCTTGTCCCTTGCCGCGTGGCTCAAGGATTACCAACTGGCGCTCTAACTGACCTGAGCGGCCAGCATCCCCTCGACCCGGGGAGCGGCATTGAAATCGAGCATGGAAATGAAGCTGTCCATCAACGGTGATTCGTTGTGTGTGTTCCAGCTCATGTACAGGCCGATGGCCGGGTTGGGGGAGACGGTCACGGGGTAGATCCTGCGGAACAGGACCTTGTCGCGCATAATTGAGTTGGCAATCGACTCAGGCACCAGGGCAACGCCGAAACCGCAGGCCACCAAGCCGATCAAGGTATGGATCTGCGCGGCCTCCTGCACTACCTTGGGGTAAAAACCGGCGGCTTCACACAAGGCGATCAGCTGACTGTGATAGCCGGTGCCCAGGGCTTCGGGGGTGAATACGAAGTCTTCCCCGGCGAAGTCCCTCAAGTCGATCTGACCTTCCTTTGCCTTCGGGTGATGGGCGGGCAGCGCCATCACGATCTCTTCGTCCAGCAACAGGCGTGACTCGACGTTTTCCGCCGAGATCGGCAACTTGCGCATGAAGGCAATATCCGCTTCTCCCGACAGAATGGCCTTGGCCTGGCTGGAGGAGGGCATCTCCTTGATGATCAACTGGACTTTGGGGTAGGTCTCGCGGAACTGGCGCAGGGTATTGAGCAGTGACTCGTAGTAGGCGATGGACACCGCCGTCACCGTGAGTTTGCCAGCAATGCCCTCGGACACCTGGCGTGCGTGTTCGATGCCCAGCTCCAACTCCTTCAACGTGCTGTAGGCCGCATTCAGGAATGCACCACCAGCGGGGGTCAGCTTGACCCCGCGTTTATTGCGTGTGAACAGACTGAACCCCAGTTTGTCTTCCAGCCGATTGATGGCTTGGCTCAACGGGGGCTGGGCCATGTGCAGGCGAATGGCGGCCTTGTGGAAATGCAGCTCTTCAGCCACGGCGATGAATTGGCGTAGCAGGCGGGTTTCGATCATTTCTTCTGTTCCTTCATTTGAACTGATCTGTGGACTGGGTGCGGCAATGTTACCGGCAAACAGGCGCTCGACTAAACAATAAACACGGCTAAGTTGAACTTTGGATCCAAAACTTGCAAGCGCTATCGAGCAGGTCCGAATGCCGTGGAGTGGTTTCCGGTTGGGCCTTAAGACGAATAATCATCAAGGGATCATTCGGATTGAACATCAACTTGATATGAACCAGGTATCAACTTGCGCCGCCGTTAGTATTAAACAGCGTGCATATTCATTGTTAAGGTGAGGTGGCACTCAAGAGGAAACAGCCAATGAACTTTACAGGAAAGACCGCAGTTGTAACGGGCGCTGGCCGAGGGCTCGGTTTTAGTTATGCGCACGCGTTGGCCACACTGGGCGCCAATGTGGTGATCAGTGATATCGGCGCAGATAAGCTGGGCGCCGGGGGCGATGGCTCCATCGCCATGGAGGCTGCGAAAGCCCTCAGGGACAAAGGTTTGAACGTGGTAGGGCATCATGGGGACTTGTCCAGCGAACAGGGTTGCGAGCAATTGGTGGCAACGGCCATCGAGGCATTTGGCCAACTCGATATCTTGATTCACAACGCCGGCTGGGTCGGTTATCAAGCGATTGAGGAGGCTGATGTAACATTCATCGGCCGCGCGGTGGATATCAATATCTATACCCCCGTGTGGTTATGCAAACATGCCTGGAAACACCTCAAACAGTCTGCTGCCGCACGGGTCGTGCTGACGTCATCCGACCGCGCGATGTACCAGCAATATGCCCAACCGGGCCTGGTGGCGTATGCCGCCGGCAAGATGGCACAACTGGGCATCATGAATGCGCTAAGCATGGAAGGCACGGAAGCCGGCATTCTCGTCAATGCGGTATCCCCAGTGGCCAAGACCCGCATGTGGGGCGTGACGGGCGAACCGGAGAACCTCAAGCCTGAATGGGTGACGCCTGGCGTGGTGTTCCTGGCGTCGCAGCAGTGCCAAGACTCCGGTTATGTCCTGCGTGCCAGCAATGGCCAGTTTACGGCGACGCGGTTTGTCGAAAACCCAGGTGTCGACTACCCGGTCGATCTGGCCCGAGTGAAGGCCACCAGTGCCGAACAAGTTGCCCAGCTTTGGGATCACATCAAGGAGCGTTGAATATGCCTGCTCAGGAAGAGCTCAAACTGTTTTCACCGTGCCAGGCCGATCTGGGTGAAAGCCCTGTCTGGGATGAAACCCATCAGTGCCTGCTCTTTGTCGACATCAGTGGCGGCCAGATCAATGCCCTGGACCTGCACGGGCACCTGACGCGACTGTATGAGTCGCCTGCGCGCATTGGCGCCCTGGCATTGACTGAAAAGGGCAACCTGATTTTCACCCAGAATGCTGGCGTTGCCATCCTCGACCGCACCAGCCTGCGGGTCACTCAGAACTCAAAGCTGGCCATTACGCTGTCGTCCTATCGCTTCAATGATGGTGCGTGCGACCCGCAGGGCCGCTTCATCACCGGCTTGATGGATGAAGGTCACAGCCGCAATACGGGCAAGCTCTATCGCTACGACGCCGGCCTGAACGCCTCGGTGATATTGGACAGTATCAGCCTGCCCAACGGACTGGCGTGGGCAAGTGAGGGCGACGAGTTGTTTTTCGTCGACTCGGTGGCCCGCACGCTCTACCGCGCTCCTTACCTGGCGAACGGCAACTACCTGCAACAGGTATCCGTGTTCGCCCGGACACCGGAGGAACTGGGCCGACCGGACGGCCTGGCGCTGGATATCGAGGATAACCTGTGGGTTTGCCAATTCAACGGAGGCTGCCTGCTGCAATACGACCGCAATGGGGTCCTGCTGCAGACCTTGCCGGTGCCGGTGCCACGGCCCACCAGTTGCTGCTTTGGCGGACCGGATATGCGTACCCTGTTCATTACCACCGCCAAATTCGGCATGTCGGCGGCCGAGCACGCGGACTATCCGGCGGCGGGCAATATCTACAGCATCCGGTTGCCGGTGCCCGGGAGGCCGCGCCACCGTTTCAAGGAACTGTAGTCGCATATGCATCAAGGCCGTGGCAGGCTGGCAGGTATCCGTGAATAGTCGGTCAACGCCATCACCTTTTCCTGAATCTGGCCCACCATTGCGCCGTGCTCCGCGGCGCTTTTTTCTTTGATGGCAGACCATTCCTGGTCAGCCATCAGGTTTGCCCAACCCTGGCGCATCCTCTCGGTATCCTGCCATCTGATCAGATAGACAAACTCGGTACGTTGGTCGGTCTTGGTTTCCCACAGCGCGATGATGTCGAACCCATGACGGGCCATGATGCGCATGGCGTGATCACGAAATCTTTCATGAAACGCAACCTTATTGTCTTCGAAAATTTCGTAGATGCGCAGTTGGTAGATGGCGTCTTGCGCAAGCTGCGCTGCGGTTGAGTCGGTCGCGTTGGCGTGGGCAGTTAGTGAGGACATGAATAGGCCTGCGAGGGTCAGGAAATGGAAAGCCAGCAGCGTGGTTTTAAATCGTGCCATAAGAGGGGGCCTGCTCAAAAAACCGGGGAAGTTCCGCTGACGCGGGCGGCCCATGGATGTTTGGGGAGCGGGGCGGGTTTGTATAATATTTTTTCAATAGGCGTGTGAGACGCCCACAGTCTTAATCGTGTGCACGGCAACGCGTGTTTCAGACCGATCCAGGAGGGTCATGGGCGGGCGATATCCTTGGCCGACTCTCTGGCGACTGTGCCGGATTACGCGGCTCGGTTCTAGAAACAGCCCCCCAGCCTGAGCAGCTAGCGGAGCTTCTGGCCCATCCGTGAAAATTTGCTATCGGCTTCCAGATGAGGTGCGACCTCACCGACGTGATAAGCATTAATAACGGACTTTGCTTTTAATTTTGTCCCGCCATCAACGGGGGAGTTCTCGAGAAGGGGGGGTTGAACCCTAGGTCGGGGGCATCCTTTTAAAGCAATCCAAAGCATACCCTCAGATGTGCCCCCACTGTAGCAATCCACTGGAAGTGAATGGAGCTCCATGGTTTGTGGAAAGGCAGAAATGATCAGCTAAACAGCCTGCCCGACAACGCCTAAAGACTCTCAGGATCGCCAAAAAACATCTGAATCCGCGACCGCAACCATCGTTCCCCCGGGTCATTATCCTGAGACCCACGCCACGCCATGTGCAATTCAAACGTACGCACCGGCAACGGCGGCTCTTCCGCCCGCAAGCCACCCGCTGAGGTCAACGCTTCAGCGGCATAGTCCGGCACGGTCGCGACAATATCGGTCCCCGCCAGCAATGTCCCCAGTCCATTGAACTGCGGCACCGCCAGCACCACATGGCGTTTGCGGCCCAGTTTCTCCAGTTCCTCATCGAGAAATCCGCTCAAATCCCCGGCGAACGACACCAGGGCATGGGGCCTCGCACAGAAGTCATCCAGGCTCATGGAGCCCGGCATGCTGTCGGCCCGCAGCAGCATCGGTTTGCTGCGGCGCAGGACCTTGCGCTTGGCGTTGGCCGGCAAATCGGTGGTGTAGCTCACGCCGATGGAGATTTCCCCGGAGGCCAGCAGGCCGGGCATCAGGATGTAGTTGACGCGGCGTACTACCAGCACGATGCCGGGGGCTTCGGCCCGCAGGCGCTTGAGCAGCAGCGGCAGCAGGGCGAATTCGACGTCGTCCGACAGGCCGATGCGGAATACGGCGGTGCTGGTGGCCGGGTCGAATTCGGAGGCGCGGCTGACGGCGGTGGAAATCGAGTCCAGGGCCGGGGAGAGCAGGGCGAAGATTTCTACTGCACGGGCCGAGGGCTCCATGCTGCGCCCGGTACGCACGAACAATGGGTCGTCGAACAGGCCGCGCAGGCGTGACAACGCCGCGCTGATGGCCGGCTGGCCAAGGAACAATTTCTCGGCAGCGCGGGTCACACTGCGCTCATGCATCAAGGTTTCGAATACGATCAACAGGTTGAGGTCGACACGACGGAGGTCGTTACGGTTCATCTTGTGTCCCAGGCGGCGTCAGTAAACTTGACGGGAGCGGTCATATAAGAACAATGACCGGCATGAATCTTACGGGGAAAGGCTGGTACTCTGCACCGGCTAATTCAGTTTTCCTACATGGCTTGGTGCGTTTTCCGTATGTGCGGAATCAATGACAGGCATGTCGACTATTAACGGCGACCGGTGGCCTTGCTCCGAAAGCCCAGATAGAGTTCATGGCAATAGAGGTTACTTTGACGAGGTTTGCGATGTCCCGCACGATCCGTTTTCACAAGTTTGGTCCGGCCGAGGTGCTCAAATGCGAAGAGCATGCAGCCGCTAAGCCCGCACCGGGCGAAGTGCAGGTGCGCGTCGAGGCGATTGGCATCAGCTGGTACGACATTCTCTGGCGCCAGAACCTGGCGTCGTCCCATGCCCGGCTGCCATCCGGCCTGGGCCATGAAATGGCCGGCGTGGTGGTGGCCGTTGGCGAGGGTGTCGACGACCTGGCGGTGGGTGACAAGGTCGCCAGCTTCCCGGCCGAGAGCCCGAATGATTACCCGGTATACGGCGAACAGATTGTCCTGCCCCGTTCGGCCTTGACCCGTTACCCGGATGTCCTGAGCCCGATCGAAGCCAGCGTGCACTACACGCCGCTGCTGATTGCCTACTTTGCGTACATGGACCTGGCGCGGGTCAAGCCCGGGCAATTCGCCCTGGTGACGGACGCCAGTCACTGTGCCGGTCCATCGTTTGTGCAGCTGGGCAAAGCCCTGGGTGTGCGGGTGATTGCCGCCACCAAGACCAGTGATGAGCGCGAATACCTGCTGTCCCTCGGGGCGGAAAAGGTCATCGTTACCGAAGAACAGGACCTGCTGATGCAAGTCAACAAGTTCACCGACAACCGCGGCGTAGACGTGGTGTTCGATGGCTTGGGTGGCCCGCAGATGTCGTTGCTGGGTGATGTGCTGGCGCCCCGTGGCAGCCTGGTGTTGTACGGCCTGCAAGGTGGTAACCAGACGCCATTCCCGGCCTGCGCGGCGTTCCAGAAGAACATCCAGTTCTTTGTGCACTGCATCGGCAACTTCACCGGCAAACCGGAACTGGGCATCATCCAGGACCAGGTGGCCTTGCAGCGTGCCCTGCGTGACATCAACCAATTGACGGCCGACAAGGTGCTGATACCGCTGAAGACCACAGTATTTCCCTTCAGCCAGTTCGTTGAAGCACACCGTTATATGGACGAATGCCCATGCCGTGAACGTGTGGCCTTGCAGGTAGAAGCTGTTTGATCTGTGGGAATATTCTCAAGCGAGTATTCCTGCCCCCGGGCGCATGGGGCAAATGCGCCATTTGACAGGGCTTAACCTGCTCACCGTTTGAATCGGGACTTCAACGTTTCAACCCGATAAATCACCTGTCTGCCCCCTGACGCCGCCCTGAATCCCAGCGCGGCGTTGTCGTGTCTGGACATTCGACACCCCACGGGTGCCCCCATCTGAACTGGTTTTAGCGGCCGTTCTGTATCTGTTAATCACGTCGCAAGTGCTGATAATTGCGCGGTCACTTTCATCTCAAGGATTGAGCAATGATTGAATATCTGAAATTAACCCGTGCGTTCGTTAAATCCAATAATGCGCTATATGCCCGGCCAGGCGAAAAACTTATATTAAAGTTGGACATGTCGGATGATTCTTTAATTTGTAAGTTAGGAGCGAGTAGGAAGTTGTCAGAATCTTCCTAAGATCGCCCGCTTTAGCTATGCCCCCCGAAGTGTGGCGCTTGTGCTGGGCTGGAGGCCCTGAGGCGCACGTTTGCAGGCATGGCTCGGTGCTAATCTTCTGAAGTCACATATTGTAACGCCCCTACAGAAACAACAGGTCAGGCAAACACCGTTAACGGTTGCCCGAAACTGATATTTCAACTCAGGTAGTAGAACTATGAGCGCTATTCACGAGCAAGCCATGAACTATGTCTATCAACAAGTATTGCAACGCTTGGTAGGGCATTTCTCACGAACAGAACGCACCTCGCTCCAATTATTGATTCAGCGCATCGTGGTGGCGGCAGGTGGCATGGAGCGGATCGGTGATTACAAGGTGCTGCTGGCTCATGGAACGGGCGCTGGCACCAGCTACGCCTTGACCTTGCTGCGGGCGGCACAACTGACACTTGCGGGCCGGGCGCCGCGGACCTTTCAATTGCGCGTCGCCACCTTGCGCCATGCCGGCATGACGCAGTCGGCGCTGGACACATTGCATCGCGGCTACAGCGCGCTGTTTATGCATGACGATCCGCGTGTCGAGCTGCTGATGGTGGAAAACCAGGAAGTGTTGCCGTTCAATCACCTGCGGCCGGCCTCCGGCACTGCGCGTGACACCAGCCGGCGCAACATGCTGATGGTGGGGCACCTGACCTCGGGCGACCTTCGCCAGACCCTGTGCAACGACGCCTATCTGGCCCTTGGCGATTTTTACCAGCGCGTGACCACGTGGAATGGCGGCGTGCATGCATTGGTCAGCGGTGATTCCGCGCGCAAGCAACGCGAGTACCTTGCGTGGTTGAAAAAGGCCGCGCTGGCGGCCGGAGTAGAGATCCCGGCCCGCCAGCCCCTGATGCTCAGCGGGCTGTTTGCGCGCATGGATGAGTGGAGTCACGCTTATTACTGCGACGTCTACGGTGAGCACTACGATGCCGTCGATACGTCTGAAAAGGACAACTACCGCCACATCGCCTACATCTGCATGGCGGACCTGATGGCGGCGGCTGAGTACCCGACCTGCCCGCTGTTACGGCAGTTCCTCGACTATAAGCCCGACGAGTTTGGCTTTCATTTCAGCCACGCGACCTACGCGAACCCAATGCTGATGGCCCATCTGCGAGGCTTGCAGGCCGAGTGCCTGCGGGAACTGGACTACGAAGAGGGCGCCTTGGGCTTTGTGCAGCAGGCCTTGCTGTTCATGCGCCGCAAGCAGATTCCCGAACCTATGATTGCCCAGGCTGCCACCCCGGAAGGCCGCGCCTTGTCCGCCGGCTACGCCCAGGCGCTGTTCGGGCTGGATGAAAGCCAACTGAGCTGCCTGATGTTTTCGCCGTTTATCCGTCACGGCGAGCGCCTCGAGAGCTTCTTGCGCCAGTGCCACCCCGGCATGCTGGTGGCACTTCCCGAGCTGCACAAGGCGCTGCAAGGCAAGCCGGTGGCCGAAATGCTGGTGCAATGGGCTGTCGACATCAGCGGGCTGCCGATCCACCTGCTGCAGCACCTCTATCGCAAACGGCCGGCCACCGCGATTCCGTGCGCGGCCGCAGCCCCGCAGCAAGGCGCGCCTGCCATGGCAACCGGGCGTTAACGGGGTGACGGCGGGTGAGCAGCGATGAACCTCAGGGACGACAGGCAAACCGACTTCGCCTACCAGGCGGTGTATCGCTACATGATCAACCTCATCAACGAGGTCGGTACCGATGCCCGGGTAAAGTTGCCGTCATTGCGGCAATTATCGGAGCGCCTGAACGTGTCGATCTCGACCATTCAATACGCTTACTCACTGCTGGAGAAGGAAGGCCGGGTCTATTCGGTGGCCAAGTCGGGCTATTACGCCTGGCCGGTATTGAATAAACCGCCAGGCAGCAGCGGTGGTGATCTGCTGGAGCGCCTCTACGCCGGTGCACGGCGCCCGGGAATGCGGGTGCTCAGCGCCGATGAACCGGCACTTGGGGCGTCGTTGGACGGTGCACTGTTGCTGCTGGAGCGCGAACTGTTGCGTCACTACCCGCGTCATCTGCAGCCATGGTCGCAGCCGTGCGGCGTCTGGGAGCTGCGCGCCGCGCTGGCCGCGCGTTATACCTCGTCGCCCACCCGTTGCTGGCAGGCGGATGAGGTGTACATCGGTGCCGATCTGCGCGGGGTCCTGGAAATCCTGATTGAGGTGCTGGGGCTCAAGGGCGCGGCGATCATCGTGGAATCGCCCTGTGACTGGTTGATCCTGCGGTTGTTGCAGGGCGCGGGGGTGAAGGTCCTGGAACTGCCTTTCACGGCGGACGGCGGCCTGGACCAGGAACTGCTCGAGCAATTGCTCGGCAATGAGTCGGTTCAACTGGCGCTGCTCTCTTCGGGCGTCAGCCTGCCGTCCGGCATCGTCCTGTCCACCCATGACCGCCTGCAGTTGGTCCGGTTGCTGAACCAGCATGGCTGCTGGTTGTTAGAAAATGACAGCCATGGTGAGTTGGGCTTTGAGCAGCCAACCACCGCCTTGCGTGACCTGGCCAACCCCGAGCGGCTGATGGTGTTTTCCACCTTCGAAAAAATGCTCGGGCCCGAAGCGCCGTTTGGCTATTTGTTGTCCCGCCACTTGAGCGGCGAGTTGCAACGCCAGTTCCTGCTGCGTGAATTCCGGCTGTCCTCCATTCGCCAGCGGGCGATTGCGCGGCTCTATCTCAGCGGGCGGATCGACCAGCATCTGCGAGAGTTGCGACCGAAACTCAACGAGCAGGCCCAACTGATGAGCCAGCGCCTGGATGAGCATTTGGGGGAGCAGGTGAGCTACCGGATGCCTGCCGCTGGCGCCACCTTCTGGTTGCGTTCAACGGCGGTGGTGGACATGCGCCAGGTGTTCCAGCGCCTGCTCACCCGGCAGGTGGTGATCGCGCCGGGAGAGCTGTTCAGCATCAGCGGCCTGCACCGCCAGCACTTGCGACTGAGCCATACCTATGACGGGGCGCATAGCCTGGAAAACGCCCTGGATGAGTTGGCCCAGGCGCTGAGGCAGGCACAGACCGGCTTCGAATGAAATTTCACTGATTGTTGTAGGATTTATAACGTCGCGGAGCAGTCCAACTCTCAGTAAACTGCACTCTTTTTCCGAATCCTTCTCTTTCAGAGGTTTATGCATGACTCTCAGTCCTTTTGCGGGCAAGCCGGCACCAGCTCAATTGCTGGTAGACATCCCGCGACTGGTAACGGCCTATTACACCGGCCAGCCTGATGCAGCGATCTCCACCCAGCGCGTGGCCTTTGGTACCTCCGGGCACCGCGGCAGCTCGTTCGACCTGAGCTTCAACGAATGGCACGTGCTTGCCATCAGCCAGGCCATTTGCCTTTACCGTGAAGCCCAAGGCATCAACGGCCCGCTGTTTGTCGGCCTGGACACCCACGCCCTGTCGACGCCTGCCGGCGCCAGCGCCCTGGAAGTGCTGGCGGCCAATGGCGTGCACGTGATGCTGGCCGAAGGCGACGAGTACACCCCGACACCGGCGATTTCCCACGCCATTATTTGCTACAACCGCGGCCGCACCAGCGGCCTGGCCGACGGCATCGTGATCACGCCGTCCCACAACCCGCCACAAAGCGGCGGCTACAAATACAACCCGCCGAATGGCGGCCCGGCCGATACCCACATCACCAAGTGGATCGAAGCCAAGGCCAATGAACTGCTGGCCAATAAGCTGGCCGGGGTCAAGCGCATCACCCATGCCCAGGCCCTGAAGGCCGACACGACCCATCGTCACGACTACCTCAACACCTACGTGGCCGACCTGGTCAACGTCATCGACTTTGATGCGATCCGCAGTTCAGGCCTGCGCCTGGGCGTTGATCCGCTGGGCGGAGCAGGGGTGCGCTACTGGTCGGCCATTGCCGAGCACCATCGCCTGAACCTGGATGTGGTGAACACCGAAGTCGACGCCACGTTCCGCTTCATGAGCGTCGACTGGGACGGTCAGATTCGCATGGACCCGTCCTCCAGCTACGCCATGCAAGGCTTGATTGGTCTCAAGGACCGCTTCGACGTGGCCTTCGCCTGCGACCCGGACCACGACCGCCATGGCATCGTGACGCCATCCGGTGGCTTGCTGGCCCCGAACAACTACCTTGCCGTGTCCATCGACTACCTGTTCCAGAACCGTCCTGAGTGGCGTGCGGATGCCGCCGTGGGCAAGACCGTGGTCAGCAGTGGCCTGATCGACCGGGTTGCCAAGCGCATTGGCCGTCGCCTGTACGAAGTGCCGGTAGGCTTCAAATGGTTTGCAGACGGGCTGTTCGAGGGTTCACTGGGTTTCGGCGGCGAAGAAAGCGCCGGTGCGTCGTTCCTGCGCAAGGACGGCAGCGTCTGGAGCACCGACAAGGACGGTTTGATCCCGGCGCTGCTGGCTGCCGAAATGACGGCACGCAAAGGCCAGGACCCGAGCCAGATCTACCGTGGGTTGACTGATGCGCTGGGCGAACCGTTCGCCATTCGTGTGGATGCCAAGGCCACCCCGGCGCAGAAGGCCCTGCTGGGCAAGCTGTCGCCGGACCAGGTGACGTCCACGCAGTTGGCGGGGGAAAGCATCCAGCAGATCCTCAGCCATGCGCCGGGTAACGACCAGGCGATTGGCGGGCTGAAAGTCATGACTGAAAACGGCTGGTTTGCCGCACGGCCATCGGGCACCGAGGACATCTACAAGATCTACGCCGAGAGCTTTATCGGTGAGGATCACCTCAAGCAACTGGTGGAAGAGGCACAGGTGTTAGTGGACGGGGCGATTTCCCAGTAACACCACAACCCAATGTGGTAGCCAGGCTTTTGTGGGAGCTGGCTTGCCTGCGATGCAGTCAACTCGGTCTTTCAGCCATACCGAGTTGATGCTATCGCAGGCAAGCCAGCTCTCACATAAAGCTCATTACCCATTGGATTTGTAAGCTTGCGAATTCAGGCGAGGTCGACCAACACGATCTCGCTATCTTCAACCGCCGTCACCCGCAACACCTGCTCATCCTCAACCGCCACACCGTCTCGAGCGTGTGCACGCAAGCCATTGACTTCAATCACCCCAGTGGCAGGCACCAGATACGCCCGGCGTCCGCTGTCCAGCCGATACTCGGCACTTTCACCAGCCTTCAAATTAGCTGCCACCAGGCGTGCATCCGCCCGAATGCGCAGGCTTTCGCTGTCTCCAGCCTTGCCACTGGCCAGGGTCACAAAACCTTCGCGGTCACCCTTCGGAAACGGCTTGGCGCCCCACGACGGCGGCAAACCGGCCTCGTTGGGAATAATCCAGATCTGGAAAATCTTGGTCGGCGTGGCTTCCAGGTTGTATTCGCTATGGGCGATCCCGGTGCCGGCGCTCATCACCTGGACATCGCCAGCCTCGGTGCGGCCTTTGTTGCCCAGGTTGTCAGCATGGCTGATGGCGCCTTCACGCACATAGGTGATGATTTCCATGTCCCGGTGCGGGTGTTGCGGGAAGCCGGTGCCCGGTGCGATGAGATCGTCGTTCCATACCCGCAGGTTGCCCCAGTGCATACGCTTGGGGTCGTGGTACTCGGCAAAGGAAAAGTGGTGGTGAGCGTCCAGCCAACCGTGATTGGCGCCGCCCAGGGTGTTGAAAGGTCGAAGTTCAAGCATGATCGTCTCCTGTGGATGGGAGCCATGATCCAGCAGCGCCAGATCGATAAAAAGCGTAAAAAATGCAGGATTCCTATCGAATGCTTCGATGCCGATCCTAAGGACCTATCTTCACTTCATCGCCTAACTGCATGAGCCCAAAGCAATTGGCTGGAACTGTGGGGCATTTGCGGCGACCATAGGGCTCTTGTCCGAGTTAACGCATTGCAGGAGTCCGCGTGCCGCAACACACCCCCGATCTGCCTCCCGAACTGCGGCCACTGGCCGAAATGCCCCTGTTGAAACGGCTCGCCGCCCGATTATTCGGTCACGGCCTGACGCGCCTGCGCGCCCAGCACCGTTTTTCCTGGTTGCATGGCCAGGCCGACGGCTTTCGAAGTGGCCACACGGCCGGCGTGGAATATGGCTATCAGGAAGGCAAGGCGGATGGCATCGAGGAAGGCCGCCAGGTCCTGCTGATTCGTGACTTTCGGCCGGATGAACACACCGCGCCAGGTGTCGACGACAACCTGTTCGACGATTGGCGCCTGCCACTGACCGCCGAGTTGAAAAAACGTATCAAGGCCGACGTGGCACGCCTGCTGCCAGCCCATGCCCAGCCGAGCGCAGCCCAGTGGAAGATGATCTTCAGCGATACGCCGTCCACCTCGGTGATCGCCGGCGCCGGTGCGGGTAAGTCCACCTCGCTGGTGCTGCGTATCCTGCTGCTGACCCATTACCTGGGCTTTGAGCTGAGCTCGATGACGGTGGTGACCTTCACCCGTGAGTCGCGCAAGGACTTCATCAACAAACTCATGGAAATTCTCGCCTTGTGGGGCCAACCCCTTGGTATGAAAGAGGCACAAGCCGTGGTGCGCACCTTTCACTCGCGCATTCTGCCGATGGTGCGCAGCCTGACGGGCCTTGAACGGCTGCAGGCGTTTGAAAACCTCAACGCGCGCACCGAAGCGGGCTTTGATGAGGCTGACAGTAATCCCTTCGAATTGCGCATCAACGACGCCCAGCGCCAGCAACTGAATGCCTGCTACCACCAGTTGCATGGCCGTCACGCGCGCTTCCGCGAGCTGATCGCCCCGTTGGCGCGCCATGCCCTGCAACTCAAGGAGCTGGAACGGGATCATCCGGACGTACAGAAACGCGTGGCGGTGACCGAACTGGCGGCCAGGCGCGATGAAGAACTCTGTGATGTGATCGAAGACCTGTGGTTTCGCGCCGGGGCCTGGCCGATCAAAGGGATTGAGCCCAACCGCCAGACCTTCGATATCAATGGCGCGCAGTTCCATTGCCACGGCTACATTGCCGAGCTGGATGCCTGGGTGATGCTGGGCTTTGACCCTCGGGAAAATGCCCTGCTCAGTCGCCCTGGCTCCAAGCTGTCCGTGCGCGCAGAGTGGGCGGTAAAGCGCACCCTGTTTCAAGCTTTCTGCCGTAAGCCACTGATATGGATTGATAACTATGAGTCATCAAAGCGCCTTTTGAGCAGCCTGGCTGGCGACGCAACTGCGGGCCCGGGCTTCGATTACAAGGTCAAGGGCGAGCTGGGTTCGGCGCCGCTGTTGGACAGCTTTGTCGCCGCCGCCGGGTTTATCGAGAACCTCGGGCTGGATGTGCCCACCGCCGTGGGCAAGATGAGCTTTGCCAAGGACGATCCGGACCGTTTCTACTTCGAAGCCCTGAGCATTTTCTGGAAAGCCCTGGAAGACCACTTGCTGGACCAGTCGCCCCCCGTGATGACCTACAACCGGATGTTCTCGCTGTTTGGCGAAAATACCCCGGAAAACCTCAAGCTCCTCAGCGATAGCCTGTTGCGGCCGATGTCGCACCTGATGATCGACGAATTCCAGGACGTATCGCCGCAGATCGTCTCGTGGGTCCGTGCCAGCCTGCGGGAGATTCGCAGTCGCGGCCCGGCCATGCACGTAGGCCGTGGTGCCCAGCGCTCTTCGCTGTTGTGCGTGGGGGATGACTGGCAATCCATCTATGGCTGGCGCGGCAGTTCGCCGAAGTACTTCATGGAGTTCAACAAGGAATTCCCGTCGCCCACCACCACACGGGTGATGCTGGGCGAGAATTACCGCAGCCATCAGCACGTTATTGATGCTGCCGAACACATCGTGCGTGCCGCCCCGGCCATCAGCGGCAAAAAAGCCAAGGCCAGTGGAACGCCGAAGGCATTGGTGCCTGTCACCGTGCGTGATCGTGACGATGCGGCGCTGGGCCAGCAACTGCTGGCGCACTATCAAAAGGGTGATTCGGTATTAATGTTGTATCGAAAAAGCAGTGATAAGTCATTGATGCAAGAGCATATTCAGTCTGTAGTTAATCTGGATTCTAGCTTGCCGTACGGCGATCGTCGTCTGAAGCAACTGACCTATCACAGCGCCAAGGGTCTTCAAGCGGATGCGGTGTTCCTGCTGGGCGACTGCCAGCACTTGACCACTTCGCCTTACAAGAACCAGGTCTATCGCATGGCGGGCCTGGGCAAGGACGGTGACACCGAACCTTACGACAGTGCACAAAAGGACGAAGTACTGCGCCTGGCCTACGTGGGGATTACCCGGGCGGTGAGCCATTGCTATTGGTATGTCGAGGCGCAGGATGGCCAAGGGGTGAATGTGCCAAAGGCTTCGGACCGGATTGCCGCAGACAAGCCGTGTTTTGATGATCAGCGCATCAGCAAATCATAAGGGCCGACGTTGAATCAGGTGGCGAGGGAGCTTGCTCCCGCTGGGCTGCGTAGCAGTCCCAAAATCCTGGGAGCGCTGGGCACTCCAGCGGGAGCAAGCTCCCTCGCCACAGGATACCTGCTCCGCCAGATCAAGCGCGTAGCGACAGCGGCGGCACAAACGACTCCAACTCATCCTCCACGGCCTCGATGATCCGCTCCACATCAGCGGCATTCATCACCGTGGCACAAGGAATGCCGGCAATCGCAATCAGGGTTTCTCCGCTGGCGCGGTCGAACAGGCGGGCGATCATGCTACCGGGAGCATCCATGCTCGCCTCAAAGCCCATGGGATGAAAATGCCAGCGCATCAGCTGGCAAGCGTTGGGGAATGTCACTTTGTTCATCTTGCCCACCTTGTTCATTGAGCACTTCCTTTAGCTCGCAGCAGGGGCGCCATGACCATCAATGGTCCTGGCCGTCGTGAGCTCTAAAAATAGCATTCGTTCGCATCCGGCAGGGGAGTTTTTTCGCCCCGTTCAGCGGTTGTTTCCGGGAAGGTTGATGTGGGTCATGTCCTACGCGGGAATGGGCGAAAGGCCATTAGTGATAACTGTCAAATGGCCATTGAACCCGCCCGGAAAGTTCGGCAAGCTCGCAGGCTGTCCCAGCCTTAGAGCGCTCCATGCCCGACTTCATCGCGGATGACTCCCAGCAAACCCAAGCCACTGGCGAGTTGGTGCTGCGTCACCATCTGTGCTGGAAACACCGGGACCTGGATGGCGTGATGTCGTACTACCACCCGGACATCCAGTACCACGATTTCTTCCAGAACCGCGTGGTCGGTGCAGACGAGCTGCGCGAGTACCTGCAAGCCAGCATGCCCCGTGGCGCGGATGAAGCGATCGAGCACACCGACCGTATTCGCGCCGACGGCGACACCGCCTTCATCCAGTACCGCATCACGTTGCGCGGCGGCCAGGGACTGGTGTCATTTCGCACCAGTGAAGCCATCACCGTACGTGATGGCCTGATCTGGCGGGTCAACGAATACGCCTCCCTGGTGCACGAACAGTCCGCCAGCCGCAGCGAGACCACGCGCCCCACCGTCAGCCGCCTGGGCCTGTCGCCCCAGCAACTGAGCTACATGGCCAACGACCTGCAGCAGTACTTCGAGCGCCAGCAACCGTACCTGGATCCCGAACTGGACCTGCAACGGGTGGCAAAGGAGTGCGGGTACAGCCGCAACCAGATCTCCTACCTGCTGAACCAGGTGCTGGGCCAAAGCTTTTACCGCTACGTCAACCAGGCGCGCCTCCAGCATTTGCTGGCCGCACTGGACAAGGCCACGCCGCCGATCCGCATCGACGAACTGGCGTTTGCCGCGGGCTTCAATTCGACGTCGGCGTTCTATAGCTGTTTCCGCCAGCACACCGGCCAGTCGCCCAAGGCCTACGTCAAACAAATTTCCCTGCGTGCACGCGCGCAAGACAGCCCCTGAGGCCAGGCTCTAGGATCACGGCCATCGAAGTGTGGTGGTGGAGCTTGGCATGCCTGCATGGCGCAATATCAGTTTATGGATGGACCAGTTGGACGAGCCGCTGGTGGCTCGCGCGTCCCTGGAGCACGACCTGGACGTCAACGTGGCCATTATCGGCGCCGGCTACACCGGGCTCTGGACCGCGTATTACCTGAAGCGCCAGGCGCCCGAGCTGAAAATCGCGATCATTGAGGCACAAACCGCCGGGTTCGGTGCCTCGGGCCGTAACGGCGGCTGGCTGATGGGCAACTTGCTGGGGGAAGACCGCCTGTTGGCCGGCTTGTCTCCCGAACAGCGCCGGGCTTCGTTCGACCTGTTGCACGCGATTCCCGATGAAGTCGCGCAGGTGATTGAGCACGAAGGCATCGACTGCGACTACCGCAAGGGTGGCGTGCTGTATTGCGCCGCGCGCTATCCCGAACAGGAAGCCACCCTGCGGGCCTACCTGGCCAAGCTTCACGCTCAGGGCCTGACCGACGATGATTACCGTTGGCTCGGCCCGCAGCAACTGGCCGAGCAAATCCGCATCGCCAAACCCTATGGCGGCATCTATGCCCCCCACGTTGCCACGATTCACCCGGCCAAGCTGGTGCGTGGCCTGGCGCGGGTGGTGGAGCAGATGGGCGTCACGATCTACGAAAACAGCCCGGTGACCCAGTGGCAGTCCGGCAGCCTGCGCACGGCTAAAGCCTCAGTACGCGCGTCATGGGTGGTGCCGGCGGTAGAAGGGTACGCCACCACGTTGGCGCCTTTGGGCCGCTATCAGTTGCCGGTACAAAGCCTGATTGTCGCCACCGAGCCGTTGCCCGCCAGCACCTGGGATGAAATCGGCCTGAACCGTGGCCAGGCGTTCGGCGAAAGCAGTCGCCAGGTCACCTACGGCCAGCGCTCGGCGGACAACCGCCTGGTGTTCGGCGCCCGTGGGGGCTATCAGTTTGCCGGCAAGTTGCGGCACAACTTCGACCTCACCGACAGCGAAGTCGAACTGCGTCGCTACCTGTTCGGTGAACTCTTCCCGCAGCTCAAGAAAGTCCGCATCACCCACGCCTGGGGCGGCAACCTCGGCATGTCCCGGCGCTTCAAGCCGCACATGCTGTGCGATCACGCAGCGGGCATCGCCTTGGCCGGTGGTTATGGCGGCGAGGGCGTAGGGGCCAGCAACCTGGGCGGCCGCACGTTGGCAGACTTGATCCTGGGGCTCGACACGCCGCTGGTCACGCAGCCATGGGTCGTCCAGCCGGGCCGGCTGGACGGGCTCAAGGCCTGGGAGCCGGAACCCTGCCGCTGGCTGGGCTACAACGCGATCATTCGCAGTTTTGTCCATGAGGACCAGGTGCTGGCCAACCCCAACACCGCGCCGTGGCGCCGCAAGCTGGCCAGCGGGCTTGCCGGCTTCATGGAAGGTTTCATGCACTAAGTCGTTTCAATCACCACAGGTATGAACATGAGCATTACCCAGTTCAAAGACACACTCAGCGCTCATTTGCCGGACGCTTCGCCGGTTGCCGTGCCATTGGGCACGCCAGTGGCGGTGGCCTCGACCCTGAGCGTGGAGCGCAACGACGGCGTCGAAAGCGGCATCTGGGAATGCACGCCCGGGCGCTGGCGCCGGCAGATCAAAGCCCAGGAGTTTTGCCACTTTATCCAGGGACGCTGCACCTTCACCCCCGACAACGGGGACATGCTCCACATAGAAGCCGGTGACGCACTGATGTTGCCGGCCAACAGCACCGGTATCTGGGACATCCAGGAAACTGTGCGCAAGACCTATGTATTGATCCTCTGATTCTTTGATCTTTGATCGCCTGCCATAAAAACAGCC
This sequence comes from Pseudomonas sp. MWU16-30323, assembly GCF_020515595.1. Lineage (NCBI taxonomy): Bacteria > Pseudomonadati > Pseudomonadota > Gammaproteobacteria > Pseudomonadales > Pseudomonadaceae > Pseudomonas > Pseudomonas sp. MWU16-30323. Next base: position 161,536 of record NZ_JAIWYM010000005.1, read on the forward strand.
CTAAAACCGCCAGGAAATCGAACCATGAGACCCATTGCCCTGTTGCCGCTGGTATTTGTCGCCACCCTCAGCCAAGCCGCCGAGACGGTGAAGATCTACAACTGGTCGGACTACATCGCCCCCGACACCACCAAGAATTTCCAGAAAGAAACCGGGATCGGCTTCACCTACGACGTGTACGACAGCAACGAAACCCTCGACGGCAAGTTGATGACCGGCAAATCCGGCTACGACGTGGTGTTCCCGTCCAACCACTTCATGGCCCGGCAGATCCAGGGCGGGGCGTTGAAGAAGCTCGACAAGAGCCAGTTGCCCAACTGGAAGAACCTCAACCCGGTGCTGCTCAAGGCCCTGGAAAACAACGACCCGGGCAACGCCCACGGCTTCCCTTACCTGTGGGGCAGCACTGGCATTGGCTACAACATCGACAAGGTCAAGGCGGTACTCGGCGACAACGCCCCGGTGGATTCCTGGGACCTGATCTTCAAGCCCGAAAACATGCAAAAGCTGCAGAAATGTGGCGTGGCGATCCTCGACAATGGCCCGGAACTGCTGCCGGCAGCGCTCAACTACCTGGGGCTGCCGCACCACAGCAAGAAGGCGGAAGACTACAAAAAGGCCGAGGACCTGCTGATGAAAGTGCGGCCGTACGTGGCGTACTTCCACTCCTCGAAATACACCGCCGACCTGGCCAACGGCGACATCTGCGTGGCCGTGGGCTTCTCCGGCGACATCCTCCAGGCCGAAAGCCGCGCCAAGGAAGCCAAGAACGGCGTGAACATCGGCTACAACATTCCCAAGGAAGGCGCCGCCATCTGGTTCGACATGGTCGCCATGCCCGCCGATGCCCCGGATGAAAAAGCCGGTTATGCGTTCATGAACTACCTGCTGCGCCCGGAAGTCATGGCCAGCATCACCAACTACGTGCACTACGCCAACGGCAACTCCGCAGCTGACAGCCTGGTAGACCCGGCGATCAAGAGCGACACCAAGGTGTACCCAAGCCCGGAAATGATGGGCAAGTTGTTTGCACTGGAAGCGATGCCGCTGAACATCGACCGGATTCGCACACGGGTGTGGAACACCATTCGCACCGGCCGCTGATGATCGTTCCCACGCTCCGCGTGGGAATGCATCCTGTGACGCTCCGCGTCACGACTTCAAAAGCGGACGCGGAGCGTCCAGGGCGGCGTTCCCACGCAGAGCGTGGGAACGATCATTAAGGATTCTCCAAGTCATGCCCCAACGACTGGATAAACAACGAAAACAACTCCGGCTGCGACGAGATATCCAGCTTGGCATACAGGTGCCGACGGTGAACCTTGACCGTATCCGGCGAGATATTCAGCCGTTCGGCCATGGCTTTTGACGAAAACCCGCGCAACACCAGCCGTGCAATCTCCAGTTCCCGCTCCGACAACACCCCGCAACCAAAATGACTCAGCGCATCGCGAATCTGGCTGGCCATTTGCGCAGGCGCCGCCACCCGCTGGGTACTCTGCTGCCAATGCTGCTGCATCAACGGCAACACCCAGGCCGCCAACGTCGTCATCAACCCCGTCTCCTCCCCGGTAAACAGCCGCTGCATGCCCAACGACAGCGACAACGTCCCCGCACCCGGCAATTGCAGGATGAACTGCACCTCGTCCTCCAGCACGTTGTCGTGGAAGTAGTTGAGGAAGTATTCACTCTGTCGAAAATGATCCGGTGCGACTTCTTCAAGGCGGTACACGCCACTGGCATACCCCTCGCGACATGCCTGGAAAAATGGGTCCAGCAAGTACAAGCCATTGAGGTAAACCAGCATCGACGCCGGTTTGCTGCTCGGTTGTGCGTCGTATTCTTCCAGCGCCTGGGGCGCGCCATCGGTGGGGTAGAAGATCGCCAGGGCATTGTCGAAGGGCACGCATTGATGCAACAACAGCACCAGTTGTTTCCAGAAGCGCCCGGTGCCGATCTGTGCGACGGTACGGCCCAGGCCCGCGTGCATGCCGACTTCCCTGAACAGGCTCATGTGCAGCTCCACGCAAAGGATTCAGGCCGCAAGGGTTCGACTTTTGCCCGGCGGCGTCAAGGGGAGTACTCCAATAGGGGAATTGGCCGCCTTATACAGAGCGTTTAAGTTGGCCGCCAGTCAGCGGGGAACATACCCCGCGTCGCTTTGCCTTTTCGTTTCTGCCTCAAACCAAGAACAATCAAGAGGATAACGATATGAGTGCTCCTTCCACGCCCGACGGCGTGCTGAAACCCACCCTGAGTGTGTTCGATGTGGTGGCCATTACCGTCTCGGCGGTGACCCCGGCCAGTTCAGTGTTCGTGATTGCGCCCTTTGCCATCCAGCAGGCCGGCAGCGGGGTGTTCCTGGCTTTTGTGATGGCCGCGTTGCTCGCGCTGATGTTCGCCTTTTGCTACGCCGAACTCGGGCGCGCCCACAACAGTGCCGGCGGTGAGTACGTGTACGCCAAGCGGGTGTTCGGCGGCATGGCCGGTTACGCGACGTTCCTCACGGTATTGGTGATGTTGCTGTTTATCCCGCCGGTGCTGGCCACCGGGGCGGCGACTTACCTGAATAACGCCCTGGGTACAACGTTCGACTCGCAAACCGTAGCCCTGGTGATTGTGGTGTGCAGCTACGCCCTGGGCATCCTGAATATCAAGCTGAATGCCTGGATCACCGGCACCTGCCTGCTGCTGGAAGTGGCGGCGTTGCTGGTGATCGTGTTTATCGGCTTCGGCAACCCGGTGCAGCCGATCAGCGTGCTGCTGCAACCGCAAATCGTCGAAAACGGCGTGTTGCACCTGGCGCCTTGGGCGCTGGTGATCGGTGCGGTGGGCATTGGCCTGTTCTCCTTCAATGGCTATGGCCCGGCGGTGTTGCTGGCCGAAGACATGAAGTGCGGCGGCAAGGGCGTGCACAAGGCGGTGTTGTGGTCCCTGGGCCTGGTGGTGGTCATCGAACTGGTGCCCATCACAGCGTTGTTGATCGGTGCTCCCTCCCTCAGCGCGATGATCAGCAGCCCCGACCCGATCGGCTACTTGCTGACCAGCCATGGCAATGAAACCCTGTCACGGTTGGTGAGCGCCGGGATTTTCCTGTCGGTGTTCAACGCCATTGTCGCCATCGTGATTCAGATCGGTCGGGTGGTGTTCAGCAGCGGCCGCGATGCGCTGTGGACGCCGACCATCAACAAACTGTTCACTCGGATTCATCCGCGCTGGGATTCACCGTGGTTGGCGACGCTGTTCCTGGCGATTCCATCGGCGTTGCTCAGCTTCAGCTCGAACCTGGCGGACCTGACGTCCTTCAGCGTGCTGCTGATCATGCTGGTGTACCTGATTGTGGCGTTGAGCGCATTGATGAGCCGGGTGTTGCTGCGTGACCGCGAGCATCCGTATCGCATGCCGTTGTGGCCAGTGCCGGCATTGCTGGCGGTCATCGGCGCCGGTTACCTGCTGGTGACCCTGGCGATGGCCGCCTCGGTTCGGGACATCATGATTATCATCGGCCTGTTGGCACTGTCGGTGATCCTGTATTGCATCAGTGGCCGGTTGAGTCCGGCGTTTCAGAAATTGTAAGGAGTGGTTATGCGCGCACGTCAATTGGGCATCACGTTGGGACTGGGCACGCCCGGTGAGTTGAATGCCATCACCGACGTTCCAGGGGTTCGGGTCGGCCACAGCACGATCAAGACCCGCATCAATGGCAAACAGGTGCGTACCGGGGTCACGGCGATCCAGCCCCGGGCCGGTGCCGCGCGGTATCAGCCGTGTTTTGCCGGCTACCACGTGCTCAACGGCAATGGCGACGCCACGGGCCTTGAGTGGATCAGCGAATCGGGGTTGCTGACCACGCCGCTGGCGATCACCAACACCCACAGCATCGGGATTGTGCGCGACACGCTGATCGCCCTGGAGCGCGAAAGCCTCGAAGACCCCGCCGTGTATTGGTGCATGCCGGTGGTGATGGAAACCTACGACGGCTTGCTCAACGATATCTGGGGCCAGCACGTCGGCCCGGAGCATGTGCGCGAGGCGCTGGCCAACGCCGAGTCCGGCCCGGTGGCGGAGGGCGCCGTGGGCGGCGGCACCGGGATGATCTGCCATGAGTTCAAGGGCGGGATCGGCACGGCCTCGCGGCGCCTGTCGGCGGAGCAGGGTGGCTGGACCGTCGGCGTGCTGGTGCAGGCCAACCACGGCAAGCGCCAGGAATTGCGGGTGGACGGTTATCCGGTAGGTCGGCAACTGATGGAAATTCCCTCACCGTTCGCCGATCGCGGCACTCCCGGCATGGGCTCCATCGTGGTGATCATTGCCACCGATGCGCCGTTGTTGCCCCATCAATGCCAGCGCCTGGCACAGCGCGCGTCCATAGGGATTGCGCGCACGGGTGGCGGTACCGAGGACTCCAGCGGGGACCTGTTCCTCGCGTTTGCCACTGGCAACCAGGATTTACCGGCGGCCGACTACGGGCGCAAGGGCTTGCCCCTTAGCACATCGCTGCAGATGGTCAATAACGACCACATTTCGCCCTTGTTCAGCGCGGCGGCGGAAGCGGTCGAGGAAGCGATCATTAATGCGATAGTGGCAGGGGAGGACATGCTCACCGACGACGGGGTATGCGTGCCGGGGCTGGACTCGCAAACACTCCTGCAGGCATTACGTAAAGCAGGCTGGCGCGACCGATAAATAAACTAAGTCTTGTCCCGGTAATGCGGGACAAATACTTAAATAGTGGCCATTCAATACTAATAATGACACGGTGACACTTTCTTAGTGCACCTCAAGCAATACTTTGGATCCATTCCTCATCAAATGTCTTTAGGAGTATTTAATATTTAAATAGCTGGATTTTTATAAGGTGCTATTTGCCAATGTTTGCAGGTTTTGTTCGTCGGCCCAACTTTTTCCTTGGATAAAAACCGCTGGACGAATGATTTCAGGTTGTGTCAGTTTTCTTTCGCCTTCAAAAGGGGCGAGTGATCGGACTTACTCGCCAAAGTGAGTCCGGTCGGACAAAAACTGTTCCACTTGCAAACAAGGAAGTACGTTTATGTCAAAAGTAAAAGACAAAGCTATTGTGTCGGCGGCTCAAGCAAGTACCGCCTATACGCAAATCGATAGCTTTAGCCATCAATACGACCGTGGCGGCAACCTCACGGTCAATGGCAAACCCTCGTTCACCGTTGACCAGGCCGCCGACCACCTGCTGCGTGAGAACGCCGCGTACCGGGACGTGGATGGCAACGGCAAGATCGATCTCACCTACACCTTCCTGACCTCGGCTTCCAACGCCACCATGAACAAGCATGGGATCACCGGGTTCAGCCAGTTCAACACCCAGCAGAAAGCACAGGCCGTACTGGCCATGCAATCCTGGGCTGACGTGGCCAATGTCACCTTCACCGAGAAAGCCTCGGGCGGTGACTTCCACATGACCTTCGGCAACTACAGCGGCGGCCAGGACGGCGCAGCGGCCTTTGCCTACCTGCCAGGCACCAACGCCAAGTACAACGAAAGCGGGCTTGACGGCACTTCCTGGTACCTGACCAACAACAGCTACACGCCGAACAAGACGCCAGACCTGAACAACTATGGCCGGCAGACCCTGACCCACGAAATCGGCCACACCCTGGGCCTGGACCACCCTGGCGACTACAACGCCGGGACCGGCAACCCTTCTTACAAAGACGCGGACTATGGACAGGACACGCGTGGCTACAGCGTCATGAGTTACTGGAGCGAGAGCAACACCAACCAGAACTTCAGCAAAGGCGGGGTAGAGGCTTACTCCTCCGGCCCGCTGATCGACGACATCGCCGCGATCCAGAAGCTCTACGGCGCCAACTACAACACCCGCGCCGGCGACACCACCTACGGCTTCAACTCCAACACCGGGCGTGATTTCCTCAGCGCCACCTCATCGGCCGACAAGCTGGTGTTCTCGGTGTGGGACGGTGGCGGCAACGACACCCTGGACTTCTCCGGCTTTACCCAAAACCAGAAGATCAACCTCAATGAGACCTCGTTCTCCGACGTTGGCGGCCTGGTGGGTAACGTTTCCATCGCCAAGGGCGTGACCGTAGAGAATGCCATCGGCGGTTCGGGCAACGACCTGCTGATCGGTAACGCCGCAGCCAACGTCCTCAAGGGCGGTGCCGGCAACGACATCATCTACGGCGGCGGCGGTGCAGACCAGCTGTGGGGCGGTTCAGGCAACGACACCTTTGTGTTCGGCGCCAGCTCGGACTCCAAGCCAGGTGCGGCCGACAAGATCTTCGACTTCACTTCGGGTTCGGACAAGATCGACCTCACCGGCATCACCAAAGGTGCAGGCCTGACCTTCGTCAACGCGTTTACCGGTCACGCCGGCGACGCGGTACTGTCCTACGCCTCGGGTACCAATCTGGGCACATTGGCAGTGGACTTCTCCGGGCACGGCGTGGCGGATTTCCTCGTCACCACCGTTGGCCAGGCAGCCGTCAGCGACATCGTGGCTTGATTCAGGTGTAAAGGAGGGTGGCGCACACGCGCCGCCCTCTGCCCTTGCATCCACCCCTTGAACGGGCGAAGGTGATGACGCTATTTCGCAGTACAGTTGCCTGGTGTCTCCAGGCGTTGCTTATGTCGGCAGGAGCCACAGCAATGGCAAGCAGTCTGGTTTTACCCACGTCCGCGCAGTTGGCCGGGCATTGGACGCTGCACCAGCAAGCGCAGGTGTGTGCGCTGGATCTGATTGAACAGGCCAACGCCCTGGGGGGCGATGTGGAGTGCGCGGGACAATGGCTGGGTGAAACCCCCGTTAGTTGGACGCCAACGCCCGACGGTATTTGGTTGATGAATGCCGAAGGCACCGGCATCACTCATTTGAATCGCCAGAAAGAAGGCGAATATGAAGGCCGCGTAAAGTCTGGCGCGGTATTGATATTACAACGTGCACCCTAAAAGTTCGTTATAACGATATAACCCGATTTTAATGTTTGCCCGCCCCTTAATGGGGCGCCTGGCAAACTATTGCGCGTCATTCGGCTCAGGGAAGATCAGGCAACATGGCGAAGACCACTCCCGCTGCACCACTGTTCAAAGCACTCGGTGACTACAAAAGTATTCTGATCAGTATTGGCTGCTTCACGGCATTGATTAACGTATTGATGCTGGTGCCGTCGATTTATATGTTGCAAGTCTACGACCGCGTGCTGTCTTCACAGAACGAAACCACCCTGGTGATGTTGACGCTCATGGTGGTGGGGTTCTTCGCCTTTATCGGCGTGCTTGAGGTGATCCGCAGCTTTATCGTGATTCGCATCGGCAGCCAACTGGAGCGGCGTTTCAACCTGCGGGTGTACAAGGCCGCCTTCGAGCGCAACCTGCAACGGGGCGAAGGCCATGGCGGGCAATCCCTGGGGGACCTGACCCACATCCGCCAATTCATCACGGGGCCGGCGCTGTTCGCGTTTTTCGATGCACCGTGGTTTCCGATCTACCTGTTTGTGATCTTCCTGTTCAACGTCTGGCTGGGGGTCTTGGCCAGCGCCGGTGCAGTGCTGCTGATTGCCCTGGCGTGCCTCAACGAATACCTGACCAAAAAACCCCTGGGTGAAGCCAGCGGGTTTTCCCAGCAATCCACCCAGTTGGCCACCAGCCACCTGCACAACGCCGAAACCATCCAGGCCATGGGCATGCTCGGCGCCTTGCGCAAGCGCTGGTTCAAGGTGCATTCGCAGTTTCTGGGCTTGCAGAACAAGGCCAGCGACACCGGTTCGATCATCAGTTCCCTCAGTAAATCCCTGCGCCTGTGCCTGCAATCGCTGGTGCTGGGCCTGGGGGCGTTGCTGGTGATCAAGGGCGACATGACGGCAGGGATGATGATCGCCGGTTCGATCCTGATGGGCCGGGTGTTGAGCCCCATCGACCAGTTGATTGCCGTGTGGAAGCAATGGAGTTCGGCCAAGCTGGCTTATCAGCGCCTGGACAGCCTGATGCGCGAATTCCCGCCCCAGAGCGAGCAGATGGCCTTGCCGGCGCCCAAGGGCAATGTCAGTTTCGAGCAGGTCAGCGCGGGCCCGCCGGGGAGGCGTGTACCGACCTTGCATCAGGTCAGCTTCAACCTGACGGCGGGTGAAGTGCTCGGCGTGCTGGGTGCTTCCGGCTCCGGCAAGTCGACCCTGGCTCGGGTGCTGGTGGGCGTGTGGCCAACCCTGGCGGGCACCGTGCGCCTGGACGGTGCCGACATCCATCGCTGGGACCGCGACGACCTCGGCCCGCATATTGGCTACCTGCCTCAGGACATCGAACTGTTCAGCGGCAGCATCGCCGACAACATCGCACGCTTTCGCGAAGCCGACCCGGAGCGGGTGGTGCAGGCCGCTCAACAAGCGGGCGTGCACGAATTGATCCTGCGTTTGCCCCACGGCTACGACACGATCCTCGGTGACGAGGGCAGCGGCCTGTCCGGCGGCCAGAAACAACGGGTCGCCCTGGCCCGTGCGCTGTACGGCGGCCCGCGCCTGATCGTGCTCGACGAGCCCAACTCCAACCTCGACACCGTGGGCGAAGCCGCCCTGGCCAGCGCGATCATGCAGATGAAGGCCCAGGGCAGCACGGTGGTGCTGGTGACTCACCGTTCCTCGGCGTTGGCCCAGGCCGACAAGCTGCTGGTGCTTAACGATGGCCGCTTGCAGGCGTTTGGTCCGAGCCAGGACGTGCTGCGGGCGCTGTCCGGCCAGCAGGAAGCACCGCGAGAAAAGGCCGGGGTCAGCCTCAGCCGTCAGTATCAAGCCGGAAGGAATCCAGGCGCATGAGCAGCGACAACAGCATTCAAATCAACCGCGATTACGAACAGACTCACCCCGAACACGACGCGCGCTTCTTTGCCCGCATGGGCTGGCTGCTGACGGTGGTCGGCGCTGGCGGGTTTTTCCTGTGGGCCAGCCTGGCGCCGCTGGACCAGGGGATTCCGGTACAAGGCACGGTGGTGGTGTCGGGCAAGCGCAAGGCGGTACAAACCCTCAGCCCCGGCGTGGTCAGCCGGATCCTGGTGCGTGAAGGCGAGGCGGTGAAGCAGGGCCAACCCCTGTTCCGCCTCGACCAGACGCAAAACCAGGCTGACGTGCACTCCCTGCAAGCCCAATACCGCATGGCCTGGGCCAGCGTGGCGCGGTGGCAGAGCGAGCGGGATAACCAGTCGACGATTACCTTTCCCCCCGAACTCAGCACCAACCCCGATCAAGCCCTGGCATTGGTCCTCGACGGCCAGCGCCAACTGTTCAGCAGCCGCCGCGAAGCCTTTGCCCGGGAACAGGCCGGGATTCGCGCGAGTATCGAAGGCGCCACCGCGCAGTTGAACGGCATGCGCCGCGCCCGCAGCGACCTGACCGCCCAGGCGCAATCCCTGCGTGACCAGTTGAACAACCTTCAACCCCTGGCCGACAACGGCTACATCCCGCGCAACCGCTTGATGGAGTACCAGCGCCAACTGTCCCAGGTGCAACAGGACCTGGCACAGAACACCGGGGAAAGCGGGCGGGTGGAGCAGGGCATCCTCGAATCGCGCCTCAAGTTGCAGCAGCACAGCGAGGAATATCAGAAGGAAGTCCGCAGCCAACTGGCTGACGCGCAACTGCGCAGCCTGACCCTGGAGCAGCAACTGACCTCCGCCGGTTTCGACCTGCAGCACAGCGAAATCAACGCGCCCGCCGACGGCATCGCCGTCAACCTCGGCGTGCACACCGAAGGCGCTGTGGTGCGGGCCGGCGAAACCCTGTTGGAAATCGTGCCCCAGGACACCCGCCTGGAAGTGGAAGGGCGCTTGCCGGTGCATCTGGTGGACAAGGTCGGCGCCCACTTGCCGGTGGACATCCTCTTCACCGCCTTCAACCAGAGCCGCACGCCCCGGGTACCGGGGGAGGTGAGCCTGATCTCCGCCGACCAGATGCTCGACGAAAAAACCGGCATGCCGTACTACGTGTTGCGCACCGTCGTCAGCAGCAACGCCCTGGAAAAACTCCATGGCCTGGTGATCAAGCCGGGGATGCCCGCCGAGATGTTCATCCGCACCGGCGAACGCTCCTTGCTCAATTACCTGTTCAAGCCGCTGCTGGACCGCGCCGGCTCGGCACTGACCGAGGAATGAGCATGAAGCCGATGTTCATCGCCTTGTTACTCGCGTGCAGCAGCGCCCAGGCCGCCATGGGGCCGTTCGATGTCTACGAGCAGGCCCTGCGCAATGACCCGGTATTCCTCGGCGCCATCAAGGAGCGCGACGCCGGCCTGGAGAACCGCACCATCGGCCGCGCCGGCCTGCTGCCCAAGCTGTCGTACAACTACAACAAGGGCCGCAACAACTCCCAGGCCACCTTGCCCGATGGCCGCGGCGGCAATTATCACGATGACCGCAACTACAACAGCTACGGCTCCACCTTCACCCTGCAACAGCCGCTGTTCGACTACGAAGCCTATGCCAACTACCGCAAGGGCGTGGCCCAGGCGCTGTTTGCCGACGAGAGTTTTCGCGACAAGAGCCAGGCGCTGCTGGTACGGGTGCTGACCTATTACACCCAGGCGTTGTTCGCCCAGGACCAGATCGACATCGCCCGTGCCAAGAAGAAGGCCTACGAGCAGCAGTTTCAGCAGAACCAGCATCTGTTCCAGCAGGGCGAAGGCACCCGCACCGACATCCTGGAAGCGGAATCGCGCTATGAGCTGGCGACTGCCGAGGAAATCCAGGCGCTGGATGAGCAAGACGCGTCGCTGCGGGAGCTTGGCGCATTGATCGGTGTGCAGAGCGTCAACATCAGTGACCTGGCGCCGCTGAACCCGGGATTTGCCGCCTTCACCCTGACCCCGGCCAACTACGACACCTGGCACGAACTCGCGCTGACCAACAACCCCAACCTGGCTTCGCAACGCCAGTCCGTGGAAGTGGCGCGTTATGAGGTAGAGCGCAACCGCTCGGGGCACCTGCCACGGATCACGGCCTATGCCAGCTCGCGCCAGCAGGAATCCGACAGCGGCAACACCTACAACCAGCGCTACGACACCAACACCATCGGCATCGAAGTCAGCATGCCGCTGTACGCCGGTGGCGGCGTCTCGGCCTCCACCCGCCAGGCCAGCCGTGCCATGGAACAGGCCGAATACGAACTGGAAGGCAAGACCCGCGAAACCCTGATCGAACTGCGGCGCCAGTTCAGCGCTTGCCTGTCGGGGGTCAGCAAGTTGCGGGCGTATCAAAAGGCGCTGACCTCGGCTGAAGCACTGGTGGTCTCCACCAAGCAAAGCATCCTCGGCGGCGAGCGGGTCAACCTCGATGCGCTGAACGCCGAGCAGCAGCTGTACAGCACCCGCCGCGACCTGGCCCAGGCGCGGTACGACTACCTGATGGCCTGGACCAAATTGCATTACTACGCGGGCAACTTGCGCGACACCGACCTGGCCAAGGTGGATGAGGCGTTTGGTCCTGAGAGCCGCTGATGCCTGGACGAGTATGACCGGGTGCAAGGGGGCTTTCGTGGGGAGGGAGCTTGTTTTGGCAAGGGAGCTTGTTGTGGCGAGGGAGCTTGCTGTGGCAAGGGAGCTTGTTGTGGCGAGGGAGCTTGCTGTGGCAAGGGAGCTTGTTGTGGCGAGGGAGCTTGCTCCCGCTGGGCTGCGTAGCGGCCCCAAAATCTTGGGAGCGCTGCGCACTCCAGCGGGAGCAAGCTCCCTCGCCACTGGTATTTCAACAATAAGAAAAAGGACTCTTCATGATCACTGATTCACCTCGCTTCAAACCCTTCACCGCAGGCTCCTTGCTGCTGCTGTCAGTGGCGGCCCACGGGCAGTACCTCGAGACCGGCAAAGTCGGCGACCCCGCCAGTTGGCGCTCCGCCGAGTTCCTGAGTGACTGGGGCCTGGACCGGATGAAAGCCAACGAGGCCTACGCGAGCGGCATCACGGGCAGTGGGGTGAAGATCGGCGCCCTCGACTCGGGTTTCGACCCCAACCATCCCGAAGCCTCCAAGGACCGCTATCACGCGGTCACCGCCAACGGCGCCTACGTCGATGGCAGCCCGTTCAGCACCACCGGCGCGCTCAACCCCAACAACGACTCCCATGGCACCCACGTCACCGGCACCATGGGCGCGGCCCGTGATGGCGTGGGCATGCACGGTGTGGCGTACAACGCGCAGATCTACGTCGGCAACACCAACGCCAATGACAGCTTCCTGTTCGGCCCCACGCCGGATCCCAAGTACTTCAAGGCGGTGTACAGCGCCCTGGTGGATTCCGGCGTGCGCGCGATCAACAACAGCTGGGGCAGCCAGCCCAAGGATGTCAGCTACCAGACCCTGGGCGACCTGCACGCGGCCTACGCCCAGCACTACAACCGGAACACCTGGCTGGATGCCGCCGCCGATGTAGCCAAGGCCGGGGTGATCAACGTGTTCAGCGCCGGGAACAGCGGCTATGCCAACGCCAGCGTGCGTTCAGCCTTGCCGTATTTCCAGCCGGAACTGGAGGGCCACTGGCTGGCGGTGTCGGGCCTGGACAAGGCGAATAACCAGAAATACAACCAGTGCGGCATCGCCAAGTACTGGTGCATTTCCACCCCCGGGGCGTTGATCAACAGCACCATTCCCGATGGCGGTTATGGGGTGAAATCCGGCACCTCGATGTCGGCGCCCCATGCCACGGGCGCACTGGCACTGGTGATGGAACGCTACCCGTACCTGAACAACGAACAGGCCTTGCAGGTGCTGTTGACCACGGCCACTCAGCTCAATGGCGCGGTCACCGATGCACCGACCACTCAGGTCGGCTGGGGCGTGCCGGACCTTGGCCGGGCGATGCACGGGCCTGGGCAATTGCTCGGACCGATGAATGTCACACTGGCGGCCGGGCAGGGCGATGTGTGGAGCAATGCGATCTCCGACAAGGCCCTGATCCAGCGCCAGGCCGAAGACAGCGCCGAAACCCTGGCCTGGCAACAAACCCTGCGCGACAAGGGCTGGGAGAACGGCGTGGGCGCTGGCGCGAGTCAGCAGGACCAGACGGACTATGCCGTTGGCACCGCCCGGGCAGCAGCGGCGGCCCAGCGTCTCTACGAAGGCAGCCTGATCAAGTCCGGCGCGGGCAGCCTGGTGCTGAGCGGGGATAACACCTACCGTGGCCCTACCACCGTGAATGGCGGCCGGTTGGCGGTGAATGGCTCACTGACGTCGGCAGTGACGGTCAATGACAGCGGCACACTGGGCGGCTCCGGCCGTATCGCGGCGTTGCAGGTGAACAACGGCGGCACTGTGGCGCCGGGCAATTCCGTGGGTACCTTGCAGGTGGCCGGGGACGTGAACCTCGCCGCCGGTTCCACCTATGCAGTCGAACTCACCCCCACCAGCAGCGACCAGATTGTCGCCACCGGCAAGGCAATCCTCGGCGGCGGCACGGTGACCCTGGCCCTGGAAAACAGCCCGACTTTGCTCAGCCTGCAACAGGCCGAAAGCCTGCTGGGGCGCCAGTACAACATTCTCCAGGCGGCGGGCGGGATCCAGGGGCAGTTCGGTGCGGTCTTGCCCAACTACCTGTTCCTCGGCGGCACCCTCGACTATGCCGCCAACGGCGTGCAACTGGACATTGCCCGCAGTGATGCGAGCTTTGCCAGTGTCGGCGCCACCCGCAACCAGCGCTCGGTGGCGGCGGCTGCCGAGCAGTTGGGCGCGGGCAATCCGGTGTACGAAAGCATCCTGCGGTCAGACTCGGCGGCCACGGCGCAGTCGGGCTTCCAGCAACTGTCGGGAGAAATCTATCCGGCCATCGGCACGATGCTGATCAACGACAGTCGTCAGGTGCGCGACGCCGTGGGCGAGCGCCTGCGTCATACGCCGGTCGCGGGTGAAAGCAATGTGTGGGTCAAGGCGCTCGGCAGTTGGGGCAAGACCGACAGCCGCAGCGACACGGCGGGCTACACCACCTCGCTGGGCGGCATGCTGGCGGGTGTCGACGGCGCTCTGGACGAGCAGACCCGCGCCGGTCTCGTGGCCGGTTACAGCGACAGCTCGCTGAACATGGGCAGCGGCACGCATTCATCGGCGTCCATCGACAGCTACCACCTCGGCGCCTATGCCGGGCATGAGCTGGGCAACTGGCGCTTGAGCGTCGGCGGCGCCTACAGCTGGCATCGCGGCGACGTGAAACGTGACTTGCAGTACGGCGAAACCAGCGGCAAGCAGAAGACCAAACTGGATGCCCGCAGCGCCCAGGTCTTTACCGAAGCGGCCTACCGTTTGAGCCTGCAATCGATGGCGCTGGAGCCGTTCGCCAACCTGGCTTACGTGCACCTGGACAACGAACGCTTTCACGAAAAAGGCGACGCCGCCGCGCTGGAGCGTGGCAGTGACAGCCGCGATGCAGTGCTGAGCACCCTGGGCCTGCGGGCATCGAAAACCTTCCCCCTCAATGATCGGCAGCAACTGGACGTTTCCGGCTCGTTGGGCTGGCAGCACAGCCTGAGTGCCGTTGAATCCGAAGAGCACCTGGCGTTTGTCGCCGGTGGGCCGTCGTTTGCGGTGCAAAGCTCGCCGTTGCTGCGCGATGCGGCACTGGTGGGTGTACAGGCCAGCCTGGCGTTGAGCAAAAGCACACGGGTCAACCTCGACTACACGGGCCAACTGGCTGGCCGGGAAAAAATCCAGGGCGTGGGGTTGAGCCTGAACTGGCAGTTCTGAGCAAGATCCTGAGGCCCAACGCGGTCAACTGTGGGAGCGGGCTTGCTCGCGAATGCGGTGTGTCAGTCGACGCACCCTGTAACTGAGCCACTGCATTCGCGAGCAAGCCCGCTCCCACATTGGGTCGGCGGCGCCTGGGAGAAACGTGATTTATACAAGTGCAATAAAAACTAAGGAAGGTCACCGTGAAAAAAACAAAACGAGGGTTTCAATCCGCCATCCCAACAGGCCCGGGCTACCCGCTCAAGGCCTTGAGCTGCGTGCCATACGGCGCGTTGCTGTGTTGCCTGGCCAGCCTGGGTACCGCCCAGGCCGCACCCTACGTGGAAAGCGGAAAACTGGGGGATGCTGCCAGCTGGCGCAGCAATGAATTCAAGGCCGATTGGGGGCTCGGCGCTGTGCATGCAGACGCTGCTTACGCCGCCGGCTACACCGGCAAGGGCGTAAAGCTGGGGATCTTCGACCAGCCGGTGTATGCCCAGCACCCGGAATTCGCCAGCCCCGGCAAAGTGGTCACGATCGTGACCGAAGGCATTCGCCAATACACCGACCCTTACATCCCGGTGAAGGCCGGGGACGCGTTCCGCTACGACGGCACACCCTCCCTGGGCTCCAACGGCAAACTCGGCAATCACGGGACCCACGTGGGCGGGATTGCCGCAGGTAACCGTGACGGCGGGCCGATGCATGGCGTGGCGTTCGATGCGCAGATCATCAGTGCCGAAAACGGTGACCCGGGCCCCGAAGACGGGATCATCCTGGGCAACGACGGCGCGGTCTACAAAGCCGGTTGGGATGCCCTGGTGGCCAGCGGCGCACGCATCATCAACAACAGCTGGGGCATCGGCATTGGTGACCAGTACGCCAAGGGCGGGCGGGATCCGGCGTTCCCCAACTTCACGCTCAATGAAGCCCAGGCACAGTTCAATAACATCCGGCCGATCCTTGGCACCATCGCCGGTGGCGCTTATCAAGGGGCCATCGATGCGGCCCGCAGCGGCGTGCTGACGATCTTTGCCGCCGGCAACGACTACAACCGCAACAACCCGGACGCGATCTCGGGCCTCGCGTACTTCGTGCCGGAGATCGCGCCCAACTGGCTGTCGGTAGCGGCGCTGCAACAGAACCCCGACACCGCCAGTTCCGACCCGTACGTGATCAGCACCTTCTCTTCACGCTGCGGTTATGCGGCGAGCTTTTGCGTGGCGGCCCCCGGGACCAAGATCTACAGCTCGGTGATCAACGGCACCACCCTGGAAAACCTGACCACCGACTACGCCAACTTCAACGGCACCTCCATGGCCGCGCCCCATGTGGCCGGCAGTGCGGCGGTGCTGATGGAGCGCTTCCCGTACATGAGTGGCGAGCAGATTTCCACGCTGCTGAAAACCACCGCGACCGACCTCGGCGCACCGGGCATCGACTCGCTGTACGGCTGGGGCATGATCAACCTGGGCAAGGCCATCAACGGCCCGGGGATGTTTGTGACGGCTGAGGATATTCCGGCCGAATTTCGTATCGACGGTGCCTACGGCTCCGGTCAGTTCGTCGCGGACCTGCCAGGGATTGGCGCCGTGGTGGATGCCGGCAAACCGACCCAGCGCCTGTGCACCGACGTGCATTGTGGGCTGGATGTGTGGAGCAACAACATCGCCGGGCATGGCGGCCTGACCAAGCAGGGCATTGGTGCGCTGGTATTGACCGGCACCAACACCTACAGCGGCCCGACCCTGGTCAACCAGGGGTTGCTGGCGATCAATGGTTCGATCACCTCCGACGTCACCGTCAGCAACAGCGGCGTAGTGGGCGGTTCCGGGCGCATTGGTTCGCTGACGGCAAACAGCGGCGGTACCGTGGCACCGGGTAACTCCATCGGCACGCTGAACGTGGCGGGGGATGTGAGTTTCGCAGCAGGCTCCACCTACGCGGTGGAGCTGTCGCAAACCAGCAGTGACCGCATCGTCGCCGGCGGCAAGGCCACCCTCAGCGGCGGCACAGTGACCCTCGCCCTGGAAAACAGCCCGACGCTGTTGACCCAGACCCAGGCCGAAAGCCTCATCGGTCGCCAATACAATATCCTGCAGGCCGCAGGCGGCATTACCGGCAGCTTCGGTTCGGTGCTGCCCAACTACCTGTTTCTCGGCGGCACCTTGAACTACGCCGCCAACGGCGTGCAACTGGATGTGGGGCGCAATGCCAACACCTTTGCCAGTGTGGCGGCCACGCCAAACCAACGTTCGGTGGCCGCCGCTGCCGAGCAATTGGGCGCGGGCAACGCCGTGTATGAAAGCCTGTTGCTGGCGCCGAATGCGGCCTCGGCCCAAGGTGCATTCCAGCAGCTGTCCGGGGAAATCTACCCGGCGCTGGAAACCGCATTGATCAATGACAACCGCTACCTGCGCGAAGCCGTCGGCGAACGTTTGCAGCAAGGGGAAATGGGCGCATCGAGCCAGACCGTCGACAGCCGTGGCAACGTCTGGGTCAAGGCGCTGGGCGCCTGGGGCAAGACCAACAGCGGCAGCGATACGGCGGGCTACACCACCTCCATCGGTGGCATGCTGGCGGGTGTGGACGGCGCGCTGGATGAAGACACCCGTGTGGGCCTGGTGGCGGGGTACAGCGACACGTCGCTGAACATGGGCAGCGACACCCATTCCCGGGCGTCGGTAGACAGCTATCACTTGGGCGCGTACGCCGGGCATGAAATCGGTGCCTTGCGTTTGAGCGGTGGCGCGACCTACAGCTGGCACCGCGCCGATGTGAAGCGCGAGCTGCAATACGGTGAAGTCGCCGGCAAGCAGAAAGCCAAGGTGGATGCCCGCAGCACCCAGGTGTTTACCGAAGCGGCCTATCGCTTGAACCTGCAACCCCTGGCCCTGGAACCGTTTGCCAACCTGGCGTATGTGCATCTGGATGCCGACGGGTTTACCGAGAAGGGTGATGCAGCGGCCTTGAAGGGCCGGGATGACAGCCGCGATGTGGTGCTGAGTACCCTGGGGGCTCGAGCGCTGAAAACCTTGAATATCAACGACCATCAGCAACTGGAGCTTTCCGGCACCCTGGGCTGGCAGCACAACCTGAGCAGCGTCGATTCCGAGCGTCACTTGGCGTTTGCCTCGGGCGGCCCGTCGTTCTCGGTGGAGAGTTCGTCGATGGTGCGTGATGCGGCCTTGGTGGGCGCGCGGGTCAGCCTGGCGCTGAGCAAGGATGCGAAAGTGAACCTGGATTACAACGGCCTGCTGGCCAGCAAAGAGAAAGTCCATGGTGTCGGGCTGAGCCTGGACTGGGCTTTCTAAACACCGCAGTTCGAAATGTGGGAGCAAGGCAGCTCCCACATTGATCCGGTTCCAATCGTCCATTTGGGCAAATTTGGCTTTCTCGACAATTCCAACAAAAGAGAGGCAATACCATGGGTGTTTTCGACTATAAAAACCTCGGGACCGAGGGCTCCAAAGCGTTGTTCGCCGATGCCATGGCGATCTCGCTGTACTCCTACCACAACCTGGACAACGGCTTTGCCGTGGGGTATCAGCACAACGGTTTTGGCCTGGGGCTGCCGGCCACGCTGGTGGGTGCGCTGCTGGGCAGCACCGATTCGCAGGGGGTGATTCCGGGGATTCCCTGGAACCCCGACTCGGAAAAGGCCGCCCTTGAGGCGGTCAACAAGGCCGGCTGGACGCCCATCAGCGCCAGTACCTTGGGCTATGGCGGCAAGGTGGATGCCCGGGGCACGTTCTTCGGTGAAAAGGCCGGCTACACCACCGCGCAGGTGGAAGTGCTGGGCAAGTACGATGGCGCCGGCAAGCTGCTGGAAATCGGCATTGGTTTTCGCGGGACTTCCGGGCCCAGGGAAACCCTGATCAGCGATTCCATTGGCGATCTGGTCAGTGATTTGCTGGCGGCGCTGGGGCCCAAGGATTACGCGAAAAACTACGCCGGCGAGGCCTTTGGCACCTTGCTCAAGGATGTCGCGGCGTATGCCGGCAGTCATGGCCTCACGGGCAAGGATGTGGTGGTCAGCGGCCATAGCCTGGGCGGCCTGGCGGTCAACAGCATGGCCGACTTGAGCGGCAATAAATGGTCGGGTTTCTACAAGGACTCCAACTATGTGGCCTATGCCTCGCCCACCCAGAGCAGCGGCGACAAGGTGCTGAACATCGGTTATGAAAACGACCCGGTGTTTCGCGCGCTGGACGGGTCGTCGTTCAACTTCTCGTCCCTGGGTGTGCACGACAAGCCCCATGAGTCGACGACGGACAATATCGTCAACTTCAACGATCACTACGCGTCGACGCTGTGGAATGTCCTGCCGTTTTCCATCGTCAATGTCCCCACCTGGCTTTCTCACTTGCCCACGGCCTATGGCGATGGCTTGACCCGTGTCCTGGACTCGACGTTCTACGACCTGACCAGCCGGGACTCGACCATTATCGTGGCCAACCTGTCGGACCCGGCCCGGGCCAATACCTGGGTACAGGACCTCAACCGCAATGCCGAGCCCCACAAGGGCAACACGTTCATTATCGGCAGTGAGGGTGATGACCTGATTCAGGGTGGCAAGGGCGTGGACTTTATTGAAGGCGGCAAGGGCAATGACACGATCCGTGACAACAGTGGGCATAACACCTTTCTGTTCGGCGGGCAGTTTGGGCAGGACCGGGTGGTGGGTTATCAGCCGACTGACAAGCTGGTGTTCCGGGACGTGGAGGGCAGTGCGGACTGGCGTGACCACGCCAAAGTGGTGGGGGGCGATACGGTGCTGAGTTTTGGCGCGGATTCGGTGACGCTGGTTGGCGTTGGACTCGCCGGGGTTTGGGGCGATGGAATTTCCATCAGCTAAGTAGCGGGCCGCTGTTGTGGCGAGGGAGCTTGCTCCCGCTGGACTGCGCAGCAGGCCCATTTTGGGGGGCCGCTTCGCGTCCCAGCGGGAGCAAGCTCCCTCGCCACAGGGTTAATCAGTATCGCAGGTTGGGTTATCTCCAGCAGTGACCGTGGTTCCAGTACGGACGGTGGGGTTGGCCGTAACCGTAGTCGTAATAATGACCCCGTGGCCAATAGCCTCGCGGGCCACAGCGATCACAAAACGGTGGGAGCTGTCGAGCCTTGGCGAGGCTGCGATGGGGTCGCTAAGGTGCACCTGGCAAACCGAGTTGTCTGCATCGCGGGCAAGCCCGGCTCCCACAGGTGCGTGCCTTGCAAAGAAAAGTGGGAGCCAACGGGCTCCCCCTTTTTATTTCTCCTTCATCACGGTCGCGACGTCGGAGGCCTTGACGCGAATATGCTTGCCGGCGATGTCGGTGAATTCGTAGAAACCATCAGCGGTCTTCGCGTTCGGCACGTCTTTGGTCAAATACTGGGTGCCGTTCTGCAACGTCACCACGGTTTGCGTGGAGCAACCGGCCAATACCAGCAACGTGACCATACTCACCGCCAGACCCAAATTCTTCATGCTCATAACCCTTACCCTGATCCTTCGAAAACCCCGCGCCTGAGCGGTCGGGGGGAACAAATTTTACGTGACTGACAGCCATCTGATCATTATTACGCAAAAAGTTGCGTGTGCCTTTGATCTATTACCGATTGCAACAGCCACTCAGGGACGGCACTCTGTATGCATAACCAGTGTTTGATCCCGTGCCTGATATGTCCAATCCCCTTGAAGACCCGCTCTATTACCTGCATAACTTCCGCCAGGTGCTCGATTGGCTGGGGCGGCGCTATGCCGATTTACTGGCCCCGGACGAAGAGCATTTCATTCAGCAATTTGACAGCTTGCCCCAGGCTTCCCAGGCGTTACTGGTGCGCATGGTGATGCGCAAGGGCGCGCATTTCCGGGCGGGCAAGCTCAACTATGTCGAGATCGGCGCCGTGCACGCGGCGGTCGTGCCTTTGCTGGAACAGGGCTGGGTGACGGATCAGTGCCTGTTGTCATTTGACGAACTGTTCGGGCTGTTGCAGAAGGCGGAAATCCTGGCGGCGTTCAAACCCTGGATTGAGCAACCCAAGGCCAAAAAGGCAGACTGGCTGGAGGGCCTGTCGACGCAGTTCTGCGAGTCGCGCTGCTTTCAGCACTGGTGTCCGGACCTGGCCGATCAGCTCTACAGCCTGACGGTGATGGACCTGTGCGACCGTTTGCGGCTGATGTTCTTCGGCAATCTCTATCAGGACTGGTCGGAGTTTGTGCTGGCGGACCTGGGGATTTTTACTTACGAAAAGGTCGAGTTCTGCGCCGAATCCCGTGGCTTGCGCAGCCGTGACGACGTGCACGGCTTTCTGTTCCTGCACCAGTGCCAACAGGCGTTTGAAGCGGGTGAGGCACTGGATAAGGTGCTGGAACAAATCGCCACCCTGCACACCGACAACCCCTGGCTGGAAAAGCGTCGGGCCAAGCTGTTATTTCAAGTGGGCCAGTACTGCGAACGCAGCGCCGAGTTGGCCCTGGCGGAGGCGATCTACCGCAGTTGCACCTACCCCGGCGCACGGGCTCGGCTGATCCGGGTGCTGGAGCGCCAGGCGGACTTTGCCCAGGCGATGCGGCTGGCCCGTGAGGCGCAGCAGGCCCCGGAAAGCGCTGCCGAGCAGCAGCACCTGTTGCGTGTGATCCCCAGGCTGCGGCGTAAACTCGGCGAGCCGGCGATGCCCAAGGTAAAACCCCGGGCTATCGTGCGCCTGGACCTCGAGCTGCCGGCACCGGACCCGTTGATGTCGGTGGAGTATTGCGTGCAGGCCCACTTGAGCGACCACGGCGCGCCGGTGCATTACGTCGAGAACACGCTGATCAATTCGTTGTTTGGCCTGCTGTGCTGGCCGGCGATTTTCGCGCCGTTGCCGGGGTCGTTTTTCCACCCGTTCCAGCGCGGCCCCGTGGACCTGCACAGCGAAGACTTTCGCCAGCGGCGTGCCGAGCTGTTCGCCGAGTGCCTGGGCCAACTGGACGATGAGCGCTACAAACACACCATTCGCCAGCGTTACGCCGACAAATGGGGCATTCAGTCACCCTTCGTGTTCTGGAACGTACTCAGCGAAGAGTTGCTCGACCAGGCCCTCGACTGCCTGCCCGCCGCGCACCTGCGTCACTGGTTCGAGCGCCTGCTGCTGGATATCCGCGCCAACCGCGCCGGCATGCCCGACCTGATCCAGTTCTGGCCTGAGGAAAAAACCTACCGCATGATCGAAGTCAAAGGCCCCGGCGATCGCCTGCAAGACAACCAACTGCGCTGGCTGGAATTCTGCGGCGAACACCAGATGCCGGTGACCGTGTGTTATGTGCGCTGGGCGGAGCAGGCCGCTTGAGCTACAGCGTCGCGGTGCGTGCGTTGTGTGAATTCACCGCCAAGGTCGGCGACCTCGACCTGCGTTTTACCCCGTCTCCCAGTGCCCAGGAAGGGATTGTCGGCCACCGCACGGTGGCTTCGCGGCGCAGTGCGCACTACCAGAATGAGGTTGCGCTGGAGGGTGAATACCAGCAGTTGAAAGTCCGGGGCAGGGCGGATGGCTACGACCCGGACCGCAACCAGTTGGAAGAGGTGAAAACCTATCGCGGCGACCTCGACAAGCAGCCGGCCAACCACCGGCAACTGCACTGGGCCCAGGTCAAGGTCTACGGCTGGTTGATGTGCCAGAAGCTCGGGTTGTCGGAGATTGTCCTGGCGCTGGTGTACTTCGACATTGTGGGTGAGCACGAAACGCTGCTCAGCCAACGCTTTCAGGCGGACGACCTGCAGGCATTCTTCCATCAGCAATGCGCGCTGTTCCTCGGCTGGGCCGAACAGGAAATGCACCAGCGCGAAGCCCGCAACGCCGCAGCAACGGCCCTGGGTTTTCCCCATGCAGCGTTTCGTCCCGGCCAGCGGTCACTCGCGGAAACGGTCTACAAGGCGGTCAGCACCGGCCGCTGCCTGATGGCCCAGGCGCCTACCGGGATTGGCAAGACCGTCGGCACTCTCTTCCCGATGCTCAAGGCCCTGGCGCCCCAGCAACTGGACAAGGTGTTCTTCCTTACGGCCAAGACCCCGGGCCGCAAATTGGCGCTGGA
The DNA here is from genome assembly GCF_020515595.1 of Pseudomonas sp. MWU16-30323. Taxonomy (NCBI): domain Bacteria; kingdom Pseudomonadati; phylum Pseudomonadota; class Gammaproteobacteria; order Pseudomonadales; family Pseudomonadaceae; genus Pseudomonas; species Pseudomonas sp. MWU16-30323. Next base: position 184,267 of record NZ_JAIWYM010000005.1, read on the forward strand.
TGCCGCGCAAGTGCTGTACGACAGCAGCCCGGATTTGCCGCTGCGGGTGCTGGAACTGGTGGCGCGGGACAAGGCCTGCGAACACCTGGACAAAGCCTGCCACGGCGACTCGTGCCCACTGGCCAAGGGCTTTTACGACCGCTTGCCGGCTGCCCGTGAAGCCGCATCCCGCGTGCGGCTGCTGGACCAGCGCAACCTGCGGGAAGTCGCCCTGGCCCATGACGTCTGCCCCTATTACCTGAGCCAGGAAATGGCGCGCTGGAGCGATGTGGTGGTCGCCGACTACAACTACTACTTCGACTTCGGCGCCATGCTGTTCGGCCTGGCGCAGCTCAACCAGTGGCGGGTCGCGGTGCTGGTGGACGAAGCCCACAACCTGGTGGACCGAGGTCGTTCGATGTACAGCGCAGCCCTCGACCCATACACCCTCAAGACCCTGCGGGAGATCGCGCCCGAGCCGCTGAAAAAGCCCCTCCAGCGCCTGAACCGTGAGTGGAACGCCCTGCACAAGGAGCAAGTGGCGCCTTACCAGGCCTATGCCCAGAAACCCGACAAACTGCTGCACGCCCTGAGCCTGTGCACCAGCGCCATGGGCGAGTATTTCAACGACCATCCCGAAGCACTCAATGGCGAGCTGCAAGCCTTCTACTTCGAGGCCTTGCAGTTTGCCAAGGTCGCCGAACTGTTCAACGAACACTTCATCTTCGACATCAGCAAGCGCGAACTCAGCGGCAAACGCAGCTCCTCGAACCTGTGCCTGCGCAACGTGGTGCCTGCCGAATTCATTCGGCCCCGGCTGACGGCGGCCCGCAGCAGCGTGCTGTTTTCCGCGACCTTGAGCCCTCGGCATTACTACGCGGATTTGCTGGGAATGCCGCCGGACACGGCCTGGGTCGATGTGGAATCGCCGTTCAAGGCCGAGCAGTTGCAGGTGCATATCGTCGACCGGATCTCCACCCGGTTTGTGCATCGACAGGCGTCCCTGGAGCCCATCGTCGAGCTGATCGCCGCGCAGTTTGCGCAGCAGCCGGGCAACTACCTGGCGTTCTTCAGCAGCTTCGATTATCTGCAGCAAGTGGCGCAATTGCTCGCCGAGCGACACCCGCACATCCCCTTGTGGCAGCAGTCACGGGGCATGGCCGAAGCCGAACGCCAGGGGTTTCTCGACCAGTTCACCCAGCACAGCCAGGGCATCGGTTTTGCCGTGCTCGGCGGCGCATTCGGCGAAGGCATCGACCTGCCGGGAACCCGGCTGATCGGCGCATTTATCGCCACCCTGGGCCTGGCGCAACTCAACCCGGTGAATGAGCAGCTCAAGCTGCGGATGGGTGCGATTTTCGGTGCCGGCTACGACTACACCTATTTGTACCCAGGCATTCAGAAAGTGGTGCAGGCGGCGGGCAGGGTAATCCGCAGCCAGCAGGACCGCGGCGTGGTAATGCTGATTGATGACCGGTTTGGCGAAGCGCGGGTACGGCAGTTATTGCCGCGCTGGTGGTCGATCACTGCGACGGATACACCGCATCCCGCAACTGGTGGGTGAACAGGCCGGACATGCCTTCGTAGGCCGTATTGGTCAGTGCCACCACCGTGAGCTTCTGCTGCGGGTCGACAAACCAGCTGTGACCGTAGGCGCCGCCCCATTCAAAAAGGCCGTGATGGGGTTATTGATGGCCCAAATGATGCTGGTGCAATCATCGATGCTGTAGCAGCCTCAACGAAAGCGTCTGCACACAAGGAACCCAGTGATGAGCGAAATCCAGCAGCAGAAGGTCAAGGTCAACGGCATTGAGTTGAATGTACACGTCGCCGGCCCCGAGAGCGGCCCGCCGGTGTGGTTGCTGCATGGGTTTCCCGAGTGCTGGCACTCCTGGCGCGAGCAGATCCCGGCGCTGGTGGCCCAGGGTTATCGGGTGTTTGTCCCGGAAATGCGCGGCTATGGACAATCCAGCGCGCCGCCGGAAGTGGCCGACTATGACCTGCTGACCCTGTGCGCCGATATCCAGGGCGCCATGGACCTGTTCGGGCATCGTCGGGTCGTCATGATGGGCCATGACTGGGGCGCCGTGGTGGCCTGGCACCTGGCGTTGCTGGAGCCAGAGCGCGTCAGCCAGCTGGTGACGATGTCGGTACCGTTCGCCGGACGCTCCCGCAGGCCGGTGATCGAGATCATGCGCGAGCTGTACGCCGATCGCTTCAATTACATCCTGTACTTCCAGGCACCGGGCGTGGCCGAAAAGGAACTGGATGCCGATATCGAGCGGACATTACGGCTGTTCATGCAGGACCAGGACGTTTTCCTGCAGAAGAAACCCGCCAGCGCGAAGCTGCTGGAAGGTGTGCCGCTGCCGGCCAAGCTCCCGGCCTGGTGCAGCCAGCAGGACCTCGACGTGTATGTTCGGACCTTCGCCAATGACGGCTTTCGCGGCCCTTTGAACTGGTACCGCAACTTCGAACGCAACTGGCAGCGCACTGAGTTCCTCGCCGGCAGGCAGGTGCTGCAGCCGACGCTGTTCCTGATCGGTGACCGCGACCCGGTCGGCGTGTTCGAAGCCCACACCCTCAAGCGCATGCCCGAGGTCGTGCCGAACCTGCAACAAAGCGTCCTGGCCAACTGCGGTCACTGGATTCAGAACGAACAGGGGCCCAAGGTCAACGAACGGCTGCTCGGGTTTCTAGGGCGAACGTGAACGTCGCGCCGCGCCCTGGCACATCGATCAGGCGGATTTCCTGACCGTGCAGTTGCAGGATCCGGTGCACGATGCGCAAGCCCAGGCCGCCATCGCGTCGAGCCCCCCCAATGGTGAAGGCGCGCAGGAACAGGCCTTCGCGCAGATCCGGCGAAATCCCGGGGCCGCTGTCGCTCACCGTGACTTCAACAAAACCGGACTTGGGGGCCAGGGTCACTTCAACTTCGCCATTGGGCGGCGTATGGCGCAGGGCGTTATCCAGCAGGTTGGTGAGTACTCGTTCGATCAGGCCCAGGTCGGCCAATACGGTGGGCACCACCGGCGGCAGGCTGGCGGTGAGGGTGATCGCCCGGGCTTCCGCGGTGAGTTCGAACTTCTGGAAGATGTCCTGCACCAGGTCGGGTAGCGAAAAGCCCTCGATAACTGGCTGCACAAACCCGTGTTCCAGGCGTACCAGTTCCAGCAGCGACTGGGCCAGCCCGCCCACCTTGCGGCTCTGGTCGAGGGCGATGCCCAGGTAGCGCCGGCGTTCCTGCGGGGTCAGGCTGGCGTCCTTCAGGGACAGGGTTTCCAGGTAGCCATGCAAGGAGGCCAGCGGTGTGCGCAGGTCGTGGGAAATATTGGCGACCATCTCCCGGCGTTCCTGCTCTTGGTGGGTGATGGCGCGCCACTGTTCACCCAGGCGGTTCTCCATCTGCACGAAGGCGTGGTCGAGCACGGCGATTTCATCCTGGCTGGCAACCTCGGGCGCCACGGCCTGCGGGACTTTCGGTGCGCCGTTGATATCGAACTGGCCGACCTTCTCGGTCAGTTGTCGCAAGGGCCGGGTGATCCAGGCAAATGCGGTCAAGCCGGCCAACAGGCACAGCAACGCCACCAGGGCGATGGACCACAGGGCGATGTTCAGTGCCATGCCGGTGGCATCCCGGGCGTCGAACACATCATGGGCTTCGCCCAGCAGCACCACATACAGGTAGCCGGCCTGCTGGCCGTTGACCCGCAGCGGCGCGGCGCTGAACACCTTGAGGCCGTCGACGCTGCGGGGGTCGTCGCCGAGGATCGGCAGCATCGCGCCGCTGAGGAAGCGACGCACTGGTTCCAGGTTGACCTGGTCGCGGCGCAGGTGGCCGCTGGGCGCAGCGTTGCCGACCACGCGCCCGTTAATGTCCAGCAGGTACACCTCGACACTCGGGTTGACCAGCATCAACTGGCTGAACAGGTTGCGCACCGCGTCCGGCTTGAGGCCGTCGGCGTCCATCAATTGCGTATCCCGGGCGATGTGCGCGGCGAGGTCGCGGGACAGGCCTTGCACCACTTCCAGTTCGTGCATGTGGTTGGAGCGCACTTGCAGCCAGGCCGACGTGCCGCTGCAAATCAGCAGCAACAGCGCGAACACCAGGGACAGGCGCTGGGTAAGGGTCAGCCTCATGCCGATTGCTCGGCAAATTTGTAGCCACGGCCCCACACCGTGAGGATGCGCGCCGGGTTGGCCGGATCGGCCTCGACCTTGGCCCGCAGGCGGTTGATATGGGTGTTGACGGTGTGTTCGTAACCTTCGTGGCTGTAGCCCCACACGGCGTTGAGCAGGTCCATGCGCGAGAATACCTTGCCCGGTTGGCGGGCGAAAAAGTACAGCAGGTCGAATTCCCGGGGCGTGAGGTCCAGCCTCTGGCCTTGCAGGGTGGCGTCACGGGTCAGCGGATTGATGAACAACTGGCCGAGGTCGAGGCTGCCGGCGTCCATCTTCAAGTTGCGCGCCATGGCGTCGACCCGGCGCAGCAGCGCCTTGACCCGCGCCACCAGCTCCGGCATGGAAAACGGCTTGGCCAGGTAGTCATCCGCCCCCAGTTCCAGGCCAAGGATGCGATGCAACTCGCTGGAGCGGGCACTGGTGATGATAATCGGCGTGTAGCGCGTCATCGCCCGGGCCCGCCGGCAGATCTCCAGGCCGTCGACGCCGGGCAGCATCAGGTCCAGGATCAACGCATCCCAGCCGCCTTGCTCCAGCAGGCGCAGGCCTTCGTCACCATCGGCACTGTGAACCACCTCGAACTGCTCGTCCCGCAGGTGCAGGCAGATCAAATCGGCAATATGCGCATCGTCCTCGACCACCAGGACACGTTTGGGCTGATCCATTGATAAAAACCTGTCTTCTTGATTCGCGCATTGTGCGGCTTTTGCAACAGTGTAGTTATCACGAATTGTTTAACTCTGCGTGAGGATTCCGCGACCACCCCGGGCCTAACCTTACTCATCGCAATGGCAACAGTACGCCCCCCCATTGTGGCGAGGGAGCTTGCTCCCGCTGGGTCGCGCAGCGGCCCCAAAAAAGCCGGGAGCGCTACGCACTCCAGCGGGAGCAAGCTCCCTCGCCACCGTTTGTTTGTCAGCCATAGGGGGTTGGCCAGCCATCAGCACTTGTGTGAGGAGAAAGTCATGTATACGCGTCGACAAATGCTGCTGGCCGGCGGCGGCCTTGGGCTTGCGGTTATCGCCGGTGGCCTGCTGCAGAAAATCAACGCCGGCCCCGCCCTGATCGCCGAAGCCGAAGCCGCCGAACATTTCGAAGTCAGCCACACCGACGCCGAATGGCGCACCCTGCTGACCGCCGAGCAATACGCGATCCTGCGGGAGGAGGGCACCGAGCGCCCCTACAGCAGCGCCCTCAACAGCGAGCACCGCAACGGCATTTTCGCCTGCGCCGGTTGCGCATTGCCCCTGTATGCCTCAGCCACCAAATTCGAAAGCCACACCGGCTGGCCCAGTTTCTGGCAACCCCTGGAAAACGCCGTGGCCAGCCACGTCGATACCTCCTTCGGGGTGGTACGCAAGGAAATCCACTGTCGGCGCTGCGGCGGTCATCAGGGCCACGTGTTCGATGACGGCCCGGCACCCACCGGCCTGCGCTATTGCATGAACGGCGCAGCCATGACGTTCACCGCGGCTTAATTCAATGTCGACTTATAAGGGAATACCCCATGTGGCTTTTGGTTCTCGCGTATCTGGGCGGCGTGTTGACGATTGTCAGCCCGTGCATCCTGCCGGTTCTGCCTTTTGTCTTCGCTCGCACCGGGCAGCCGTTTTTGCGCAGTGGCTTGCCGCTGCTGCTGGGGATGGCGATGACCTTCGCCCTGGTCGCCTCGCTCGCGGCGGTGGGCGGCGGTTGGGTGGTGCAAGTCAATCAGTACGGTCGCTGGCTCGCGTTGCTGTTTGTTGCGCTATTCGGGCTGACCTTGCTGCTGCCCAGTCTGTCGGAACGCCTGACCCGGCCCCTGGTGGCCGCGGGCAGTCGCCTCTCGGAAGCCGCCGGGGCCGATTCGCGGCCGCGTCCGGGCGCATCGTTCCTGATCGGCGTGGCCACCGGGCTGCTGTGGGCACCGTGCGCGGGGCCCATCCTGGGGTTGGTGCTGACGGGCGCCGCGCTGCAAGGCGCCAGTATCGGCACTACCTTGCTCTTGCTGGCCTACGCCGCAGGTGCTGCCACCTCCCTGGCCTTGGCGTTGCTGGTCGGCGGTAAAGTCTTTGGCTTCATGAAGCGCTCCCTGGGCGCGGGTGAATGGCTGCGCCGTGGCCTGGGTGCGCTGATGCTGGCGGGTGTGGCGGCGATTGCCCTGGGCCTGGACACCGGCATCCTGGCCCGCTTGTCGACGGCGTCGACCGGTGGCCTGGAACAAAGCCTGGTGGAAAAACTCAGCGCCAAGCCTGAACAGAAGAGCGGGGCGATGATGGCCGGTGGCGCGATGATGGCCGCCAACCACAGCGACACGCTGCCGGTGGAAGGCCAGTTGCCAGCGCTGGACGGTGCAGTGCAATGGCTCAACTCCGAGCCACTGACCGCCGAGGCGTTGAAGGGCAAGGTGGTGCTGGTGGATTTCTGGACCTACTCCTGCATCAACTGCCTGCGCACCTTGCCGTACGTCAAGGCCTGGGCCGAGAAGTACCGCGACCAGGGCCTGGTGGTGATCGGTGTGCACGCTCCGGAATTCGCTTTCGAGCGCGACGTGAACAACGTCACCAAGGCCATGAAGGACCTGGGCATCACCTACCCGGTGGCCATCGATAACAACTACAAGATCTGGCGCGCGTTCAATAACCAGTACTGGCCGGCGCACTACTTTGCCGATGCCAAGGGCCAGATCCGCTACCACCATTTTGGCGAGGGTGACTACGCCGAGTCCGAACGGGTGATCCAGCAACTGCTGCGTGAGGCGGGCGCTACCAAGGTGGCGGGCGGCTTGATCGAAGCCGACGCCAAGGGCATCCAGGCCGCACCGGACATGAACGAAGTGCAGTCGCCGGAAACCTACCTGGGCTTCCAGCGCGCCGAGAACTTCGTGACCACCGGCACCCTGGGTACCGACAAAGTCGTGAACTACCCGTCAGCCGGCAATCTCGCGCTGAATAACTGGACCCTGGAAGGCCAATGGAACGTCGGCGGCCAGCAAGCCACCCTCGCGGCGGCCCACGGCAAGATCGTCTACCGCTTCCACGCCCGTGACCTGCACCTGGTGCTGGGCCCAGGCGCCGACGGCAAGCCGGTGCGCTTCAAGGTCAGCATAGACGGGCAGGCGCCGGGGGATGCCCATGGCACCGACGTTGCTCCGGATGGCAGTGGCACGGTGACTGAGCAGCGCTTGTACCAGCTTGTTCGTCAGCCGGGGGCGGTCAAGGACCGGACCTTCACCATCGAGTTTCTAGACCCGCAAGTGGCGGCCTACGCCTTCACCTTCGGCTAACCCATAGCGAAATTCTGCAGGGTTAATCCGATCAATGTGGGAGCTGGCTTGCCTGGGATAGCGATGTTGAATTCACCGCCGCCATCGCAGGCAAGCCACCCACAGTTGACCGCGTTTATTCTGATGTTTCGGAGTGACTGAGATGAAACTGCTTAAGTACTTACCGGCCCTTGCCTTCGCTGCCTTTGTCGGCCACAGCTCGGCGTTCTCTTTCGGCCCGTCCGACGACGCGGTGGTGATTGCGCCGCCGGCCATAGACCTGCCGGCAAACGGCAGCACCCTGCAAACCGCCGTGTTCGCTGGTGGCTGCTTCTGGGGCGTGCAGGGTGTGTTCCAGCATGTGCAAGGGGTGAAAAATGCGGTCTCCGGCTATGACGGCGGCGCGGCCAGCACCGCCCAATACGAAAGCGTCAGCGGCGGCGATACTGGCCACGCCGAATCCGTCTCGGTGACCTACGACCCGAGCAAGGTCAGCTACGGCAAGCTGCTGCAGATCTACTTCTCGGTGGCCCACAACCCTACGGAACTCAACCGCCAGGGCCCGGACAGCGGCACCCAGTACCGCTCGGCGATCTTCGTCCAGAACGCCGAACAGCAAACAGTCGCCCAGGCCTACATCGCTCAACTCGACGCCGCCAAGGCCTTCGACAAGCCGATCGTGACCACCATCGAAATGGGCAAGGCCTTCTACCCGGCGGAGTCCTACCATCAGGACTTCCTGACGGAAAACCCGTCGTACCCCTACATTGTGATCAACGACCTGCCCAAGGTGGCCCAGCTGAAAAAACTGTTCCCTGAGCAGTACCGCGCAGAACCGGTGCTGGTGAAAAACCAGTAGACATTCAGCCCTTGGCTTTCGCCAGGTAAGGCGCCAGGCGCCGGCCCATTTCCTCACCGAGGGCTTGCAGCCCGCTCAAGGGGCGGATCATCACTTCAAACTCGATGATCTGCCCTTGTTCGTTAAAGCGTATCAAGTCGATGCCCTTGAGCTGCTTGTCACCCACCCGCGCGCTGAACTCCAGCACCACGCTTTGACCGTCGGCGGTGGCCAGCTCACGGTGGTAGGTGAAGTCTTCAAAGACGTTGAACACGGTGTTGAGGATCATCGACACCACGGGCGCGCCGGGGTAGGGCGTGTGGGCCATGGGCGAGCGGAAGACTGCGTCGGGGGCCAGCAATTCGGGCAGGGCCTTGAGGTCACCGGCAACGAGCATGGCGTGCCAGCGCTTGAGGCTGTGGGCGGCCTGGGGAGAGAGGTTCAGTTGTTCGGACATGTTGGGCACCTGTTCTTATGATGGGCGGGGCGTTGCACCCCACCAACATAAGAGCGGCACCAGGGCCGGATCAATGATCCGAAATGACAGTTACATGATTGAGCCGCACATCACAGCCGTCACGATCGTTCCTGCGCTCTGCGTCCGCTTTTGAAGGCGTGACGCGGAGCGTCACCGGATTCATTCCCACGCGGAGCGTGGGAACGATCACAGCCGCACATCAGATCACTTCCAGGTAGGAGCTATGAATCGCCCGAGCCAACTCCCGCACGGTGTCGATAAATTCCGTCAGCCGGCTGTGGAGTCCGTCCTCCAGAATTTCATCAATCCCGGTATACCGCAGCCGCGCTTCAAACTCCGCCGCCAAACGCTGGGCCGTACGCCCATAACTCCCCGGCAGGTCCGCCAGGATATGGCTCAACTCCTCGATACACGCATGCAACGAGCGCGGCACATCACTGCGCAACAGCAATAACTCCGACACCGACCGCGCATTCAACGCGTTCGGGTACAGCTCGGTGTACGCCTCAAAGGAAGACAGCGCCCGTAACAGCGCGCTCCACTGGTAATACCCGCGTGCCGAGAGATCGCTGACTTCTTCGGACTCTTCGCCAAACATCTCGTACCGCGCATCCAGCAGGCGCAAGGTGTTATCCGCCCGCTCGACAAAGGTGCCGAGCCGAATAAACCGATAGGCGTCGTTGCGCATGATTGTCCCGGATGTCGCCCCACGGAACAGGTGCGAGCGCTGCTTCACCCAGTCACAAAAGTGGCTGATGCCATGGCGGGCCAGGCCGCCGGCCGCGATGCTGCGCATCTCCAGCCAGGTGGCATTGAGGTTTTCCCACATATCGGCGGTGATCCGCCCACGTACCGCGTGGGCATTACCCCGCGCCGCCCGCAGGCAGTTATAGATGCTCGCCGGGTTTTCCTCGTCGAGGGCGAAGAAATGCAACATGCGCTCGGCGTCCAGTTGCTGGTGGCGTTCCAGGTAACTGTCCAGGGTGCCGCTGCTGAGCAGCGACATGGCCAGCTCGTCGAGCCCGTCACTGCGCCCGGCCTGGGGCATCAACGACAGCGAATAACTGACTTCGAGCATGCGGGCCAGGTTCTCGGCCCGCTCCAGGTAACGGGACATCCAATACAGATCTGCGGCGGTTCTACTCAGCATATTCAGCCCTCCACCACCCAGGTGTCCTTGGTTCCGCCGCCTTGCGACGAGTTGACGATCAATGAGCCTTCGCGCAGTGCCACGCGGGTCAAGCCTCCGGGCACCAGGCGGGTTTCCTTGCCCGAGAGCACGAAGGGCCGCAGGTCGATATGCCGCGGCGCGATGCCGTTTTCAACAAAGGTCGGGCAGGTGGACAGGCTCAAGGTCGGTTGGGCGATGTAGGCGTGGGGGCGGGCCTTGATGCGTTGCCGGAAGTCCTCGATTTCGGCCGCAGTGGACGCAGGGCCCACCAGCATGCCGTAGCCGCCGGAGCCCTGGGTTTCCTTGACCACCAGTTCCGGCAGGTGCGCCAGCACGTGGGACAGCTCATCGGGCTTGCGGCACTGGAAAGTCGGCACGTTTTGCAGGATCGGCTCTTCATCCAGGTAGAAGCGGATCATTTCCGGCACATAGGGGTAGATCGACTTGTCATCCGCCACGCCGGTGCCGATGGCATTCGCCAGTACTACGTTGCCGGCGCAGTAGGCGGCGACCAGGCCGGGCACGCCGAGCATCGAGTCGGGGTTGAAGGCTTGCGGGTCGAGGAAGGCGTCGTCAATACGGCGGTAGATCACATCAACGGCCTTCGGGCCATCGGTGGTGCGCATGAATACCTTGAGGTCGTGCACGAACAGGTCGGCGCCTTCCACCAGTTCCACGCCCATTTCCCGGGCCAGGAACGCATGTTCAAAAAACGCGCTGTTAAAGCGGCCCGGCGTCAGCACCACCACGTTGGGGTTGTCCAGGCGGCTGGCGCTTTTCAGGGTCTTGAGCAGCAGGTTGGGGTAGTGGTCCACCGGGGCGATGCGTTGCTTGGCGAACACCTCCGGGAACAGGCGCATCATCATCTTGCGGTCTTCGAGCATGTAGCTCACGCCGCTGGGAGTGCGCAGGTTGTCTTCGAGCACGTAGTAGGTGCCGTCGCCATCGCGCACCAGGTCGACCCCGGAGATGTGCGAGTAGATATCGCGGTGCAGGTCCAGTCCAACCATGGCTTTCTGGTAACCCTCGTTACCGAGGACCTGCTCGGCGGGAATGATCCCGGCCTTGATGATGCGCTGGTCGTGGTAGATGTCGGCGAGGAACATGTTCAGCGCATTCACCCGCTGGATACAGCCGCGTTCGATGACGCTCCACTCACTGGCAGGGATGCTGCGGGGAATGATGTCGAAGGGGATCAGGCGCTCGGTGTCCTGCTCGTCGCCATACAGGGTGAAGGTGATCCCGGCGCGGTGAAACAGCAGGTCGGCTTCACGGCGGCGCTGGGCCAGCAGTTCTGGCGGCGTATTGGCCAGCCAGCGGGAGAATTCCTGATAGTGCGCACGGCAAACGCCTTGTGCGTCATTCATTTCATCAAAGAAAGATCGAGCCATTCCAATTACCTTGTCAGTGCCGGGACTAACTGCGCTTTGGCACTGCCGCTTTAGAAAACGCATTTTTTTATGAGCCCGTGGCTGATGGTGCCAGCAGGCCTGGTCCTTACTTTCTTTTTGGGTGGGCTCTGGGTCGGGGGGTAACGATTGCTCCTGTATCCGGGCAGATGAATGGATAAAGCAATGCCTGTGCCGAAATCCCTGTAGGAGCGAGCTTGCTCGCGAAAAACCTGAGAACGCCACGTTCAGTCAGGATGCCAGCATTCTCGTTGACGCCCTTCGCGAGCAAGCTCGCTCCTACAGGGGGCGGGGCGCGCCCCAAATTGGCGCATGAACAAACTTGAACTTCGCGCCGGCCCGATTCTTCTAATGGGTCTCAGTCCAGCACGGAGCACGGATGTGCCCAGAATCATTTCACCCGACACGCCGGAATCGAGCCTGACCGACCACAGCGAACACAACGCGAAGATTTTCGGCTCGCCCAAGGACCGTCTCGATTTCTACCGGCGGGAGATCCAGTACGAGACCAGCATCCTGGCCAACCGTACCGACGCCTACCTCACGGCGCAGTCGTTCCTGGTGATCGCCTTCGTTTCCGGCATGGGCAACCTCAACCCGGAATGGGGCAAGCTGTTCACCCTGGTGGTGCCGGTATTCCTCGCGCTGCTGGGCATCCTCAGCTCCCTCAACGCCTGGCCGGGCATCCGGGCGGCCTACGACATCATTGATCACTGGCACTACAAGCAGAGCGAACTGCTGCGCAGCGAGCCGGTAATGGGCCTGGCTTACGATGAATCGCCGCTGTTCAGTGAGATGGAGTCATCCCACAAGGGCTATCGCAAATCGCTGTTGTTCTCGATGCGCGCGCCGTGGCTGTTCATGGTGTTCTGGGTAATCCTGGGGGCCTATGCGTTCTATATCCAGGTGGACAATCCTGGCTCGTAAGCAATTGGAACTTCACCGACCCCCACAGGACCTTACCTTTACGCAGTCTGCGTTTTCCAACAGAGGTGAGCCATGAGCACAGACAACGACCCGCAAACCAGCAACCGCAACGATCCCGCCATCGACCGCGGCGAACCGGCGCCAGGCACCGCGGCCGACGCACCGAAAGACCCGAAGCCTGCCAGTGACCCAAAGGCCAAGGAAAACGACTACAGTCCTGACTTCAAGCCCGAGCGCGAGCCCAAGCCTGAAACCGATGCCGATATCGATACCCAAGGCGGTTAGAGGAGACGGTCATGTCAGTTGAACTAGACGAAGACGATGAACTCAATGACCCGGGCAATGAAGACCCGGGTTCATTGATGGATGATGCCGAAGTACCCCTTAACGACCTGGATGATGCCGCCGACGTCGGCAACACCGAAAACCAGGAGTAGACGTCATTGTTGTGCCTGGGCACGTCGTTCATACCACGCCAGCATCGGCTGCGTGCTGAGACCATGAACGACGATGCTCAGGGCAATGACTGACAGCGTCAGGTTCACCGCCACCGCGCTGCTGGTGCCCACCAGCCCGTGGTTGATGGCATAGAACAGGTAGTAGATGCTGCCGATCCCGCGAATCCCGAACCAGCCCATCAACCCGCGCTGATGGCGATCCAGCAAGCGGCCCCAGGGCATCGACAGCACGCTGAGGGGGCGGATCACGCCAAACAGCAACGCGCCCACCGCCAGTGCCCGCCAGTCCCAATGGCTGACCAGTACCACCCCCAGCAGGGTCACCAGAAACACTTCCATGGAACGCTCCACCAGGCTGCCGAAGGCGAGCATGTCGCCCATCATCACCCCGGCGGCGATCTGCGTGTCCTGCAGTTGCCCGACGTCTCCATGCAACGCATGCTCCGGTTCCACTTCCATATGGCCAACCACGGGCTGGGCGAGGTGCTCGGCGGGGGTTTGTGAATTGCCGGTGGACTTGAACTCGGCCTGGCGCAGCCCGAGGCCGGCGGCGAATACCGACAGAAACCCATAGCCGCCGATGGCTTCGGCCACCACGTAGGCCAGGGCGATCAGGGCCAGCGTCAGGTAATCATTCGGTGACAGGGTGCTGTCGGCATTGGTGATCCGCATCTTCAGGGTGAGGCGACCGATGCCCCGGCCCATCCAATACCCAACCAGCAGCCCGGCAGGCACGGCCCAGAGCAGGTTTTTCAGGACCCAGCCGCCCAGCCAGTCACCGTCGAAGCCGCCGTGCTGCATGAAGATCAGCGCAAAGATCACGAAAGGGAAGGCCGTACCGTCGTTCAGTCCGGCCTCGCCTGAGAGGCCGAAACGCAGCGAGTCATAGTCCTGAGCGTTATTCACCTGCACCAGGCCCGCCAGCACCGGGTCGGTGGGCGCCAGAATCGCCCCCACCAACAGCGACACCCCCCACGACAACCCCAGCAGCCAATGCAACACCAGGCACGTGCCGAGGATGGTCAAGAGCATCACCGGACCGGCCATGCCAAAGGCAATGCGCCAGGTTCGGTGCTTGAGGGGCAGGCGCAGTTTCAGCCCGCTGACAAACAGCGAAAACAGCACCGCGACTTCCGTCAGGTGTTCCATCCAGCGGGCAGAGCCCTTGATGTCCAGGTGCAGCAGGTCCATGCCCAACGGGCCAATGCAGACACCCAGCAGCAGGCAGACCGCCGAGGTGGTGACGGGCATCCAGCGCAGGTAGGAGGAGGTTAGGGCGAGGATGAGCAACACTGCGCCGAGTACGGCCATCCACAGAATAAAAGTCATCAAGCGTGCACCGGGCCGTGGTCTATCCAGGTTTGAGGAGCGCGGCCCGGTGCAGGTTCAATGTGATTCCATCCACGGCGAGCCAGTGGTTTTCAGGCGAATCATGTCGATCAGTTGCCGCAACCCCGGCTGCGACTGCCGGCGGCTCGGGTAGTACATGCACAACGGCGCGCCGATACAGGTCCAGTCAGGCAGCACCTGCACCAGACGACCGTCGGCCAGCTCCGACAGCACGCGATTTTCCAGGCAATAGGCAATGCCCACGCCTTGCAGCGCCGCGTCGACGATGGTTTGTGTGTCCGCCGCACTGAAGTGGCCGGGCACGTCGAGGCGCTGCTGGCGGGCGCCGTTGCCCAGTTCCCACTTGTAGGTGGTCTTGTCCCCCAGGTACATGCGCACGCAGGAGTGCGCGAGCAAGTCCTTGGGTACCGAAGGCGTTCCGGCCTGCTTGAGATACGCGGGGGAAGCGACCATGATCCAGCGCAGCTCGCCGGTCAGCGGCACGGCCACCATGTCCTGGGGCACCGTAGCGCCATAGCGGATACCCGCGTCGTAGCCTTCGGCGACGATGTCGAGCATGCGGTCATCAATCATCACATCCAGGCGCAATTGCGGGTAAGCGCGGGTGAACTCACCCAGGATGGGCGAGACAAGCAACACCGCCGCATCCCGTGGCACATTCAGGCGTAGCCGGCCAATCGGTGCCTCGCGGTAAAGTCCAAGGGTATCGAGGCCGTCCTGAATCGTCGCAAAACCGGCACTGAGTTTTTCCGCCAGCACCGTCCCGGCATCGGTAGGCTCCACGGCGCGGCTGGTGCGGTAGAGCAACTTGACCCCCAGGCGGGTTTCCAGGTTGCGCATGGTGTGGCTCAGGGCCGAAGTGGTGACGCCCAGCTCATGGGCGGCATGCCGGAAACTGCGGCGACGGATGATCGCCATGAACACATTCAGGTCGGCCAACTCGGAACGGTTGAACGCAGCCATATCAAGCACCTTTTGTGGGGTTTGGGTTGCACGCGCCGTTGAGCCCGATTCAACCACGGATGATCTAGAGTAATCGTTTTTTTACTGATTGTTTCTGGCGGAGGCTTTTTCATGAGTATCGAAACCATCAAGATCCCGGGCATCGACAAGGCCGTCTCGCGGATTGCCCTGGGTACCTGGTCCATGGGCGGTTCGATGTGGGGCGGCGCCGACAATGAAGTGTCGATCAAGACCATTCGCCATGCCCTGGACAGCGGCATCAACTTTATCGACAGCGCGCCGGTCTACGGCCTCGGGCTGTCTGAAGAACTGATCGGCCGCGCGCTGCAGGGTGTGCGCCATAACGCCGTGATCGCCACCAAGGCCGGGCTGCAATGGGACGACGGCACCGTGCGCCGCAACGCCACGGCCCAGCGCATTCGCAAGGAAGTGGAAGACTCGCTGGTGCGCCTGGAAACCGACTACATCGACCTCTACCAGATTCACTGGCCCGACCCGCTGGTGACCCAGGAGGAGACCGCCTGCGAGCTGGAAAAACTGCGCCGCGAAGGCAAGATCCTCGCCGTGGGCGTGAGCAATTATTCGCCTGCGCAAATGGACGACTTCCGTCAGTACACCCACCTGGACACGGTGCAGCCACCCTACAACCTGTTCGAACGGGCGATCGACAGCGATATCCTGCCTTATGCCAAGCAAAACGCCCTGGTGGTATTGGCCTACGGCTCCCTGTGCCGGGGCCTGTTGACCGGCAGCATGCACGCCGCCACGCGCTTTAACGGGGATGATGTGCGCAAGCTCGACCCGAAATTCAAGGCGCCACGGTTTGAGCAATACCTGGCGGCGGTGGCGGCATTGGACGTGTATGCCCGCGAATGCCACGGCAAGTCAGTGCTGGCCCTGGCATTACGCTGGGTGCTGGACCAGGGCCCGACGATTGCGCTGTGGGGCGCCCGTCGTCCGGACCAACTGAAAGGCATCGAGGATGCATTCGGCTGGCAACTGAGTGCCGATGACCTGCAACATATCGACCGTATCCTCGCCAGCACGATAAAAGATCCGGTAGGGCCGGAATTCATGGCCCCTGCCCAGCGTTAACCTTTGCGACAGGGATGTCTGCGGCTGCAAAACAACAAAAGGCATCCCTTTGGCGTTGAGGTTTTTGGCATGAAGCGCAGTACCGTATTCAAGAGCGTCGGTGGTTTGCTGTGTGCAGTGGTGTTGGTGGGCGCCTGGAAATGGCGGGGCAATCCTGATGTGTTGTGGCAGATCGTCAGCCGCCAATGCGTGCCTGATCAGAACCAGCACCACAACCCCAGCCCCTGCCTCAAGGTCGACCCGGACAAGGGCTACGCGTTGCTCAAGGACCTCAACGGCCCGTATCAGGACTTGCTGATCCCCACCGATAAAGTCACCGGCATCGAAGACGTCGCCCTGACCCGTGACCTGTTGCCCCATTACTTTGCCCTGGCCTGGAAACACCACGACGTGCTCTCCGCCGGCCTGCAAACGCCGATTGCCGACCGCTATGTGTCCCTGGCGATCAACTCGCGGTATGGCCGCACGCAAAACCAGCTGCACATTCACATCGCCTGCCTGCGCCCCGACATTTTCAACACCCTCGACGAACGCGCCGCAACCCTCGACGAACACTGGCAAACCCTGCCGGTAAAACTGCTGGGGCACACCTACAGTGCCCGCACCTTGTCGGCGGCGGACTTCGACCAGCGTGACCCGTTGGCCATCCTGAACGACTACGTGCAGGCCCAGGGCGATGCCATGGCCAGCTACAGCTTGCTGGTGACACCGGGTGCGAACGGCAACTTCGTGCTGCTGACCACGCACTTGACCCTCAAGGAGTGGAACCTGGCCTCCGCCGAAGAACTGCAGGACCACCAGTGCAACCTGATGGGCAAACCACCACAACGACCTGTTTTAGCTGTTAACGACATCCCGTGAAATTTGCCGTTGAACGAGTGTTCAGTTTCAATTATGTTGGCTGCACCCCCTGCCTGGTAACAGGCGGGCTTGCGCTTTTTCTGATTGAACGAGAGGCACTGGCATGCGGTTTTCACCCTTTGTTGAGCGAATTGCAGGGCAGGGCGTAGCCGCCTGGGACATTCACCACGCCGCCTTCCAGGCCAGCAGCAAAGGCGAAGACATCATCATCCTGAGTGTCGGCGACCCGGATTTCGCCACACCTTCGTTCATCACCGACGCCGCCGTCGAGGCCCTGCGCCAGGGCGACACCCACTACACCGAAATCCCCGGCCGCCCGGCACTGCGCGAGGCCATCGCCGCCCGCTATAGCCAGTCCCTGGTTCGCCCGCTGAACGCTGAAAACGTCATCACCGTGGCCGGCGCACAGAACGCCTTATTCGTCACTTCACTGTGCCTGTTACAGGCCGGTGATGAAGTGCTTGTCCTCGACCCGATGTACGTCACCTACGAAGCCACCCTCAAGGCCAGCGGCGCGACGCTGGTGCGGGTGCCGTGTTCGGCCGACTCGGGCTTTCGCCTCGACCCGGCACTGCTGGCCGCTGCCATCACGCCGCGTACTCGGGCGATCTTCTTCTCCAACCCCAACAACCCCACCGGCGTGGTGCTCAATCCCCAGGAGCTGCAAGCGATTGCCGACCTGGCGATCGAGCATGAACTGTGGGTGGTGGTGGACGAGGTCTATGAAAGCCTGGTGTTCGATGGCGAGTACCACAGCCTGGCGGCGCTGCCGGGCATGGCCGAACGGTGCATCGTGATTGGCAGCCTGTCCAAATCCCACGCCATGACCGGCTGGCGCATCGGCTGGATCATGGCTGAACCTGCCATGGTGGCCCATGCGGAAACGCTGGTATTGAGCATGCTGTACGGCTTGCCAGGGTTTGTGATGGAGGCCGCGACCACCGCCGTGCTGGCCCACGATGAAGTCACCCAGGGCATGCGTGAAACCTACCGTCGCCGCCGCGACCTGGTGGTGGCAGGCCTCAGCGGTTGCCCGGGCATCCACGTACGCGCTCCGCAGGCCGGCATGTTTGTGCTGGTGGATGTGCGGGACACAGGCCTCAGCTCCCTGGATTTCGCCTGGCGCCTGTTTCGCGAAGCGGGGGTGTCCGTCTTGGATGCCGCTGCCTTCGGCGAACCGGCCCAGGGCTTTGTGCGGCTGTCGTTCACCTTGGGTGAAGCGCGGCTGGCCGAAGCCTGTGAACGCATCAGCCGCTTCGTCGCCAAGCTGTCCCGTGAACCACGAATAGAACCTGCGGCGAAAATCATCAGCGTGCAGCCGGTCGCGGCGAAGAAGATGATCGAGGTGCTCGACCTGCACAAACGCTTCGGCAATATCGAAGTGCTCAAGGGCATCTCCCTGACCGCCCACGAAGGCGAAGTGATCTCGCTGATCGGCGCCAGCGGCTCGGGCAAAAGCACCTTGCTGCGCTGCATCAACATGCTCGAGGTGCCGGACCAGGGCAGCATTCATGTCGACGGCGAAAGCATCAAACTCAACTATGGCCGGCCCGGCGCACCACTGGTGGCTGACGCCAAGCAGCTGGTGCGGATTCGCTCGACACTCGGCATGGTGTTCCAGAATTTCAACCTGTGGCCCCATCGCACGGTCCTGGAAAACCTTATCGAAGCGCCGATCCAGGTGCTGCGGGAAAGCCGGGCCGAAGCCATCGAACGCGCCGAAGCCTTGCTCGACCGGGTTGGCCTGGCCGCCAAGCGCAACGAATACCCGGCGTTCCTCTCCGGCGGCCAGCAGCAACGGGTGGCCATCGCCCGCGCCCTGGCCATGCGCCCCAAAGTGATGCTGTTCGACGAACCCACTTCGGCCCTCGACCCGGAACTGGTGGGCGAAGTGTTGCGGGTGATTCGCTCCCTGGCGGAAGAGGGCCGCACCATGATCCTGGTGACCCATGAAATGGCATTCGCCCGGGACGTGTCATCCAAAGTCGCGTTTTTGCACCAAGGCCTGATCGAGGAAACCGGCTCGCCGGACTCAGTGTTTATCGACCCACGCAGTGAACGTTGCCGGCAGTTCGTCAACGCGCATCAAACTCGCTAACTCCAAAAAAAGACGGGGCAAGATCATGAAATCCAAACGATTGGCACAGTGGTTGAGCAGTGCAGTGTTGATGCTGGCGGCAGGTACGGCGTTGGCGGCGGAGAAACCCATTGTGTTCGCCGTAGCGGCGGAACCCTACCCGCCGTTCACGGTGAAGGGCGGCAACGGTGAATGGTCCGGCTTTGAGGTGGACCTGATCCACAAGCTCTGCGGCTTGATGAAAGCCGAGTGTCAGATCAAGGAAGTGGCGTGGGACGGGATTATACCGTCGTTGCTGGCGAAGAAAATCGACGTGATTTTCTCTTCGATGTCGGTCACCGAGGAGCGCGAAAAACAGATCGCCTTCAGTCGCGCCTACTACGATTCGCTGCTGGGCATTGCCGGCCCCAAGGGCACCACCGTCGAGGTCACGCCGGCGGGGTTGAAGGGCAAGATCATCGGCGTGCAGATCTCCACCGTCAGCGCCAACTACCTGAAGAAGTACTACGAGAACATTGCTGACCTGAAGTACTACGACACCCAGGAATCGGCCAACGCCGACCTGATCGCCGGGCGCACCGACCTGATGATGGCCGACGGTGTCGCCATCGCCATGATGGTCAAGACCCCCGAAGCCCAGGGCCTGGCGGAAATCGCCGAAGTGCCTTACGACCCGATCATCGGCCGCGGCGTGGGGGCCGGCCTGCGCAAGGAAGACACCGAACTCAAGGCCCGCCTGGACAAGGCCATCGGTGAGTTGCTGGTGAGCAAGGACTACGCCGACCTGTCCCAGAGCGTGTTTGGGGTATCGGTCAGCCCGTGCAAAAGGGCCGACACGCCGGCCTATGTGAGCAAAGTCTGCGACAGCCCCTACACAAACTAACCCGGTAGAAAGGGAGTGCTTGTGGCGAGGGAGCTTGCTCCCGCTGGGGTGCGAAGCGCCCCCAAAAAATGGGCCTGCTGCGCAGTCCAGCGGGAGCAAGCTCCCTCGCCACAGCAAGCTCCCTTGCCACAGCAAGCGCCCTCGCCACAGGGTCACTGCGTGTCATCGAAATAGGGAGCCGCAATGTTCGATCTACTCAACTTCAGCGAGCAAGGCTGGGGCAATGCATTGCTCAAAGGGTTATGGATGACCCTGCAGATCTCCGCCGGCTCGTTTGCGGTGGGGCTGCTGATCGGCCTGGTGGTGGCCTGCGCCAAGCTCAGTGCACCGCGCCCGATAGCGATGCTGATGCGCGGCTACACCACAGTCTTTCGCGCAGTGCCCGAGTTGCTGCTGATTCTGCTGCTGTATTACGCAGGTTCCATGGGCCTCAACGCGCTGATGCTGTGGCTGGGGTTTGCGCAGTTCAACATCAGCGGCCCGCTGGTAGCCGTCCTGGTACTGGGGCTGGTGCAAGGCGCGTACGCCTCGGAGATTTTCCGCGCGGCGATCCTCGCGATCCCCCACGGCCAGATCGAAGCGGCGCGGGCCTTTGGCTTGAGCGGCGTTGGCCTGTTCCGTCGGGTGACCCTGCCGATCATGGCGCCGTACGCCCTGGCTGGCATGTCCAACCTGTGGATCAACCTGATCAAGGACAGTGCGCTGATCAGCGTGGTGGGCACCAACGAACTGCTGTACACCGCCAAACAGGCGGCGGGCTCGACCCGGCATTACCTGTTGTTCTACCTCACGGCCGCCGCCTTGTATTACCTGGTGACATTGGCCTCCAACTACCTGTCCGGGCGCCTGGAACGACGTATTCGTCGCTGGATGCCGGTTGTCGAGTGAGCCGCACATGCCTGAGTGGATAAGTTATTACGCAGGACTGATCGCCAAAGGTTTGCAGACGACCCTGTCATTGCTGGTGATTTCGGCAGTGCTCGGCTTCGCGTTGGCGGTGCTGGTCGCCCTGGCGCGGCTGTCTCGGCGCAAGTGGCTGGCCCGCTGTGCGCTGGGGTACACCAGCGTGCTGCGGGGCACGCCGTTGCTGATCCAGATCTACATTTTCTACTACGGCCTGGGCAGCCTGTTTGCCCAGTTCCCGATGATTCGCGGGAGTTTCCTCTGGCCGTTCCTGCGGGACGGCTACTGGTACATCGTGTTTGCCCTGGTGTTGTCGGTGGGCGCGTACGTCGGCGAAGTGATTCGCGGCGGCCTGCTGGCGGTGCCCAAGGGTGAAATGGAAGCCGCCTCGGCGTTTGGCATGACGCCGCGCCAGGCTCTGTTGCGGGTGCGCCTGCCACGGGCCATGCGCCTGCTGCTGCCGACCCTGGCGGGGGAGACGGTGATGTTGCTCAAGTCCACCGCACTGGCTTCAACCATCGCCGTGGTCGACCTGCTCGGCGCCGCCAACGTGGTGCGCGCCCAGACGTTGCAGATCTACCAGCCGCTGCTGTTGGTGGCCGGGGTCTACCTGTGCCTGACCTTTTTGATTGAAGCCCTGTATGCCGTTGCCGAGCGGCGCGGTACACCGTTGCGCAGGTCTGCCGGATGAAAACCGATCGCTCGTTGCAAGGGATTGCCCTGTGCTCGCTGGCCTATGCATTCCTGGCGTTGCAGGACGCCGGGATCAAATGGCTGGTGGCCGACTATTCAGTGTTCACCATCCTGTTCTGGCGCAGCCTGGTGGTGGTCGCCGCGTGCGTGATCGCCGGGCGCCTGGGTTTGCTCAAGCGTGCCTGGAACTCAGTCAGCCGCAAGTTGCTGATCATCCGCGGCCTGCTGTCGCTGCTGGCCTGGCTGCTGTACTACACCGCCGCCAAGGACCTGACCCTGGCGGAAATGACCACCCTGTATTTTTCTGCGCCGATCATGGTCACATTGCTGGCGGCGCTGATCCTCAAGGAGCGCGCCAGTCGCGGCCAATGGGTTTCGCTGATCATCGGCTTTGTCGGCGTGGTGATTGCCTGTCGGCCCAGCAGCATGCTCGACCCGCTGCCAATCGCCCTGACATTGGCCGCCGCGCTGTGCTGGGCATTTACCTATATCCAGTTGCGGCAGGTGGACGACAACACTTCGGTGCTGGAGCAGATGCTGATCACCAATGTGGTGTTTGTGATGTGCATGGCGGTGGCGCTGCCCTGGACCCACACACCGTCGCCGACCCCGGCATGGCTGGGCATGCTCGGTGCCGGGCTGGTGGGCGGGATTGGCCAGTTCCTGTTGTTTGCGAGTTTTCGCCGGGCCACAGCGACGCTGTTGGCACCGTTTGAATATACCGGGTTGATCTGGGCGTTCCTGCTGTCGAGCCTGGTGTGGGGCACGGTGATGGACGTGTCGCTGATCTTCGGCGCCGCGCTGATCGCCGTCAGCGGCACGCTGGCCATGCTCAGCGCCCGGCATCACGTGTCACAAGACGTGGTCGGCGCCGAATGCTCCGTGACGCAACCCTTGTATCCAGCAGCGGCAGATGTGCAGCCCGTTGCCGGGGCTGAAGGTGCCGGGGTTGAGGCACCACTCAAGCCAGAGTCCGTCGAGCATCGCCGATAAACCGATGGCGGCCAGGCGTGTGTCGTGGATCACGAAGCCTTCGCTCTCGGCCAGGTCGTCGAGCAACTGGCGGATCAGTTCGAGGTAGGCGCGGTAGCTTTTTTCATGGGAGTCATTCACGTGTTCCGAGTGGCGGATCAGGCTCCAGAACACCACCCAGACGCCCAACAGTTTCGGGTCCATCACCCGCGAGGAAAACGAGCCGGCGAGGAATGCATCCAGCCGCGCTGCTGGGCCCACGGCCTGGTCGACTTCCTGCCAGAGGGCGGTGGTCAATTCGCTGGCCAGCTTGTGATAGGTCTCGGCGATCAGTGCGTCGATGCTGCCGAAATGGTGGTTGAGCAACCCCACCGAAACCCC
Organism: Pseudomonas sp. MWU16-30323; assembly: GCF_020515595.1. Classification (NCBI taxonomy): domain Bacteria; kingdom Pseudomonadati; phylum Pseudomonadota; class Gammaproteobacteria; order Pseudomonadales; family Pseudomonadaceae; genus Pseudomonas; species Pseudomonas sp. MWU16-30323. The sequence continues at coordinate 207,131 of NZ_JAIWYM010000005.1, forward strand.
GGCTTCAGCGGCGATGCGCCGCACGGAAATGCCGGCATGCCCGTCCCGGGCGAGGCTGGTGAGGGTGGCGGCAATCAGCAGGTCGCGACGGTCTTCGGTCACAGGCACATCCCGTATGGTTGAACGTGTGTTCAATATATACCTGCAGAACCAACAAGAGGAGGGCAACGGCATGGCAAAAGACCTTTCGTGGCAAGTTCCCGGCGATTCCGGGAACACCCTGCACATCGGCGCCTGGCGCTTCGAGGGTGACGGCAGCGGGCCTCGGGTGCACCTGCAAGCCGGGGTGCATGCCGATGAAATCGCCGGGATGCTGGTGTTGCATCAACTGCTGCCGCGTTTGCAGGCGTGTCAGGACCGGGGGCGGCTCAAGGGCTCGGTGACGGTGGTGCCCCAGGCCAATCCGTTTGGCATTGGGCAGTTTCGCCAGGGGCGGTTGTTGGGGCGGTTTCACGAGGCCACCGGGCAGAACTTTAATCGGGCGTTTGATCATTCGTTGGCGATGGAGCGGCCGGCGAGCAACCTGGCGCAATGGCAGAAAAGTCTGGTGCAACTGGCGGCTGATGCGGAGTTGGTGCTGGACCTGCACACCGATGATGAGGCGCTGCCGTATCTGTATATCCATCGCAGCTTTTGGCCAGAGGGCCAGGTACTGGCGGCGGCGTTGCAGGTGGATGTGGTGATTGTCTGGGACGAGGGCGGTGATGGGTCGTTTGAGGAGACCATCATTGATCAGGGGAAGCCGCGGTTGGCGGCGACGATTGAATTGCGTGGGCAGGCGGATGTGAGTGATGCCTTGGCCGGGCGGGATGGCGATGGGATCTGGGCTTGGCTCTGCGCCAGCGGGGTGATCGATGAGGCGCCGGTGATTGCGCAATGGCACGGGCAGGTGGTGGACATGGGCTGTATGGAGACCATTCTGGCGCCGTGTGCCGGGGTGTTGGTGTTTGAAAAAGGTCTGGGCGAACAGGTGGAAGAGGGTGAGCGGTTTGCACGGATTATCCGGCGGCCTGGGGATCCGGATTCTGAAGTGGTGCTGCATGCGGCGCAAACCGGGCGGATGGTGACGAGGCATCGGGAGCGGTTGGTGTCACAGGGTTCGGTGGTGGCCAAGTTTACCGGGACGCGGTTGTCTGACGGTTACAGCGGGGGGGTGTTGGATCCTTAGGCGGGAGTACATATCCGTTATTTGGGTAACCTAAGATCAAAAGCCAGATCAAGAGCACAGCGGCCTACCGGCCGGCTGAGTGTTGAAGAGCAAGACCAAAACCTAAAGCGGGCATGGTCCAAATGTGGGAGCGGGCTTGCTCGCGAAGGTCGTTAACGATGACGCTGGCATTCTGGATGAACGCGGCGCTCTCAGGTTTTTCGCGAGCAAGCCCGCTCCCACAGAAAAGCAGAGCCAACAAGTTGCAGAAGCGGGTGGGGCTGTTCGCAGTCAGTGGGGCTGCGGCCTCACCAGGCCGCGTTTTTCCAGCAACAGGCGCTCCAGTTCCATCATCGGCAGCGGCCGGCTGAACAGGTACCCCTGGATCTGATCGCAGCCGGCCTCCCGCAGAAACTCCAGCTGTGCCTGGGTTTCCACACCTTCGGCCACCACTCGCAGCTTGAGGCTGTGGGCCAGTTCGATGATGGTGCGGGTGATCGCCGCGTCCTGGGGGTTGCTGGTGACTTCGCGGATAAACGCGATGTCGATTTTCAGCGTATCAATCGGGAACCGCCGCAGGTAAGCCAGGCTGGAATAGCCGGTGCCGAAGTCGTCGATGGAGATCTTCACCCCCATGGCCCGCAGGCGTTGCAAGCTGGCGATGGTGTGTTGGGTGTTTTCCATCAGCGAGCCTTCGGTCAACTCAACCTCCAGCCAATGCGGCTCCACCCCAGCCCTGGTGAGGGAATGGGAGATATCGGCAATCAAGTCACCCTCGATCAATTGGTGACCCGACACATTGACCGACACTTCGACGGCGCCCACCGCAGTGGATTGCCAGGTGGCCATCTGGCTGCACACGTTATCGATCACCCAACGACCGAGTGTCACGATCAACCCCAGGCTCTCGAGGATCGGGATAAACACCGCCGGAGACACCGCACCGTACTCGGGCCGGTCCCAACGCAACAAGGCTTCAAGCCCGCACACCTGACCGCTGTCCAGTTCGACCTTGGGTTGGTAATGCAGCACGAACTCTTCGCGTTCGACGGCCAGGTGCAAGGCTTTTTCCAGCTCCTGGCGCGCCAGGTCATGCACATTCAACCGGGCAGTTGCATGCTGGTGATGCTGCAGTTGCTGCTCCAACAACAGGCTATGGTTTTTCAACTGATCGCCGTGGGCCTTGAGCCGCAGCAGGTTGCGTACCCGCAGCCACAACTCGACCCGCTCCACCGGCTTGCTGATGAATTCTTCAGCACCGGTTTCCAGGCCACTGAGTCGCGCGCTGGACTCGCTCAGGGCCGAGAGCATGATGATCGGAATGTTCGCCGTGGCCTGGTTGCCCTTGAGCTGGTTGGCCACTTCGTAACCGTCCATGCCCGGCATCATGATGTCCAGCAGGATCAAGTCCGGCGGCCTTTGCGCCACCAACTGCAAGGCTTCTTCACCACTGGCGGCACTCATGGTCTGGTAACCCTCGTGGCGCAGCAGGGTTTCCAGCAGCTTGCGCACCTGGATTTCATCATCGACGATCAAGAGCGTTGCGGGTTGGCTGGCCATGGAGAGGACTCAAGTTGGAGGTGTAATGTTCTTTTGCAGCAGCGTATCGATTACCTGGTACAGCTCTTTGTAGCGCAGGGGCTTGATGATGTAGGCATCGCAACCGGCCCGCAGGGTTTTGTCGCGGTCTTCCTTCATGGCCATGGCGGTCAGGGCGATCACCGGGATGTGGGCGGTGTGAGGGTCCTGCTTGAGCAGTGACGTGGCCGCCAGGCCGTCCATGCCGGGCAACTGGATGTCCATGAGGATCAGCGCCGGTTGTTTTTCCCGGGCCAGGGTCAACCCGGTCTCGGCGTCAGCCGCCCACAACACGCTGTGGCCGGCGTTTACCAGCAGCAAGCGGGCAAGGCGCATGTTGGCCTCGTTGTCTTCGACGATCAGGATTTCGGCCATGGGGCCTCCGCCTCCGCGGCGCGGTGCAGCGGCAGCCACACCACAAATCGCGCGCCGGCACCTTCGCGGCTGGCCACGGCGACACTGCCGCCGTGCAGGTCGGTCAGTTGCTTGACCATCGCCAGGCCCAGGCCCGTGCCTTCGAATTTGCGCGCCAGGCTGCTGTCGATCTGGCTGAAAGCCTTGAACAGCTTGCTCATGTCGTGCCGGGCGATACCGATGCCGGTGTCGCTGACGCTGAATTCCAGGAACTGTTGCTGCTCGCTGGGTTGCAGGGCAAAACCGTAGGTGGGCCAGTCGCCGGAAACCTGCCCGACTTGTGCACGACTCACCTCGCGCACCGACAGGGTCACGGAGCCGCCGTGCTCGCTGAACTTCACCGCATTGGCCAGCAGGTTGTAGATGATCTGCTTGGTCTTGCGCAGGTCGAGTTCCAGGATGCCGAAGTCGTCCTGGCATTCAAGTTTCAACTGGATGCGTTGCAGCGCGGCCTTTTCCCGCACGATCAGCAGGCTGTTGGCCAACAACCCCGCCAGCTCCACGGCTTCCAGTTCCAGGTCCATCATCCCGGCCTCGACCTTGGACAGGTCGAGGATGTCGTTGATCAGCGACAGCAAGTGCTGGCCGCTGGTGAAGATGTCGCCGATGTATTCGCGCTGGATATCGGTCATGTCGCCCACCAGGCCATCCTTGAGGGCTTCGGAAAAACCGATCACCGCATTCAGCGGCGTGCGCAGTTCGTGGGACATGGTGGCGAGGAATTCGGACTTCATGTGGCTGGCGTGTTCCAGCTCCAGGTTCTTCTCTTCGAGGGCACGCTCAAAGCCTTTGCGTTGTGCCTCTTCCTGCTTGCGTGCGGTGTTGTCGGTGCCGATCAGCAGATAGCCGATGATCGCGTCGTTGCGGTTGCGCAGGGCGGTGACCGAGACCATCGCCGACAGGCGACTGTTGTCCTTGCGGATATAGGTCAGCTCGTAGATGTCCTCGATGCCCCGGGAGGCCTTGAACACCAGGGCTTCGAAGCCGGGCGTGATCGGTGTGTCCAGTTCCAGGCTGAGGGCGGCGGCGCGGGTGATCAGCTCGGCGGGGTCGGAAATGTCGGCCGGTGTGACGCGGTTCAGCACATCGGCGGCGGCATAGCCGAGCATGCGTTCAGCGCCGACGTTGAAGATCTGGATCACGCCTTTTTCGTCGGTGGCGATGCTGGAGAAGTAGGCGCTGTTGAAGATCGCGTCTTGCAGCGCGCCGGTCTTGAGCAGGGCTTTCTGGCGTTTGAATTCGACGATTTTCTCGGCCCGGGATTGCGGCTCGATGGGGCTGTCGGCTGAAGAGTTGTCCATCGTGAAGTGTTCCGTGAACTTGAGGCCAGACGCTGCGCAAACGCAGCGCCGCAGAGCATGCTCACAGAAGATCGCGCAGGCGCGATGAGGAGGAGATGATGTCTTTGGACGATAGCAGATTAGCAACGGTTTACACCGCTATAACAAGGTCAAAAGCATGCACTCTCAACAAAAATCACTCAAATGGAGTGATTTTTCTCAAAGGCAGGTATGCGATCTTCAATTAATCCGGGTCGCGGCGGATTTCCAGGGTGGCCCTGAGCCCGCCCGTGGCGCGATTTTCCAGGTGAACCTGGCCGCCCAGGCGCTGGGCGATGGTTTGCACGATCGTCAGCCCCAGGCCAGCGCCATGGGCGTTGCCTCGGCTGTAAAACCGCTCGAACAGCCGCTCATGCTCGGCTTCGTCAATACCGGGCCCCTCATCCTCCACCGTCAGTTGGAAATAGCCGGGCGTTTTGTTCAGGCCCACCGTGATCACCCCATGTTCCGGGGAAAAGTTGGCCGCGTTGGTCACCAGATTGTTCAAGGCAATGTGGATGGATGCCGCATCAACGTTGGCGCGGCAGTCGTCATCGTCGATCTCGAAGGCCAGCTCAAGGCCTTTGCTGAGCAGCCAGGGGGTCAGTTGAATCAGGCCGTCACGCACGGTTGTCGCCAGGTCCACCGGCTGAACCGGTGGCCATGCAGAGGTTGGCTCCAGCCGAGCCATGGTCAGCAGTTGGTTGACCAGCCGGCTGGCGCGGTCCACGCCCTCGATCAAGAACGTGAGGGACTCGCGGCGCTCATGTTCTGTGCCGGCTTCCAGCAGGTTTTGTGCATGCACCCGCAGCACCGCCAGCGGTGTACGCAGTTCATGGGCGGCGTCGGCAATAAAACGTCGCTCACGCCCCAGGACTTCCTGGATCTGCGCCAGCATGCGATTGAGTGCGGCCTGCATGGGCTCCAGTTCCATGGGCAGGGGACTCAGTTGCATCGGTTCCAATGACCCGGAGTGCCGGGCGCGCAAGGTAGCGGCCATGTTGACCAGCGGTTTGAGCCCCCAGCCGATGGCCAGCCAGACCATGCCGGCCAGGATCAGGCTGCCCAGGATATTGGGCCACAGTGTATGGCGCACAATGCGGTCGACCAGGTCGGAGCGCACATCGTCCCGCTCACCGACCCAGATCCGCAGGCCATTGTCCTTGTCTTTCAGCACGAAGCCGCGCCAATCACGTCCGGCCAAGTCGGTGACATTGCCGAAGCCCGGTTGCGCAGGCGGCTTGGCGAAGGCGGGCGCACTGCTGGTGAACACCAGAAGCTCGCCTTGAGGGCTCCAGACCTGAAAGGCAATCTTGCTTTCATACGGGTGGCCATTGACCTTGGGCACCGCTTCTCCCAAAGCCTTATTGAAGGCGCGATACAGGTCTGCCTGGTCTCTGCTGGCCAGCGGCATGCTCATGACACCCTGCAGCAACCGCGCATTCTGGGCCAGCTGAGCATCATAAACCTCAGCGATTTCGTGATTGCTGTCGTGCAGGTTGAAAATGCTGATCACCAACAATCCAGCGAGCAGCAGGCCAATGATCAGTGTCAGGGTGCGCCGCCGGATTGAGGTCATCGCCGTTCCTCGACCAGGTAGCCTATCCCGCGAATGGTCCGGATCAAGTCGCTGGAAAACTTCTTGCGCAGGTGATGAATGTGCACTTCCAGGGTGTTGCTCTCGGCTTCTTCGTTCCAGCCATAAAGCAGTTGCATCAGTTGGTCACGGGTCATGACCCGCCCCGGTGGGGAGAGCAGTTCGTGCAGTAACTGATACTCCTTGGGCGTCAGCAGTACCGGTGCGCCGTTATAGCTGACTTGTTGGGTGCCCGGGTCAAGGGCGATGCCCGCGTGCTCGATCAGCGCCCGCGCGCGCCCTGCACTGCGGCGCAGCAATGCGCGCAGACGGGCCTTGAGCTCGGCCAGATCAAAGGGCTTGATCAAGTAATCGTCGGCACCGGCATCCAGCCCGGCGATACGGTCTTCGGTGGCATCTCGGGCCGTGAGAATCAGCACAGGCACCTGGGAGCCGCTGTCGCGCAAGCGGCGCAACACCTCCAACCCGTCCATGCGCGGCAGGCCCAGGTCTAGCACCACGACATCAAAGGTTTCGCTGAGCAACGCATGCAAGGCGCTGCTGCCGTCCTGCAACCAATCAACGGTGTACCCCTCGCGCGCCAGGGCCTGGTGGATACCTTCGCCCAGGGCCACGTCATCTTCGATCAGTAATAAGCGCACAGAGACTCCTGTCAGGTCAGTTTTTTGTTGACGTCCACCAACAAGCTTTCGATCTCCTGGCGGCGCCCGGCATCGGCGGTTTCGCGGCCAGGGCGGGGGGCGGCCTGCAAGGCTTGCTGCAAGGCGACCTTGGCGTCGGCGTAGCGTTTTTGCCGGTACAGATGGTCGCCCCAGAAATACAGACTATCAATGCCGGTCGGGTTCAGTTGCAAGGCCTGCTTGAGCAGTTTCTCGGCTTTGTCGGCATCACCAAAGCCGATGGGCCAGCCGGGGACGCGATCATATAGCGCAGCCAGGCTCGTATAGGCCGAACCTTGCAAGGCGCCAGGGTCCAGCGCCAATGCCTTTTCGAAGTCGGCTTTCGCCTCCTTGACTTTGCTCAACGCGCCCAGCCCGCCCTGGGCACCGGCCCAACTGCTGGTCACGATGCCGGACCAGATCCAGGCTTCGGCGACCCGAGGCCGCGCCTGGGTAAAGCCCGTGGCCTGGGTGGCCAGCTCTTCAAAGGCATGGGTGCGTTGTTCGGCGGGCAGGTTGTATTGAATGTGCGCCCAGCGCAGTTGGATGTCGCTCAGACGTTGCTGGTCGGCATTGTCCAGGGCCCAGGAACCCTGGCTCAGGCCCATCAGCAGCAAGACCGCGAAGATTTTTTTCATGGCGTAAGGTCCTTGTGGTCAGGCTTGTGGCTCAAGCGGCGTATCAGTGGCAAATGCTTGCGCAGCCCTCGGTCTACCAAGTGCGGCAGCAGGCCGTTGAGGCGTACGAAGAAGCGCTCTGGCCAACCCAGGTAAAGGTCGCGCCGATCGGTGGCGATGGCCTGGATCACCGCCGATGCGACGGTTTGCGGGTCGTCGACATTGGCCTTGAGCGCGTCGTTCAAAGCCTGCGCCGCCGGGCTGTTCATGCGGGTGCTGGTGGCCCGGGGAGCTACGTACAAGACACTCACCCGGGTGTCAGCCAGCTCCCGGCGCAAGGCTTCGGAAAATCCCCGCAGGGCAAACTTGCTGGCGCAATAGCTGGCATACCCTGGATAACCGATGGAGCCGTAGGTGGAACCCACATTCACCACCATGGCGCTCTCGGCTTGCTTGAGCACCGGCAGCAGGATTTTCGTCAGGCTGATGGGCGCACCAATGTTCAGTGCCAGCATGGCGCTGATTTCACTGTCGTCCAGTTGTTCGAGCATCGCGAAGTGATTGATACCGGCCGCATTGATCAGCAGGTTGATGCCGCCGATGGCTTCGGCCGCCGCCAGGACTTTGCGCCGGTCGCTGACGAAGGTCAGGTCGGCGCCTACCCAGCACAGGTGTTGCGGGTAGCGCTCGATCAACGCGTCCAGCGGCTCGCGGTGCCGGGCCACGGCCAGCACTCTGGCGCCGGCGGCACACAGCGCGGTGGCAATCGCCAGGCCAATGCCGCCGCTGGCACCCGTCAACACCACCCGCGCGTCAGACAGGCGCATGGGTATTCTCCGCACTGCGTGGCAAACCCCGGAACATCGCGGTGTACAGGGTGTACACCACTTTTGAGGCGTGAATCACGGCCGCTTGGTCATCAGCATCCTCAAGGCTATTCATCAACCGGCGGTAGGTCTCCATATGGCCGATGTCCAGTGAACCATGGGAACTGAGGTAGCTGAACGCCGTTTCGGGCAGCCCCAGGCGCTCACGGATATTGCCGGCGGCATGGGTGGCCAGTGCGATGCTGGTGCCTTCCAGCACATTGACCATGCCAAACAGGCCCACCGGATTGCCCCGGGCAATCAGGTCATAGAGAAAACCCACCATGAGCTCGATGGGCAACGAAGGCTGTCCATCGCGTACGGCGTCTTTGTCGCCGCCGCAGGCAGCAATGTCGTTGAGCACCCACTGCTCATGGCCGTATTCGTCCTCGATGTATTCGCACACGGCCTTGCGCAGCCATTCCAGGCGCGAAGGCAGGCGTGCGCCACATGCCATCATCAAGGGCACTGTGTGGCGAACGTGGTAATAGGCCTGTGCCAGGAACGCGCGGTAACTGTCCAGGCTGACAGTGCCTTCCAGCGCGTCTCGGATGATCGGCAGGCTGAACAGTTCCTGGCGTTCCTTCTGGGTGGCTTCTTGCAGGGTGTCGAAGAAATTCATGACGGTGTTTCCTCAGGGAACAGGGTTTCCAGGCGGGATTGATAATGCGCGACGATGGCGTCACGGCGTGGCCTGCCATTGGCGGTCAGCAATCCGTTGGCGGCTGTAAAGGGTTGAGGCAGGCGCGTCCAGTAATGCACCTGGGCGTAATCGGGCAGGGCAGCGTTGGCCTGGGCCACGGCGGTCGCCAGTTGTTGGTCGGTGCAGTCCGGGCGACGGGGCCACAGCAGCGCATGGTTATGCGGCAGTGCCTCGCCATAGACAAAGGCCTGGGCGATTTCACCGCCCTGGGTCATCTCCGCCTCGACCCATTCCGGGTTGACGTTGCGGCCAAAGCTGGTGACGAATTGGTGCTTCTTGCGGCCCTTGAGGAACAGAAAACCGTCAGCATCGAAGACCCCAAGGTCGCCGCTGGGCCACCACGCATCCAGCGCCTCGTCGTGGCCCAGATAACCGAGCAAGGTGGAGCCCTTGATCAGTACCTCGCCGTCATCGTCCAGGCGAATCTCCACATGGGGCAATGGCCGGCCAACACTGCCGGGGCGATGGGCCCCAGGCCGGTTCAGGCAAACCACCGAGGCGCATTCCGACAGTCCATACCCCTCATAGACCGGCATCCCGACCTGCTGCGCGCGCGCCAGCAATGCTTCGGATACCCGGGCACCGCCCACTGCCGCAAAGCGCAGGAGCCGAGGGTTGAACACGTGTTGCTCGGCGGCACTGACCAACACCTGCAACAACTGCGGCACCAGGATCAGGCTGTGTGGCGCACGCGCCGCCAGGCTGCCCAACAGTTGCGGCGCATTTACGCCACTGGCGCCCTGCATACCGAGGCTGCCCTGACTCGGCAGGCTCAAGGTTGCCCCTGCGTACAGCGCGGCGTAGCAGCCCAGGTTTTCCAACAGAATCGCCAGCGGCAACAGCGCCATATGATGGCGAGGGGCTGCCGGTCGGCTGGCGTGCTCCAGCTCCCGCGCCACCCGCAGCAGGCTATCGGCGCTCAGGCATACGCCCTTGGGCGTTCCGGTGGTGCCCGAGGTGAAGGTGAGCTTGGCAGTACCTTCTGGCATTGAGTTCGCACCACTGAAGGCGCGATGCCAGAACTCGCCGTTGTTCCGATAGCCAAGGGCGTGCAGTTCAGGCGCCAGGTGCGGCTCGCAGATCACCCGTTCGGCCTGGCTTTGCTCCAGGCAATGAGCGCGCTGGGCCGGGCTGAAAAACGGCGGCAGGGTGACACAGGTCAACCCCTCGAACAGCAACGCCAAGTCCCAGAGCATCGCGTCTACCCCGTTGTCCAGCGCCACGGCGACTACCTTGGCGCCCTCATCACGCAGGCGTTGTTGTCGATACGCCACCTCGGCACACAGGGTGGGGTAATCCAGTTTCAGGTGATCGCCCCACAGGGCGATGCTGCCGTCGTGGCGCTCGGCATGGCTGCGCAGGGCTTCCTGGAAACGCCGGGTTTCAGGCGACATGGCTGGCTTCCTCGATAGACGTTGGCAACCCCAGGCGCGTGAACAGGCCCATGTTGCGTAAATGAATGAACCCGGCGCGGATATTCCCGACATGCACCCAAGGCTGGCTTTCGTAATAACTGCCCCAGTGATGCTGGTCGTCGCCAAGGCGCTGCGGGTCGGCCGCACACAGGGTGACGGGCTTCAATCCCAGGCGGTGAAAGCTGTTGACCAGTCCGGTATTGCCGGTAAATGCCACCCACTCCAGGCCACCCATGGCCAGTAAGTAGGTAATAGCGATGATGCTCAGCCGCGCACTGCCGGTGTCGCTGGCAGCCAGGTTGCCGACTTCAGCGATGGCGCCACGGTCCACCGTTTGCTCGGCGGCAGCGCTGATCAGCGGGTCTATCGGGTGATCCAGGTAGCGCTCCAGAAACAGCGCCTCGGCGCTGGCCAACCGCACGCCGGCCACCGCGCACAGCTCGCCGCCAGCCTTGCTGACGCCAAACAGTTGCGGCATGAAATGCCGGATATCAGCGCCATGGGCAATTCGAAAACGCTGCTGGATGAAGGCTTCGAAAGAAGGGCGTTGCGCGTCGTGCACCAAGGCACGATCCAGTGACATGTGTGGGGTGTCGGCTTGGCCGAACCTCAGTGGCAAGGGAATGTTCCAGTCGATATCGGGCATTGGCAATTCGCCTCCCTCGTTGAGTTGGGAGGAGTATCCGAGGCGATTCTTAACGGAGTCTGAAGGTGCTGAAAATGATCGATTTGCCCATCTTCAGATTGCCTTAAGACACGAAGGGCAGGGTGGCGCTGTCTGTTCACGGCGGGATGAATGAATCGTCCGCCGGCCACTCCCTTGCACGAGGCTCCTCACCCATGACCCAAAACTCAACCACCCAGCGCTACACAACACTGTCGATGACCCTGCACTGGCTGATGCTTGCGCTGTTTGTCGGCGTCTATGCCTGTATCGAAATCAAAGGCCTGCTACCCCGAGGGAGCGCGCTGAGAGGCCTGCTCCTGGGCGGGCATGCGCTATTCGGCGTGGGGATTTTTGTGCTGGTGTGGCTGCGCTTGCTCGGCCGACTGGCTCCGCGCCCGGCGATCCTGCCACGCCCACCGACCTGGCAAACGGCGCTGTCGCACCTGATGCACCTGGCGCTGTACGGGTTGATGATCGTCACGCCGCTGCTGGCGTGGTTGATGCTCAACGCACAGGACAAACCGCTGCCGTATTTTGCGATTCCTTTGCCGCCGCTGGTAAACCCGGACCCGGACCTCGCACGGCAATTCAAACACTGGCACGAATGGCTGGGCAGTGCCGGTTACTGGCTGATCGGACTGCACGCGGCGGCAGGGCTGTTTCACCATTACTGGGTCCGGGATAACACCTTGGTACGCATGTTGCCCAAGCGCTTCGAACCTTGAAGAAGTGATCGGAATGCCAGGTGGGTTCCGCCCTGGCATTCATCCATGGTTTCAACACTCAATCATCACAATCGACGGAACATGAGTTGATGAAACGTTTAACCAACCCTAAAAAACGCTACGCAAGCGCTTGCTTAAAGTTTTTTATCTGATTAGAGTCATTTTCAATCAGGTCACCAGCTGAAACATTTTCGGCGTTGACCCAGGTAAAAAAAATAAAAAAGCCGGGGTTGCACATGCACACTTTGTCTTGCCAGTCAGTCCGCATCGCCGTGGGCGTCACATCATCGGTGAGGCCTCAGCCATGAGCCTCGTACCGCAGCCATTGCCCCTCCTCGAAATGCACGGCATCAGCAAGACCTTCAACGGCCTGCGGGTGCTCAAAAACGTCAGCCTGAAGGTCTACCCCGGTGAAATCCACGCCCTGATGGGTGAGAACGGCGCCGGCAAATCGACCTTGATGAAGATCCTCTCCGGTGCCTACCAGGCCGATGACGGCGGCACTATCCGCATCGATGGCCAGCCCGTCGCCAGCTACAACCCAGCCTCCGCCAAAGCCCTCGGCATTGCCGTGATCTACCAGGAACTCAGCCTGTGCCCGAACCTGACGGTGGCCGAGAACATCTACCTGGGCCGTGAACTGCGCCGTGGCTGGACCATCGACCGCAAGGGCATGGAAGCCGGGGTGGCTGAAGTGCTGGCAAGGCTCGGCGCGGAGTTCCTGCCCACCACCCGCGTCGCCAGCCTGTCCATCGCCGAGCGCCAACTGGTAGAAATCGCCCGGGCGCTGCATGCCCACGCGAAAATCCTGGTGATGGACGAACCCACCACGCCGCTGTCTTCCCGGGAAACCGACCGCCTGTTTGCGCTGATCAAACAGCTGCGCAGCCAGGGCCTGGCGATCATTTACATCAGCCACCGCATGGCGGAAATCTACGAACTGTCAGACCGGGTCTCGGTGCTGCGGGACGGCGAGTACGTCGGCGAACTGGCGCGGGACGTGCTGTCGGCCGAGGTGCTGGTGAAGATGATGGTGGGCCGCGACCTTTCCGGTTTCTACAAGAAAGAACATGCCGCCTACGACCCCGGCCAGGTGGTGATGCGCGTGCGTGACATGGCCGACGGCAAGCGCGTGCGCCATTGCAGTTTCGACCTGCACGCCGGTGAAGTGCTGGGCATTGCCGGGCTGGTGGGCGCTGGCCGTACCGAACTGGCGCGGCTGATCTTTGCGGCCGACCCGCGGACTTCCGGCACCCTGGAAGTGGTCGGCAAGACCGTGACCCAACTGCGCAACCCGGCGGATGCGATTCGTGCCGGCGTGGTGTACCTCACCGAAGACCGCAAGGCCCAGGGCCTGTTTCTCGACATGAGCGTGGCCGACAACATCAACGTTTGTGCCTGTGTGCCGGACGCCCACGCCGGTGGGGTGCTCGACCGTGGCCACGCGGCACAACGCTCACGCGATGCGATCAAGTCCCTGTCGATCCGCGTGGCCTCGGGCAAGGTCAATGTCGGCAGCTTGTCCGGCGGCAATCAGCAGAAGGTGCTGCTGGCCCGACTGCTGGAGGTCAAGCCCCACGTACTGATCCTCGACGAACCCACCCGTGGCGTGGACATCGGCTCCAAATCCGAGATCTACCGCATCATCAACCAACTGGCCAAGGCCGGCGTAGGCATCGTGGTGATCTCCAGCGAGCTGCCGGAAATCATCGGCACCTGCGACCGCGTGCTGATCATGCGCGAAGGGCAATTGGTCGCCGAAGTGGGCGGGGCCTCAGGGCTGGATATTTCCCAGGAGGCGATCATCGACCTCGCCACCGGCAGCGAGCAGGTGGCCGCCCATGGCTAATTCAACAACAAGCGGGAGCAACACCATGACTGTGGCAACGATCGGCAAGGCTGAGCGTATTCGCGAACTGATGCGCACGGTGGGCATGTTGCCGGTGCTGGTGCTACTGCTGGTGGGCTTTGCCCTGGCCAGCGAAAACTTCATGACGGTGCAGAACCTGTCGATCATCACCCAGCAGGCGTCGGTCAACGTGGTGCTGGCGGCGGGCATGACCTTTGTGATCCTCACGGCGGGCATCGACCTGTCGGTGGGGGCGATTCTTGCGGCCTCGGCCGTGGTCGCGCTGCAAGCCTCGATGTCACCGCAATTCGGCATGTTCGGGATTGCCGCCGGGGTTGGCTTCGGCCTGTTGCTGGGCCTGGTCAACGGCGGCCTGATCGCCTTCATGCGCCTGCCGCCGTTTATCGTCACCCTCGGTGCGCTGACGGCCATGCGCGGTTTGGCACGCCTGTTGGCCGACGACAAAACCGTGTTCAACCCTGACCTGCCATTCGCCTTTATCGGCAACGACTCAGTGCTGGGCGTGCCCTGGCTGGTGATTATCGCCGTGGCCGTCATCGCATTGTCGTGGTTCATCCTGCGGCGCACGGTGATGGGGGTGCAGATCTACTCCGTGGGCGGCAACCCGGAAGCGGCGCGGCTGTCGGGGATCAAGGTGTGGAAAGTCCTGCTGTTCGTCTATGCCATGTCCGGCGCGTTGGCCGGGCTGGGCGCGGTGATGAGCGCGTCACGCCTGTTCGCCGCCAATGGCCTGCAACTGGGGCAATCCTATGAGCTGGATGCGATTGCCGCGGTGATCCTCGGCGGCACCAGTTTTACCGGCGGCGTCGGCACCATCGGCGGCACGCTGATTGGTGCGCTGATCATCGCGGTATTGACCAACGGCCTGGTGCTGCTGGGGGTGTCGGATATCTGGCAGTACATCATCAAGGGCATCGTGATCATTGGCGCCGTGGCGCTGGATCGCTATCGCCAGTCCGGTGCGCGGACCTGATTTCACTCAAACAACAATCACAAGAGAGTCATCATGAACTTCAAACGCATGTTTCCTGTTGTCGCCTCCCTGGGCGTTGCCGTGTTGATGTCCCAAGCCGTAGAAGCCCGTGAACTGAAAGCCATTGGCATCAGCATGGGTTCCCTGGGCAACCCGTATTTCGTGACCCTGGCCGACGGTGCCACGGCCCGGGCCAAGGAGCTGAATCCAGCGGTCAAGGTCACCTCGGTGTCGGCTGACTATGACCTGAGCAAGCAGTTCTCGCAGATCGACAACTTCATCTCGTCCAAGGTCGACCTGATTTTGCTCAACGCCGTGGACCCGTCGGCCATGGCCTCGGCCATCAAGAAAGCCCGCGACGCCGGGATCGTGGTGGTGGCGGTGGACGTGGACGCCAAGGGCGTGAATGCCACGGTGCAGACCGACAACGTCGAAGCCGGCAAGCTCGCCTGCCAGTTCATCGTCGACAAGCTGTCGGGCAAGGGCAACGTGATTATCCAGAATGGCCCGCAAGTCACCGCCGTGACCGATCGTGTCAAAGGCTGTAAAGCCGCGCTGGCCAGTGCGCCGGATATCAAGGTGCTGTCAGATGACCAGGACGGCAAAGGCTCCCGCGAGGGCGGCTTGAACGTGATGCAGGGCTACCTCACACGCTTCCAGAAAATTGACGGCCTGTTCGCGATCAACGACCCGCAAGCCATCGGCAGCGACCTGGCGGCCAAGCAACTGAAACGCAGCGGCATCATCATCACCTCCGTGGACGGCGCGCCGGACATCGAGAATGCCCTGAAGACCGACACCCTGATCCAGGCCTCTGCCAGCCAGGACCCATGGGCCATGGCCCAGACGGCGGTTAACGTCGGCAATGACATTCTCAATGACAAACAACCCGCCAAAGCGGTTACCCTGCTGGCGCCAAAATTGATCACCCGCGACAACGTCGGTTCCTACAGCGGTTGGTCCAGCAAACATTAAAAACGCGCAGGAGTGAACACCGTGGCAACCATGGAGGATGTGGCAAGAATTGCAGGGGTGTCGACGTCGACGGTTTCTCACGTCTTGAACGGCACCCGCAAGGTCAGCCCGGACACGGTGCAAGCGGTGCAGAGCGCGATCCGGCAGTTGGGCTACATCCCCAACACGCTGGCGCGCTCCCTGGCTCGATCCACCACCAATACCATTGGCGTGGCGATCTCGGCGCTGTCCAACCACTACTTCAGTGAAACGGTGCACGCGATTGAAACCGAGTGCGCCAAACACGGCTACATGATGCTGTTTGTCGATACCCACGACGATCCCGAGCAGGAGTTGCGGGTGGTCACGACGCTGCACCATCGACGGGTGGACGGCATTCTGCTGGCGCCGTCTACCGGTTCCCTGGCCCTGGAATACTTGCAGGCCAATGAAGTGCCGGCAGTGCTGGTGGACCGGATGATGAGCGATCGCTTTGATCAGGTCGGGGTGGAAAACACCTTGTCGACCCAGGCGTTGGTGGCGCACTTGATCGAGCATGGCCACCGGCGCATCGGCTTTATTTCCGGGCGTGTGGGGCTGGGTACTTCCGATGAGCGCGTGGCCGGCTACCAAGCCGCGTTGCAGGCCGCGGGGCTGCCCTTTGAGCCGCAGCTGCTGGTCAATGGAGGTTCCAGCAGCGAACCGGCGCGGCAAGCCACGGCCCAGTTATTGGCCCTGGAGACGCCGCCCACGGCAATCATGGCGGGTAATAACCTGATGACCCTGGGGGCGATGCACGCCTTGCGTGATGCCCATATCGACGTGCCCGGGCAAATGGCCCTGGTGGGTTTCGATGATTTTGAATGGGCGGACTTCTTCGTGCCGCGCCTGACCCTGATCGCGCAGCCTGTCCAGGAACTGGGCGCCCGTGCGGTCAACCTGCTGCTTGAGCGCATGGCGTCGCCCAAGCGTAAAACACACAGCGTGCGGCTCGCGCCCACCCTGAAGATTCGTAATTCATGCGGCTGCCCCTGATATGAACAACCCGGTTTCCCTTGGCATTGATCTCGGCACTTCGGAACTCAAGGCGATCCTGATGGACGAGCAAGGCCGCGTCCTCGCTCATGCGGGGGCACGGCTGACGGTCTCGCGCCCGCACCCAGGCTGGTCCGAGCAGGCGCCTGAGGATTGGTGGCAAGCCTGCCTGAAGGCCCTGGACCAACTGCGCATTGATCAGCCGGATGCCTATGACCGTGTCGGCTGCATCGGTTTGTCCGGACAGATGCACGGGGC
The DNA here is from genome assembly GCF_020515595.1 of Pseudomonas sp. MWU16-30323. NCBI lineage: Bacteria > Pseudomonadati > Pseudomonadota > Gammaproteobacteria > Pseudomonadales > Pseudomonadaceae > Pseudomonas > Pseudomonas sp. MWU16-30323. The sequence continues at coordinate 223,928 of NZ_JAIWYM010000005.1, forward strand.
GGTATTGCTGGGGCAAGACGACCGGGTGTTGTACCCGGCGATTCTCTGGGATGACTCCCGTGCCATGGCCCAGGCTGAAGCGTTGGGCAGTGAGTTTGCCGACGTCACCGGCAGCTTGCCGATGGCCGGTCTCACGGCGCCCAAGCTGCTGTGGTTGCAGGAACATGAGCCGGCGGTGTTCAGCGCCATTGATTGCGTGCTGTCGCCCAAGGACTATCTGCGCTTGCGCTTGAGTGGTGAGCGCGTGAGTGATGTGTCCGATGGTGCGGGGACGTTGTGGCTGGATGTGGCCAACCGTGAATGGTTTGAACCGATGCTGCAGGCCACGGGTTTGCGATTGGCGCAGATGCCACGGCTGGTGGAAGGCGGCGCGGCCAGTGCTTGTTTGAATGCGGCGGCGGCGGGGCGACTGGGCTTGGCTGAGGGGCTGGTGATTGCTGGCGGTGGCGGGGACAACCCGGTGGCGGCGGTGGGCATTGGGGCGGTGAATGCGGGTGACGCGTTTATCACGTTGGGGACGAGTGCGGCCATTGTTGCGATTACTGATCACTCGGCGGGGAATTCGGCGAGTGCGGTGCATAGTTTTTGTCATGCGTTGCCTGGGCGTTGGTACACCATGGGGGCGATGCTGGCCGGGGCCAGTTGCTTGCGTTGGGTGACGCGGTTGACGGGGTCGGTTGATGAGCAGGCGCTGCTGGATCGGGTGCAGGCCGAGGTGCCGATCGGGCAGGGCGTGCCGGTTTCCAATCCGCTGTTTTTGCCGTATTTGGCGGGGGAGCGTACGCCCCATAACGACCCGTTGTTGCGGGGTGGGTTTATGAACCTGGGGCATGACTGCACGCCGGCCATGTTGGGTTATGCGGTGATGGAAGGGGTTGGGTTCGGGCTGTTGGATGCGCTGAGTGCGGTGCATTCGGCCGGCGCCTCGGTCGGGGCTTGTGCGTTGGTGGGGGGTGGGGCGCGCAGTGAGTATTGGGCGCAGTTGCTGGCCAATATTCTTGGGCGGGAGATCTATACGTTGCAGGGCAGTGAGTTGGGGGCGTGTATTGGTGCGGCGAAGTTGGGGTTTGTGGCGAGTGGGCGGGGTATGGAGTTGTTGCAGGCGGGGATGCCGGTGAAGCAACGGTTTTTCCCGGACGGCGCTCAACAGGCTGTTTTGCAGGCGCGTTATTTGAAGTTTCGGGGGTTGTTGGGGGCGGCTAAGGCTTTGCACGATTAGCTAAGTTTTGGGTGTATATCCGTTATGTGGGTAACGGCTGCTATTGGTTCCGCCCTTACGGCGGCTCACTTTTGAAGAGCGCAAAAGTAAGCAAAACGCTCTTGCCCCACCACTCGGCACCTCGCCTAGGCTCGGTGTGCCCTTACTCCGGCTTTGGACCGTGGGCCGCCGCGATGGGCCATCCTTGGCCCAGCGCGGCTAACCCGGCGTCCTGCCGGGTTACCCACGCTCCAAAGCCTGCGTTCGGCCAGCGTGGTTTAACGGGGCGCCTAAGATCAAGATCAAAAGCAAGAGCACAGCGGCCTACCGGCCGGCTTGAGTGTTAAAGAGCAAAATCAAAAGCTGAAGCGGACACGGTCCAAATGTGGGAGCTGGCGTGTCGGGTCGCCGCATCGCTGCGATCTATGTAGCAGCCTGGGTCAATAACCAGTTGCGGAACACCTGTACTTTTGCCAGCCCGCTAGACTCTGGCCGGAACACAATATCGTAGGCCAGGGCCACGGCGCTTTTGACCTCGCCAAACGGGCGGATCAGACGCCCGGATGCCAGGTCGTCGCGCACCATGACGCTGCGGCCCAGCGCGATGCCTTGTCCTTCGATCGCGGCGTGACTGCCGGGCGTAACTGATCGAAAACTCAGCGTGTGGCGAGGGAGCTTGCTCCCGCTGGGCTGCGCAGCGGCCCCAAAAATCGTGGGAGCGCTTCGCACTCCAGCGGGAGCAAGCTCCCTCGCCACAAAAAGCCCTCCAGCCCAGGTTTAGACGTTGGCAGCCAGTTCGCGCAGCACCTTGAGCAACGTGGTCTCACCCTTGACCACGTCCGCCTGCTCAAAGCAGATCCAACCTTCGTTAAACCCATCAATCATGCGCATGCGCGGCATTGGATTCTGTGCGCCTTGCTCACGAAACATCGGCTCCCACGCATCGCGAGGCACCACCTGTGCAGTCACACCGCGACCAAGCACTTCGGTCAAGGTGCGGGCGATGTCGTTCGGGCTGACCCTCTGACCTTCCAGCTCAACCACACGGCGGCCAGTCCAGTGTTGCAGCAGCAGTTGCGCGGCGAGGCGGCCGACGTCGGCGGTGGCGATCATCGGTACGGCTTTGTCCAGCGGTTGCAGGAAGCTGTGGATCACCCCGTGTTGACGGGCCGTGGCGATGTCATAGGCGGCGTTTTCCATAAACCAGCCCGGGCGCAGGAAGGTCACCGGCACGTTCAGCGCGCTTAACGCCTGTTCCATCAGCGTGCGTTGGGTCAGCAGGTTAAGGTGTTCGGCCTGGGCGCCTATGGTCGACAGGCACACCACTTTTAGCGGTGCCGCCGCCTCGATGGCTTGGGCAACGGCGTCAATCACCTTGCGCGCCTCGGGGAAGTCGGGCTCCGGGTCGAAATCCGAAGGCGGCAGGATGAACACGCCGGTAGCGCCCTTGAACGCTTCGGTGAGGGCGGTGGCATCGTCCATATTGGCGATGGCGACCTCGCAACCGAGGGCGGCCCATTCGGCGCCTTTGCGGGCATCGCGAATGACTGCGCGTACGGGTTGATGATCGTTGAGGAGAAAGCGCGCCAGGGCGCCGCCGACTTTGCCTGTGATTCCGGTGATGACATACATGGTGTTTACGCCTGTTGTTCCAATGGGTGGATCAAGCATAAACACCGCACTGTATGGACAGAATAGCGATCCCGTCACTGCATCAGTGACTCAAAATCACGAATCCCCCAATGGCGGCAACCGGCGTTTGACCGGGGTTTTCTTGACGATGGCGGTGTTGGTTTCCGCATACGCATTGAGTCGGTCAAGCAGGGTGTCCAGTTGGTCCATGGTGCGCACGTGCAGACGTGCGATGAAGCAATCATCACCGGTCACCTTGTCGCATTCGGTGAACTCCGGGATTGCCTGGATCTGGCGCTCCACTTCCTGCAGTTTTCCGGGCAGCGGGCGAATGCGCACGATGGCTTGCAGTAGATAGCCAAAATGCTTGGGGTCGATGTCCACGGTGTAGTTCTTCAGGACGCCGCGCTCTTCCAGGCGCCGCAGCCGCTCGCCGACGCTGGGGGAGGAGAGACCGGTGATGCCCGCCAATGCCTTGAGGGACAGACGCGAATCATCCATCAGCGCGGCGATCAGTTGCTGGTCAATGCTGTCAATCATGGTCGCTCCGAAAGCGATTGCTCAGGTTTGCCTAATAAGAATAGGCGAAATGCAAAGTTCGCCTTATTTAGAATCTGGAGTCGCTATCGGCCAGATTGCCATAATTGAGCCTCACTTGAGGAGCTCAATCATGGACAAATCCATACGTCGCGGTTCATGGGAAATGGTCGCCGCCATGCTCATCTCCGGCACCATCGGCTGGTTCGTGCTGGTGTCGGGCGTGCCGGTGGTCGAAGTGGTGTTCTGGCGCTGTGTGATCGGCGCGCTGACGTTGCTGGTGGTGTGCGGGTTGCTGGGTTATCTGCGCCTGGACTTGCTGAGCTACACCAAGCTCGGGCTGGCGATGCTCAGCGGCGTGGCGATTGTGGGCAATTGGTTGCTGCTGTTCGAGTCTTACGCCCGTTCTTCAATCTCTATCAGCACGGCGGTGTATAACGTCCAGCCGTTCATGCTGGTGCTGCTGGCGGCGGTGTTCCTGGGCGAGAAAATCACCGTGCAGAAGCTCGCCTGGTTGAGCGTGGCTTTCGTCGGGATGCTGGCGATTGTCACCGCCCATGGCAGTCAGCAAAACACTGGGGATGACTACCTGGCGGGTGTGGCATTGGCCCTGGGCGCGGCGTTTCTGTATGCGATTGCGGCGCTGATCATCAAGCGCCTGAAGGAAGTGCCGCCCCATTTAATGGCGTTGATCCAGGTGAGCACGGGCGCCTTGCTGCTGGCACCGCTGATGCAGTGGCACAGCCTGTCTGCCTCGATGGATGCTTGGGCGGCACTGTTGACGCTGGGCGTGGTGCATACCGGCTTGATGTACGTATTGCTGTATGGCGCGATCCAGAAGTTACCGACGGCAATCACCGGCGCGCTGTCGTTTATCTACCCGATCGCGGCAATCTTCGTCGACTGGATTGCCTTTGGGCATCGCCTGGGCTGGCTGCAATGGCTGGGCGTGGCGGCGATTCTGCTGGCGGCGGCAGGGTTGCAGCGGGGTTGGTGGTGGCGTTCGAAAACAGTGGTGAGCGTCACGCCGTAGCATGACGCTCACCCGCGACTCAGTGTGCGCCGCGCGGGATGGTCTTGAGCAGGTCGTCCGGGCTGATATAACCCACCACGCTGCCCGGCTGCGGCAGGCCGAGGATGTGGCCCTTGATCTTGCCGATCACGTGCATCTCGCACGGCTTGCAGTCGAACTTCAGCGTCAGCACTTCATCGCCGTGAATCAGCTGCATTGGCGCGACTTTGGTCTTCACCCCCGTCACACCCTTGGCCTGTTTAGGGCAGAGGTTGAACGAGAAGCGCAGGCAGTGCTTGGTGATCATCACCGGCACTTCGCCGGTTTCTTCGTGGGCTTCGTACGCCGCGTCGATCAACTGCACGCCATGGCGGTGATAGAAGTCGCGGGCCTTCTGGTTGTAGACGTTGGCCAGGAACGACAGGTGCGATTCCGGGTACACCGGCGGCGGCGTGGTTTCCGCCTTGCGGCCGCCCCGTGGGTGAGCCTGGATACGCGCCTCGGTCAGCGCCTCGATCACTTCACGGCGCAAGGCCTTGAGCTGCGAGTTCGGGATGAAGAACGCCTGTGGTGCATCCAGTTCGATCGCGGTGGCGTGGTACTGGGTGGTGCCCAGTTGGCCCAGCAGGTCGCGCAGGGTTTCCAGGGCCTGTTCCGGCTTGTTGGCCACGCCAAACGGGCCGGGCAGGGCGACGCTGGCGCTGATGCCTTCTTCGCTGGTGACGGTCAGTTCCAGGCGGTCTTCCTGCAGGCGAGCCGCCCAGGACACACCGATACGGCGCTCGGCGGAAGTCTTCAGCAAAGCCTGCTGCCAGTTATGGTCCAGGTTGCGGTTCAACGGATGATTCGGCCGCAGTTGATGCAGGCCAGCCGGCATCTCATTGGGCTCGACGCGGTAGCGGTAGCGCTTCTCGCCGTCTTCTTCGAACTCACCTTTTGGCTCGGCGATGTTGGCGCGGAAACCCACCACTTCGCGCTTGATCAGCACATTGAGGCCGTCGCCGTTGGACAGCGGCTCATGGGTGACCACTTGCAAGTCACGCTTGCCGGCTTTTTCCACCACACCCACCGGCAGGCCGGTAAAGGTTGGGGTGTCGAAGGCGCCGATGTCGACCTTGCGGTCGGTGACGAAGTAGTCGGTGCTGCCACGGTGGAACGTCTTTTCCGGGTCCGGCAGGAAGAAATGCGCAGTGCGACCGCTGGAAGCGCGGGCCAGGTCCGGGCGGTCTTCGAGAATTTCGTCCAGGCGCTGACGGTAATAGGCGGTGATGTTCTTCACATAGCCCATGTCCTTGTAGCGGCCTTCGATCTTGAACGAACGCACGCCGGCATCCACCAGGGCGCGCAGGTTGGCGCTCTGGTTGTTGTCTTTCATCGACAACAGGTGCTTTTCAAAGGCGACCACACGGCCCTGGTCATCTTTCAGGGTGTAGGGCAGGCGGCAGGCCTGGGAGCAATCGCCGCGGTTGGCGCTGCGGCCATTCTGGGCGTGGGAGATGTTGCACTGGCCGGAGAAGGCCACGCACAAGGCGCCGTGGATGAAAAACTCGATGGCGGCATCGGTTTCATCGGCAATCGCCCGGATCTCTTGCAGGTTCAGCTCACGGGCCAACACCAGTTGCGAGAACCCGGCCTGATCGAGGAACTTGGCCCGGCCCAGGGTGCGGATGTCGGTCTGGGTGCTGGCGTGCAGTTCGATGGGCGGGATATCCAGCTCCATCACCCCCAGGTCCTGGACAATCAGCGCGTCGACGCCGGCATCGTAAAGCTCGTGGATCAGCTTGCGCGCCGGCTCCAGCTCGTTGTCGTGCAGGATCGTGTTGATGGTGGTGAACACCCGCGCATGGTAGCGCCGGGCGAACTCCACCAACTGCGCGATATCGCTCACGTCGTTGCAGGCGTTATGGCGCGCGCCGAAACTCGGGCCGCCGATGTACACGGCGTCGGCGCCATGCAGGATGGCCTCGCGGGCGATGGCAACATCGCGGGCAGGGCTGAGCAATTCCAGGTGATGCTTGGGCAAGGACATAGTTTTTTTAGTCAGGCTTGTCACGGAGGCGGGCATTGTAGCTGTGAAATGCCTGATCGACATCTATCAAGCCCTATGTGTGCTCCCAAGTTGGAATGCACTCAACTGTGGGAGCCGGGCTTGCCCGCGATGCAGACGCCGCGGTGTATCAGTGACACCGAGGCGATCCCATCGCCGCCTCGCTGGGGCTCGACAGCTCCCACATTTGATCATCGTTGGTTGATATAGAGCGTTTGGCTCAGCCCTTGGCAGCCATCGCCGTGACTTCCACTCGCATACCTTCGACGGCCAGGGCGGCAACACCAACCGCCGCACGCACCGGCCAAGGCTTGGCGAAGTAGCGCTTGTAGACTTCGTTGAACGCGGCGCGGTCGGCCATGTCGGTCAGATAAATGGTCAGGTGCATGACCCGGTCGATCGAGCTGCCGGCACGTTCCAGGGCCACCTTGAGGGCTTGCAGGGTGCATTCGCTTTGCAGGGTGATGTCGCCCAGTTCCAGGCTGCCGTCAACGCGGGTGGGAATCTGGGTGGAGACGAGGATGCCGTTGAAGCCGATGACGTCGGAGGAGATGGAATCCGGGTCGAGGTCGGGGGTGAAGGCGAGGTCGTGGTTGGCCATGGGATTCCCTTGGGTGACGTCAAAAAGAAGGCCGTTATGGTCCCCGAAAAAAAGGCCCGGGGCAAATCCAGGCCTTTTCTGCGAAACAGCAAAGTAAAACGGAAGTCCACGATCAACCGTGTTTGTTTAACTAGGCTTGTTGTTTTCGCGGAGAGTTTAATTGCCAATAGTTGCGCGCGCAGGTGCACGACTGGTTAAACTCGATTAATTAAAATTCACTGTGCATACGCGCACACTGCTGTAATTTCAACCCTGTCTTAGCCGCTCTGCTTCGACAACATCCTTTGGTTTGCCGCCGCAGTCTCTGCGGCGGATTTTTTATGGGTGCTGATGTATATATATTTAACTGATTTATAAAGTGGCACTTTGATAGTTGGCTGAACCGAACTATCAATACACCGAGACGAGCTCGTGCCTGCCCCATTTCGCATAACTGCTGTGCAAGATGAGGGGTTAATCCACCACCGCTGAATGCCTATAGTCCTCTCACCGCCGCAGCGCCCCACGGAGCGTTGCGAAATCCAGCCGTAGATTGAGGTGATCATAATGAACAGCGAATTCAAGCCTGATGTGACCGATACCCAACCCCTGCACCTGCTCGACGCCGAGTACTTCGAATACAGCAAGGCCGCCAACCCCATCAGCGCCAACCTGATCACTCGCATTCCCTACCACAGCTTCCCGGCCTCGCTGTATGACAGCGGCCCGTCCCGGGTGGTCCCGCTGGACCTCAGCGAGGCACTGGACTGCGAAGGCCCGGCGACCGGCCCGGGGTTGTGTGCGAACTTCATTCGTTTGAACGCCGGCGACACGCTGAGCCTGCAGCCCAATGCCACTTCACAGGTGTTTTATGTCATCGCCGGGCAGGGCAGTGTGGTTCAGGGCGAGCATCACATCGAATGGTCCAAAGGCTGCTTCATCGCGCTGCCAGGCCTGCAGCAGGCGCAGTTCAGCGCATCTGAGGATACGCGCCTGTACTACGTGCACGATGAGCCGCTGTTGCGTTACCTGGGCGTGACCCGCAGTGCCGATCGCTTCGTGCCGACGCTGTATCCCGCAGCACTGGCCAACGCAAAACTGCGCGAAGCCGCCGATGATCCCCGCGCCCAGGACCGTAGCCGTATCAGTATCCTGCTGGGTAATCGCAACTTCCCGCAGACCCGTACCGTGACCCATGTGCTGTGGGCGATGTATGGCATCCTGCCCGCCGGGTCGATTCAAAAGCCTCACCGGCACCAGTCGATTGCGCTGGATTTCATCATCGATTGCCCAAAGGGTTGCTACTCGCTGGTGGGCACCGAACTGGACGCCGATGGCCAAATCCGCAACCCGGTGCGGGTCGACTGGTCGCCGGGCCTGGCGTTCGTCACACCTCCTGGCTACTGGCATGCCCACTTCAACGAATCCGACACGGAAGCTTTCCTGATTCCGATCCAGGACGCCGGGCTGCAAACCTATCTGCGGTCGCTGGATATCCGCTTCAGTTGAGCCGTTTCCAGTGCGGTGTTTCGCCCAACTGCTCGACGATAAAGTCGATGAAGCACCGCACTTTGGAAGACACGATGCGCTTGGGTGGATAGACGAACCACACCGCCGGTTCGCGGCCGGCGATCCGGACAGTCCACTCTGGCAGCCACACCACCAGCTCCCCGGCCTCAATGCCCTTGGCCACCAGCCAATCGGGCAGCAACGCAAACCCCAGGCCTTGTTGCGCGGCGATCAGCTGTGCGTCGAGGTCGTTGATCCGGATAACGTCTTTGTGCACCAGCGGCGACACCTCATGCCCGTTGGCAAACGCGATATCCGCCGCGATATCCCGCCCCAGAATCACCGGCAGCGCCGCCAGTTCCGAAGGCGCGGACGGCGCCGGATACTCCCGGCGAAACGCCGGGCTGGCCACCAGCCGGTAGCGCTCATCGCAGATCTTGCGTGCCTTCAACGTGGAATCCGCCAGGGTGCCAATGCGGATCGCCAAGTCGGCGCCGGCATGAATCAGGTTGACGTGGCTGTCGTCCAGCACCAGTTCCAGCTTGATCTGCGGGTAGCGGGCCAGGAAGGCATTCAAGGTGGGAAGGACATGGTGACGGGCAAAAGCGGGCGGCAGGTTGAGCTTGAGTAAGCCCCGTGGCTGTTCGTTCAGCGCGGAGGTGGCGGCCTTGGCTTGCTCCAGTTCGTCCAGCACCCGGCGTGCGTGCATCAGGAATGTCTGGCCACCTTCAGTCAGGTGCAGCGTACGGGTGGAACGGTTGAACAAGGCGATGCCGAGGTCCTGTTCAAGGTCCTTCACATAGCGTGAAACCGTGGAGGCCTTGATGCCAAGCCGGTCGGCGGCGCGGGAGAAGTTATTGCCCTCGGCGGCTTCGACAAAGGCGGTTAACGCAGCGAAGTAATCCAAGGGCGGCCTCGATCTTGACGGTGGGTTGCCTGGCGCTACAGCGGCGTCAGCACATTCATCACGGTGTCCAGCGCGACCCGGGTATCGTCCAGTTGCACCAGGGAAGCATGCCGCGCGCCGAGGGCGTCACGGTTCTTGATCGCGGTGAGGATCGCCTTGTGCCGGGGCAGGCTGAGGCCCTGGATGTCGGGGCGGCGGTTGGTGATGTTGATGGACTCGCGAAGTGGCAGCGACAGCATGTTGCACATGTAGGCCAGCAAGTCGTTGCGGGTGGCATCGGCAATTGCGCGGTGGAAGTCCAGGTCGGCCTGTAACAGCGCGTCGTGGGTATTGGCGGTTTCCATGCCGAGGTAGGCTTTTTCGATGATGGCGATGTCGGCGTCGGTGGCGGTGGTCGCAGCCATGGCGGCGATTTCCGGCTCGAGGATCCGGCGTACACCGGCCAGGGTATTGAAAAACTCGCTGTGGGGCGTCGACTGCATCAGCCAGGACAGCACGTCCGGGTCCAGCAAGTGCCACTGCACCCGAGGGCGCACCACGGCGCCGACCTTGGGCTTGGACATCACCAGGCCCTTGGCGCTCAGCACCCGAGTCGCCTCACGCAATACCGAGCGGCTGACCTTGTACTCCTCGCACAAGGTGGCCTCCATGGGCAATCGTTCTTCCGGCTTGAAGCGTCCGGAAACGATGTGCATGCCCAAGTCCTGAACGATTTGGGCGTGCATGCTCTTGCGCGGCTTGGTCGGCTGCTGATCCATAACAGGGAGGCTACTCTGGCGAAATACGCGGCATCATAGCACTGCTCCCGTCCCAATTAGTGGGAATGACGCGGCACTTCCGCACCACGGCAACCCACCAGGAAGTCGAAGTCGCAGCCCTGGTCGGCCTGCAGTACATGGTCGATGTACAACTGCCGGTAGCCCCCGACAATCAGCTGCTGCGGCGGTGCGAGGTCGGCCATGCGCGCCGCCAGTTCGGCGTCCGGGATGTCCAGGTGCAGGCGGCCGTTGGCGCAATCGAGTTCGATCCAATCGCCTTCCTTCACCGTCGCCAATGGACCGCCGGCCGCCGCTTCCGGCGCCACGTGCAGCACCACGGTGCCGTAGGCCGTGCCGCTCATGCGTGCATCAGAAATCCGCACCATGTCGGTCACGCCCTGGGCCAGCAGTTTCGCCGGCAAGCCCATGTTGCCGACTTCCGCCATGCCCGGGTAACCCTTGGGCCCGCAGTTTTTCATCACCAGGATCGAGTTGGCATCCACGTCCAGCTCCGGGTCGTTGATCCGCTCCTTGTACATGTCGAAGTTCTCGAATACGACTGCACGCCCGCGATGCTGCATCAGTTCGGGGCTGGCAGCCGAAGGCTTGAGTACTGCACCGAGTGGCGCGAGGTTGCCCCGCAGCACACAAATGCCGCCGTCGGCGCGGATCGGGTTGTCGAGGGTGCGGATCACTTCGTCCTGGCCGTAGATCGGCGCTTCCCGGGTGTTTTCCCCAAGGGACTTGCCGTTGACGGTCAAGGCGTTCGGGTGCGGGATCAGATTGGCTTCACCGAGGCGGCGCAGCACGGCTGGCAGGCCGCCGGCGTAGTAGAACTCTTCCATCAGGAAGCGCCCGGATGGCTGCAGGTCGACAATGGTCGGCATGCCGCGACCCATGCGGGTCCAGTCGTCCAGGTCGAGCTCGACGCCGATACGCCCGGCGATGGCTTTCAAGTGAATCACCGCGTTGGTGGAGCCGCCGATGGCCGCGTTCACACGGATCGCGTTTTCGAACGCCTCCTTGGTCAGGATCTTCGACAGTTTCAAGTCTTCACGCACCATCTCCACCGCACGCATGCCGGACATGTGCGCCAGCACATAACGCCGCGCGTCCACCGCCGGAATCGCCGCGTTGTGGGGCAGGGAAGTGCCGAGGGCTTCGGCCATGCAGGCCATGGTCGAGGCGGTGCCCATGGTGTTGCAGGTGCCTGCCGAGCGGGACATGCCGCCTTCGGCCGCGAGGAAATCATCGAGGGTGATGGTGCCCGCCTTGACCTGTTCGCTGAGCTGCCACACCACGGTGCCCGAGCCGATGTCCTGGCCCTTGTGCTTGCCGTTGAGCATCGGCCCGCCGGTGACAACGATTGCCGGCACGTCGCAACTGGCGGCACCCATCAATAGCGCCGGGGTGGTTTTGTCACAGCCGGTCAGCAGCACCACGCCGTCGATGGGGTTGCCGCGTATGGCTTCCTCCACGTCCATGCTGGCCAGGTTGCGGGTGAGCATCGCGGTGGGGCGCAGGTTCGATTCGCCGTTGGAAAACACCGGGAACTCCACGGGAAAGCCACCGGCTTCGATCACGCCGCGTTTCACATGCTCGGCAATCTGGCGGAAGTGCGCGTTGCAGGGCGTCAGTTCCGACCAGGTGTTGCAGATCCCGATGATCGGCTTGCCATGGAACTGATGATCGGCAATTCCCTGGTTTTTCATCCAGCTGCGGTACATGAAGCCGTTTTTATCGGCGGTACCAAACCAGCTGGCGGAGCGCAGGACGGGCTTTTTCTCGGACATGGCTGACTCTCTTATTGTAAGACTATATCGATCTAATCCTGGCTTAACATAGGCGCAAATTCGAAGCTTTGGAAGTATTGTTGATTAAATAGTATTACTATATAGTCCGATTCAACGAGGCCTGGCCCTGGCGGTTTTTCGCGAGAGGCGACCCGCAACGCTCTATAAAAATAACAATCGGAGACTGCTCACATGAGCCAGGAACAGCGGCTGATACGTCGCATCACGCTGAAACTGATTCCCTTCCTGATCTTGCTGTACCTGATTGCCTACGTGGATCGCTCGGCCGTGGGCTTCGCCAAATTGCACATGGGCGCGGATGTCGGCATCGGCGATGCGGCGTATGGCTTGGGGGCAGGGCTGTTCTTTATTGGTTACTTCCTGTTGGAAATCCCCAGCAACCTGATGCTCGACCGTTTCGGTGCCCGGCGCTGGTTTGCGCGGATCATGGTCACCTGGGGCGCCATCACCATCGGCATGGCGTTCGTCCAGGGTCCCCACAGTTTCTATGTGATGCGCTTTCTGCTGGGCGCCGCCGAAGCCGGGTTCTTCCCGGGTGTCCTCTACTACATCACCCAATGGTTCCCGGTGCGCCACCGCGGCAAGATCCTCGGGTTGTTCATCCTGTCCCAGCCCATCGCCATGATGATCACCGGCCCCGTGGCGGGCGGCTTGCTCGGCATGGACGGGATCCTCGGCCTGCACGGCTGGCAGTGGTTGTTCATCGTCATCGGCACCCCGGCGATCCTGCTGACCTGGCCGGTGCTGCGTTACCTGCCGGACGGCCCGCAACAGGTCAAATGGATGGACCAGGCCGAGAAGGACTGGCTCACCGGCGAGCTGGCCAAAGACCTGCAAGCCTACGGCCAGACCCGGCACGGCAACCCGCTGCATGCCCTGAAGGACAAACGCGTGTTGCTGCTGGCGCTGTTCTACCTGCCGGTGACCTTGAGCATTTATGGCCTGGGCCTGTGGCTGCCGACCTTGATCAAGCAGTTCGGCGGCAGCGACCTGACCACCGGGTTCGTGTCGGCGGTGCCCTACATCTTCGGGATCATCGGTCTGCTGATCGTCCCGCGCAGTTCCGATCGCCTGAATGATCGCTACGGCCACCTCGCGGTGCTCTACGTGTTGGGCGCCATCGGCCTGTTCCTCAGCGCCTGGCTGACAGCGCCGCTGTGGCAACTGGCAGCGCTGTGCCTGGTGGCGTTCGCGCTGTTCTCTTGCACGGCGGTGTTCTGGACCTTGCCGGGACGTTTCTTTGCCGGCGCGAGTGCAGCGGCGGGCATCGCCTTGATCAACTCGGTGGGCAACCTCGGCGGCTACATCGGGCCGTTCGTGATCGGCGCCCTCAAGGAGTACACCGGCAACCTTGCGTCGGGCCTGTACTTCCTGGCGTGCGTGATGCTGTTCGGGGTGGTGCTGACGGCTGTGGTCTATCGGCTGCTGGAGCGCAAGCACGTACTGCCGCCGGACTCGTTCGCCGCCAGCGCCCGTGGCGCCACCCGTACTTAATTGGCAATCAGGAGAACACTCATGGGGTTAGTGCAGTTTGAATTGAACAACGGCGAACGCCGGGTGGGCGTGGTCGAGGGCGATCAGGTACGCGAAGTGCGCGCCGCACGCACGGTACGCGACCTGGCACTCGCCGCCATCGAGGCCGGCGTGACCTTGCAACAGCACATAGACCACCTCGGCCTGGGCGAGCGCCACGCCTACGCCGAACTGCTGGCCGGGCACAGGATCCTGCCACCGCTGGATCACCCGGACCCGGCGCACACGCTGGTCAGCGGTACCGGCTTGACCCACTTGGGCAGTGCGTCGGCGCGGGACAAGATGCACCAGAACGCCAGTGACGAAAGCGCGATGACCGACAGCATGCGCATCTTCAAATGGGGCGTGGAGGGCGGCAAGCCCGCTTCTGGCCAGACCGGTGTACAACCGGAGTGGTTCTACAAAGGCGACGGCAGCATCGTGGTGCGCCCGGGCCAGCCATTTCCGTGGCCGGCGTTTGCCGAAGACGCCGGTGAAGAGCCGGAAATTGCCGGGCTGTACGTAATTGGTCACGACAGCAAGCCGTATCGCCTGGGCTACGCGGTGGGCAACGAGTTTTCCGACCACGTGATGGAACGCAAGAATTACCTGTATCTGGCCCACTCCAAATTGCGCAGTTGCAGCTATGGTCCCGAATTGCGCCTGGGTGAACTGCCCCAGCACCTGGCGGGCACCAGCCGTATCCTGCGCAACGGCGAGGTGCTGTGGCAGCACGAATTCCTCAGTGGCGAAGCCAACATGTGCCACAGCCTCGAGAACCTTGAATACCACCATTTCAAATACACCCAGTTCCTGCGCCCAGGGGATGTGCATATCCACTTTTTCGGCACCGCAACCTTATCGTTTGCCGACGGCATTCGTACCCAGCCAGGCGATGTGTTTGAAATCAGCCAGGCCGAATTCGGCGCGCCCTTGATCAACGGCATTGCCGTGGCCAATGGCGGCGTGGCACCTGGCGGCATAGGCACCCTTTGAAGGAGACAGGCATGACCCGGATTTACGGCCACAACTACATCGGCGGCCAGCGTAGCGCTGCCGGCAGCGTCACACTGCACAGCGTCGACGCCACTACCGGCGAAGCGTTGCCTTATGATTTCTACCAGGCGACGGCGCAGGAAGTCGACGCCGCAGCCAACGCCGCAGCGGCGGCTTACCCGGCCTATCGCAGCCTGAGCGCGCAACATCGTGCGTCGTTCCTGGAGGCGATAGCCGATGAGCTGGACGTCCTTGGCGATGACTTTATCGCCCTGGTCTGCCGCGAAACGGCATTGCCCGCCGGACGTATCCAGGGCGAACGCGGCCGCACCAGCGGCCAGATGCGGCTGTTCGCCAAGGTGCTGCGGCGCGGTGATTTCTACGGGGCGCGGATCGATCTGGCGCTGCCGGATCGTCAGCCCTTGCCACGCCCGGACTTGCGCCAATACCGCATCGGTCTCGGGCCGGTCGCGGTGTTCGGCGCAAGCAATTTTCCCTTGGCTTTTTCCACTGCCGGTGGTGACACCGCCGCCGCGCTGGCGGCCGGCTGCCCGGTGGTGTTCAAGGCCCACAGCGGCCACATGGCCACTGCCGAGCGTGTCGCCGATGCGATCCTGCGGGCGGCGCAGAGCACCGGGATGCCCGACGGCGTGTTCAACATGATCTTCGGCGGTGGGGTGGGTGAAGCACTGGTCAAGCACCCGGCGATCCGCGCCGTGGGGTTCACCGGCTCGCTCAAGGGGGGCCGGGCCCTGTGTGATATGGCGGCGGCACGCCCGCAGCCGATCCCGGTGTTCGCCGAGATGTCCAGCATCAACCCGGTGATCGTCTTGCCCCAGGCCCTGCAAACCCGGGCAGACACCATCGCCCGCGACCTGGTGGCGTCGGTGGTGCAAGGGTGTGGCCAGTTCTGCACGAACCCAGGCCTGGTGATCGGGATTGCATCGCCAGCGTTCACAGCCTTCACCCAACAGGTCGCCCAACTGATCGGCGACCAACCGGCGCAAACCATGCTCAATGCCGGCACCTTGAGCAGCTACGGCAAAGGCCTGCACACACTTCTCGCCCATCCAGGCATCGAGCACCTGGCGGGCCAGGCGCAGGCCGGCAATCAGGCGCAGCCACAGCTGTTCAAAGCGGATGCCAGCCTGCTGATCAACGGCGATGAAGTGCTGCAGGAAGAAGTGTTCGGCCCCACCACCGTGTTCGTGGAAGTCGCTGATCAGGCGCAATTGAGTGCCGCGTTGCACGGCCTGCACGGCCAACTGACGGCGACGATCATTGGCGAGCCGGCAGATTTCACCCAGTTTGGTGAGTTGACGCCGCTGCTGGAACAAAAGGTCGGCCGCATCCTGCTCAACGGTTACCCCACGGGCGTCGAGGTGTGTGACGCGATGGTCCACGGCGGGCCGTACCCTGCAACGTCCGATGCCCGTGGCACCTCGGTGGGCACCCTGGCAATCGAGCGTTTTCTGCGACCTGTGTGCTTTCAGAACTACCCTGATAGCCTGCTCCCCGACGCGCTGAAGAATGCCAACCCGTTGCGCATTCAGCGTCTGGTAGATGGGCAGCCGTCGCGGGACGCGCTGTAACCGGTACCACCTGAAAACAACAAGAAAGCAGGAGGTTTCATGTCGTGGAATGCCGTCACACCGCACCGCGCTCGGCTGGGCGAAGGCCCGTTCTGGGACGAGCAGGGCCAGGCGCTGTATTGGGTGGATATCATCGGCCAGCAGGCGTTACGCCTGAAAGACGGGCAACTGCACACCTGGCAACTGCCTGAGCCCGTCTCGGCCTTTATCCCGTGTGCCAGCGGCGATGCGCTGGTAACCCTGAGCAGTGGCGTGTATCGCCTCGACCTCGATTCGGCACCAAGGGATCCACGCCTGACCTTGCTCTGCGTCGCTGACCCGCAACCGGGCAACCGTGCCAACGAAGCCCGTTGCGATGCTCAGGGCCGGCTGTGGCTGGGCACCATGCAGAACAACATCGGCGAGCAGGGTGAAGACTTGCCGGTGCTGCGGCGTTCCGGCGGCCTGTTCCGGGTCGATGCCGACGGGCAGGTCACGCCGCTGCTGCAAGGCCTGGGGATTCCCAACACCTTGCTGTGGAACGACGCCGCCACCCATGTGCATTTCGGCGACAGCCTGGACGGCACGCTCTATCAATATCCGATTAATCAAGAGGGCCTGCTCGCACCCGCGCAGCTCTGGTTCGGGCCTCACTCCCGGGGTGGCCCGGACGGCTCGGCCATGGACGCCGAAGGCTATATCTGGAACGCCCGCTGGGACGGCAGTTGCCTGCTGCGCTTGACGCCGGGCGGTGAAGTCGACCGGGTGATCGAGCTGCCGGTCAGCCGTCCCACCAGTTGCGTGTTCGCAGGCCCGGACCTCAAGACCTTGTACATCACCAGTGCCGCCAGCCCGCTGGATCACCCGCTGGACGGTGCGGTGCTGGCGATGGAGGTCGATGTACCGGGGAAAATCTGTCACCGCTTTGCAGGATAACCAACAGGCTGTTTAACGCATTCAAATACAACAACAAGGAGTCACCCTATGAATCGTCGTCGTGGTATCCGTTCCCTGTGCTGCGCCGCTGTGGCGGTATCCGCCGTCAGCCTGAGCAGCCTGTTGCTGGCGGCCGAGCCGGTGAAGATCGGCTTTCTGGTCAAGCAGGCCGAAGAGCCCTGGTTCCAGACCGAATGGGCCTTCGCCGAAAAGGCCGGCAAGGACAAGGGCTTTGAAGTGATCAAGATCGCCGTGCCCGACGGCGAGAAAACCCTCTCGGCCATCGACAGCCTGGCGGCCAACGGCGCCAAGGGTTTTGTGATTTGCCCGCCGGACGTGTCCCTCGGCCCGGCCATCATGGCCAAGGCCAAAGCCAATGGCTTGAAAGTGATCGCCGTGGATGACCGGTTTGTGGACGCCAAGGGCAACTTCATGGAAGACGTGCCTTACCTGGGCATGGCCGCGTTTGAAGTGGGCGAGAAGCAGGGCAGTGCCATGGCCGCTGAAGCGAAAAAACGCGGCTGGGACTGGAAAGACACCTATGCCGTGATCAACACCTACAACGAACTCGACACCGGCAAAAAGCGCACCGACGGCTCGGTCAAATCCCTGAAGGCCGCGGGTATTCCGGACGACCACATCCTGTATGCCGCCCTCAAGACCCTCGACGTCCCCGGCAGCATGGACGCCACCAACTCGGCACTGGTGAAACTGCCCAGCGGTGCGAAAAACCTGATCATCGGCGGCATGAATGACAACACGGTGCTCGGCGGCGTGCGCGCCACCGAAAGCGCCGGCTTTGCCGCTGCCAATGTCATCGGCATCGGGATCAACGGCACCGACGCCATCGGCGAGTTGAAGAAAGCCAACAGCGGATTCTTCGGCTCCATGCTGCCCAGCCCGCACATCGAGGGCTACAACACCGCAAGCATGATGTTCGAGTGGGTCACCACCGGCAAGGAACCACCGAAGTACACCGCGATGGACGAGGTGACGCTGATCACCCGCGAGAACTTCAAGCAGGAGCTGGAAAAGATCGGTCTGTGGAACTGAAGACCGCTGACGTTCCCCGGCGGCCCTGCTGACAGGGTCGCCTGACCTGTGTGACGAGGTGGTTATGCACGCGCAACAGAAACAACCCGACAACACCGGCGCCAGCTTGTGTTTCAACGGTATCGGCAAGGCGTTTCCCGGGGTCAAGGCGCTGGATGGCATCAGCTTCAGCGCCCACCCGGGGCAAGTCCACGGCTTGATGGGCGAGAACGGCGCCGGTAAATCCACGCTGCTGAAAATCCTCGGTGGCGCCTATGTGCCGAGCACCGGCAGCGTCCAGATCGGCGCGCACACCATGGCCTTCAAGTGCGCGGCGGACAGCATCGCCAGCGGCGTCGCGGTGATCCACCAGGAGCTGCACCTGGTGCCGGAAATGAGCGTCGCCGAAAACCTGTTCCTCGGGCATCTGCCGGCCAACTTTGGCTTGATCAATCGCAGCGCGTTGCGCCAACAGGCATTGGCGTGCCTCAAGGGCCTGGCGGATGAAATCGATCCCCAGGAGAAAGTCGGCCGCCTGTCCCTGGGCCAGCGCCAGTTGGTGGAAATCGCCAAGGCGCTGTCCCGTGGCGCCCATGTGATTGCGTTCGACGAACCCACCAGCAGCCTGTCAGCGCGGGAGATCGACCGCCTGATGGCAATCATCGGTCGCCTGCGGGACGAGGGCAAAGTGGTGCTGTACGTGTCCCATCGCATGGAGGAGGTGTTCCGCATCTGCAACGCGGTGACGGTGTTCAAGGACGGCCGCTACGTGCGCACGTTCGAGGACATGAGCACGCTGACCCACGATCAACTGGTGACCTGCATGGTCGGTCGCGACATTCAGGACATCTACGACTACCGGCCCCGCGAGCGGGGTGCGGTGGCCCTCAAGGTCAATGGCTTGCAGGGCCCTGGCTTGCGTGAACCGGTGAGTTTCGAGGTGCACCAGGGCGAGATTCTCGGCCTGTTCGGGTTGGTGGGCGCCGGGCGTACCGAGTTGCTGCGGCTGCTGGGCGGTCTTGAGCGCAACAGCGCCGGCAGCCTTGAGTTGTGCGGCGATGCGCTGCGCCTGCGTTCACCCCGTGACGCCATCGACGCCGGTATTTTGCTGTGCCCCGAGGACCGCAAGAAGGAGGGCATCGTGCCGCTGTCCAGTGTCGCCGAGAACATCAATATCAGCGCGCGCAGTGCCCATTCGCGCTTTGGCTGGTTGTTGCGCGGTGGCTGGGAGAAAGACAACGCCGCCACGCAGATCAAGGCGCTGAAGGTCAAGACGCCCACGGCTGCACAGAAGATCATGTACCTGTCCGGCGGCAATCAGCAAAAGGCGATTCTCGGGCGGTGGCTGTCGATGCCGATGAAAGTCCTGCTGCTCGACGAGCCTACCCGTGGCATCGATATCGGCGCCAAGGCCGAGATTTACCAGATCATCCATGACCTGGCCGCTCGCGGCATTGCGGTGATTGTGGTGTCCAGCGACCTGATGGAGGTGATGGGCATTTCCGACCGCATCCTGGTGCTGTGTGAAGGCGCGATGTGCGGTGAGATGAGCCGCGAACACGCCAATGAATCCAACTTGCTGCAAATGGCCCTGCCGCGCCAACGCGCCGCTGGCCAGGGGAACTGACGAGGTGACTATGACAAGCCAAAACACGGCTGTGCCCACAGCGCGCAAACCGCTGGACCTGCGCAGCCTGCTCGACAACTGGGCGATGCTGATGGCCGCGGTGGGGATCTTCGTGCTCTGCACCTTGCTGATCGACAACTTCCTGTCGCCGCTCAATATGCGCGGCCTTGGGCTGGCGATCTCCACCACCGGGATTGCCGCGTGCACCATGCTGTATTGCCTGGCGTCAGGGCATTTCGACCTGTCCGTGGGCTCGGTGATTGCCTGCGCCGGGGTCGTGGCGGCGATCGTGATGCGCGACACCGACAGCGTCTTGCTCGGCATCGGTGCCGCACTGCTGATGGGCCTGGTGGTGGGGTTGATCAACGGAATCGTGATCGCCAAGTTGCGGGTGAATGCGCTTATCACCACGCTGGCGACCATGCAGATCGTGCGCGGCCTGGCCTATATCTTTGCCAATGGCAAGGCGGTGGGCGTCTCCCAGGACGGGTTCTTCGTGTTCGGCAACGGCCAGTTGTTTGGCGTGCCGGTGCCGATCCTGATCACCATCCTGTGCTTCCTGTTCTTCGGCTGGCTGCTCAACTACACCACTTACGGGCGCAACACCATGGCCATCGGCGGCAACCCGGAGGCCGCGTTGCTGGCGGGGGTGAACGTCGATCGCACCAAGATCGTCATCTTCGCGGTGCACGGGGTGATCGGCGCCTTGGCCGGCGTGATCCTTGCTTCGCGCATGACCTCGGGGCAGCCGATGATTGGCCAGGGTTTCGAGTTGACGGTGATTTCTGCCTGCGTGCTGGGCGGGGTGTCATTGAGCGGCGGGGTCGGCATGATTCGCCACGTGATTGCCGGGGTGCTGATTCTGGCGATCATCGAGAACGCGATGAACCTGAAGAACATCGACACCTTCTATCAGTACGTGATCCGCGGCTCGATCCTGCTGCTGGCGGTGGTGATCGACCGTATGAAACAACGCTGATCCTTGGGAGGAGCTGCGATCGTTCCCACGCTGTGCGTGGGAACGATCAAGCTGATTCAGTCGGCGGAGAATTTCAGGACGGTGTTTTGGGTGTAGGTCTGGCCGGGATCCAGGCGGGTTGAGGGGAAATTCGGCTGGTTGGGCCCGTCAGGAAAATGCTGGGTTTCCAGGGTAAACGCGCTCCAGTGGGCATATGGTTTGCCGCCTTTGCCCTTGATCGAGCCGTCGAGGAAGTTGCTGGTATAGAACTGCACACCGGGTTCACTGGTATACAGCTGCAAGCGCCGACCGGACTGCGGGTCACGAACGTCGGCGGCCAGTTTGCCGATATCACCCTTGGCATCCAGCACCCAGTTGAAGTCAAAGCCGCCTTGTTTCGGCTCGGCGAATTTCAGTTGGGGATGATCGTCCTTGATGTGCTGGCCGATGGCGGTGGGCTTGAGAAAGTCCATCGGTGTACCGGCCACCGGGGCCAGTTCACCCGTGGGAATCAAGGTGCTGTTGACTGGTGTGTAATGGCTGGCGTGCAAGGTGGCCAGCTGCTTGAGCACGTCACCGTTACCGGCGCCGGCGAGGTTGAAGTAACTGTGGTTGGTGAGGTTCAGCACCGTGGGTTTGTCGGTGGTGGCCTTGTAGTCGATGTGCAGTTCGTTTTTGTCGTTGAGGCTATAGGTGACATCCACTTTCAGGTTGCCGGGAAAGCCCATCTCGCCGTCTTTCGACAGGTAGCTCAGGGTCACGCCCACCGAGTCGTCTTGCTTGACCGGCTGGGCTTTCCACACGTGCTTGTCGAAACCCTGGGGGCCGCCATGCAGCGAGTTCGGCCCATCGTTGAGGGGCACTTGATAGCGTTTGCCGTCCAGTTCAAAGCTGCCCTTGGCCAGGCGGTTGCCAAAACGGCCAATGGTCGCACCAAAGAACGCGGTGCCGGCCTGGTAGCCCTGGACGTCATCGAAGCCCAGTACCACGTCGGCGAACTGGCCGTGTTTGTCCGGTACCTTAAGCGACTGCAACACAGCGCCGTAGGTGATCACCGTGGCTTGTACGCCATGGCTGTTGCGCAACACGTACTGCTCGACAGCAGTGCCGTCGTTGGTTTTGCCGAAAGGTTTGTGTTCGCTGGACAAGCCAGCCGCCTGAGCGCCTAGGCTGGCCATCGCCAGGGAGAGGCCGAGGCCGGTAAGCAGGAATCGGGATTGCCGCATGACTGAGCTACCTTTATTGTTGTTAATTAAATAGTTCTACTATTTATTCGGTTGCAAGGCTGATTTATAGCCAATATCGCGAAACATGCAATATAAAATAAGACTAAATACAGCGGAGTGACTGCCCCATGAACACTGAAAAACAGCCCGGCGCCCAAGCGATGTACCCGGACCTGCGGGATAAAACCGTGTTGATCTCCGGTGGTGCTTCCGGGATCGGCGAGTCGATGGTGCGTGCCTTCGCACGCCAGGGGGCCAAGGTCGCGTTCGTGGACCGGGCGCAAGGGCAGGGTGACCGCTTGGCGGCGATATTGTCGGCCGAGGGCCATGCCGTCGAATTCGCCCATTGCGACATCACCGACGAGATCGCTTACAAGGCCGCGATAGCGTGCCTGGCGCAGAGCCTTGGGCCGATCGACGTGCTGGTGAACAATGCCGCCAACGACGTTCGGCACACCCTGGATGACATCGATTCAGAGCGGTTCGACCAACTGATCTCGGTCAACCTGAAGCACGCCTTTTTCGCGGCACGGGCCGTGGTGCCGATGATGAAGGCCGCCGGCGGTGGGTCGATCATCAACCTGGGCTCCATTGGCTGGATGATGGCTTCCAGCGGCTACCCGGTATACGCCGCCAGCAAAGCCGCTGCCCACGGCATGACCCGGGCCCTGGCGCGGGAACTGGGCCCGAGCCGGATCCGGGTCAATACACTGGTGCCCGGCTGGGTGATGACCGAGAAACAACTGGCGATGTGGGTGGATGACGCGGCCCGGGAATTGATCGCCCGCAGCCAGTGCCTGCCGGGCAGTGTGGAGCCGCAACATATCGCCAATATGGCGCTGTTCCTGGCCTCTGATGTGTCGGCGATGTGCACCGCACAGAACTTCATTGTGGACGGTGGCTGGGTCTAGGCCGGGGAAGGGTCGCCATCCCGGATGCAACGAATCGTCGCCCGGGGCCTCATACAGTAACGAACGGTGGTTCACATGCAGCCACCGCAACCGACTACTTCATGGGTTCAGGTGATTGATTTATGACGGACGCCGATAAGAAACACGTGGCCTGGCTGGTGGAACAATCGATGCTGCAGGCTGCGAAGCAGCGCGCCAGGCTCTACTCGGGGCAGGGCCGGTTGTGGCAACAGCCGTATGCCCATACCCGGCCCCGTGATGCTTCAGCCCTGTCGTCGGTGTGGTTCACGGCCTACCCGGCGTCCATCGTCACCCGCGAGAACGGCAGCGTACTGGAGGCCCTGGGGGATGAAACCTTGTGGCACGCGCTGTCAAAAATCGGCATCCAGGGCATTCACAACGGCCCATTGAAACGCTCGGGCGGTCTGTCCGGCACCGAGCACACCCCGACCATTGACGGCAATTTCGACCGCATCAGCTTCGACATCGACCCGCAACTGGGCACCGAAGCCCAGCTTCAGGCACTGGCCCGCATGGCCGCCGCGCACAACGCGGTGATCATCGACGACGTGATCCCGTCCCACACCGGCAAGGGCGCGGACTTCCGCCTGGCCGAGATGGCCTACGAAGACTATCCCGGGCTCTACCACATGGTGGAGATCCGCGAAGAAGACTGGCCGCTGCTGCCCGACATCAGCGAGGGCCGCGATGCGCAGAACCTCAGCCCGCAGCAGGTGGACGTACTCAGGGACAAGCACTACATCGTCGGCCAGTTGCAACGGGTGATCTTCTTCGAGCCCGGGGTCAAGGAAACCGACTGGAGCGCCACCGACGTGGTGATCGGCGTGGACGGCAAGCCCCGGCGTTGGGTGTACCTGCATTACTTCAAGGAAGGGCAGCCGTCCCTGAACTGGCTGGACCCGACCTTCGCTGCGCAGCAGATGATCATTGGCGACGCCTTGCACGCCATCGACGTGATGGGCGCGAAAATCCTGCGCCTGGACGCCAACGGTTTCCTCGGCGTGGAACGTAAACTGGAAGGTAACGCCTGGTCCGAAAGCCATCCGCTGTCTATCACCGGCAACCAGATCCTGGGGGGCGCGATTCGCAAGGCGGGCGGTTTCAGCTTCCAGGAACTGAACCTGACGGTGGACGACATCGCCGCCATGTCCCACGGCGGCGCCGACCTGTCCTACGACTTCATCACCCGGCCGGCGTATCAGCACGCCTTACTGATGGGCGACACCGAATTCCTGCGCCTGATGCTGCGGGAGATGCACACCCAGGGCATCGACCCTGGCTCGCTGATCCATGCCTTGCAGAACCATGACGAGCTGACCCTGGAACTGGTGCACTTCTGGACCCTGCACGCCCATGACACCTACCTCTATCAGGGGCAGACCTTTCCCGGCGGCATCCTGCGCGAGCATATCCGCGAGCAGATGTACGAACGCCTGGCCGGCGAACACGCACCCTATAACCTGAAGTTCGTGACCAATGGCGTGTCCTGCACCACCGCCAGCATCATCACGGCGGCACTGGGGATTCGCGACCTCGAGGCGATTACCCCGGCGGATATCCAGCAGATCCGCCAGATTCACCTGCTGCTGGTGATGTACAACGCGATGCAACCGGGAGTGTTTGCACTGTCCGGCTGGGACCTGGTGGGCGCATTGCCGTTACCGGCGGAGGAGGTGGCCCACTTGATGCTCGATGGCGACACACGCTGGATCCATCGTGGCGCCTATGACCTGGTGGACCTGAATCCGGAGGCGGAGCAATCCGCCGGGCAGATGCCACGCCCCAAGACCTTGTACGGCAGCCTGATCAGCCAACTAGCCGACCCGGACTCGTTCGCCTCGCAGTTGCAAAGAATCCTCGCCGTGCGCCGTGCCTACGACATCGCCGCCAGCCGCCAGATCCTGGTGCCGGATGTGCAGCACCCGGGGCTGTTGATCATGGTGCACGAACTGCCGGCGGGCAAAGGTACCCAGATCACCGCACTGAACTTCGGCTCGACGCCGATTACGGAAACCCTGCACCTGCCCAATATCGCGCCGGGCCCGGTGGTGGACATCATCAATGAGCGGGTGGAAGGCGACCTGACGCCCGAGGGTGATTTCACCATCACCCTGGATGCGTATGAAGGCTTGGCGCTGCGGGTAGTGATCTGAACCACTGACCCACTGATCCACTGTAGGAGCGAGCTTGCTCGCGAAGGACGTTAACGATGACGCGGGCATTCAGAATGAACGCGGCGCCCTCAGGTTCTTCGCGAGCAAGCTCGCTCCTACACGGGGACCGGCTGCTTCGCCTCCTGACGGTGTGTGGAGCCAATAAACATATACATCGCCGGCACCATGAACAGCGTCAGCACGGTACCGATCGACAACCCGGCGAAGATCACCAGGCCCATGTCATGCCGTCCCGCAGCCCCGGCGCCGGAGGCCCACACCAGCGGCACCACGCCCAGCACCATGGCGGCGGTGGTCATCAGGATCGGCCGCAGACGCACGCCGGCGGCTTCTTCTATCGCCTCACGCTTGCTGTGACCGGCGCGCTGCAGCTCGTTGGCAAACTGCACGATCAGGATCCCGTGCTTGGTGATCAACCCCAGCAACGTCACCAGGCCCACCTGGGTGTACACGTTGATCGAGGCAAACCCCATGGTGATAAACGCCAGCGCACCAAAGAGAGCAGGGGGCACCGAGAACAGGATCACCACCGGGTCGCGGAAGCTCTCGAACTGGAAGGCCAGGGCCAGGTACACGATCAGGATCGAGAACATCAGCAACCCAAAGAACCCGCCGGACTCTTGCATGAACTGGCGCGACTCGCCGGAAAAGTCCGAGGTGTAGCCCGAAGGTGCAACGTTGGTCAGGATGGTGTTCAGTTTTGCCAGCAGTTCGCCTTGGGCCACGCCGCTCACACCCGACAAGGTCGCCGAGTTGAGTTGCTGGAAGTGGTTGATGGATTCCGGCTGGGTCGAGGTTTCGATATGCGCCACGGTGCGCGCCTGGATCATGCTGCCGGATGGCGTGCGGATGTAGTAATCGAGAATCTGGTCGGGGTTGAGGCGATCAACCTGCAACACCTGGGGAATGACTTTGTACGAGCGCCCGGCAGTGGAGAAGTAGTTCACGTAGTTGCCACCGAGTGCAGCGGACAACGCCGCACCGACGTCGGCCTGGGTCATGCCCAGCGCGGCAATTTTTTCCCGGTCCACCACCAGCTTGGCTTGTGGCTTGTCGAGTTTCAGGTCCATGTCGGAGAAATAGAACAGCTGTTGTTTCTGGGCCTCGGCCACCACGGCCTGGGCGACTTCATTCAGGTTTTCCACCGAGTCGGTGGTG
The DNA here is from genome assembly GCF_020515595.1 of Pseudomonas sp. MWU16-30323. Taxonomy (NCBI): domain Bacteria; kingdom Pseudomonadati; phylum Pseudomonadota; class Gammaproteobacteria; order Pseudomonadales; family Pseudomonadaceae; genus Pseudomonas; species Pseudomonas sp. MWU16-30323. Next base: position 250,044 of record NZ_JAIWYM010000005.1, read on the forward strand.
GTGATCACAAACTGCACCGGCAACCCTTGGGCACCCGGCAGCGACGGCAACGGGAAGGCTGCAATGGTAGCGCCTGGCACCTGGTTCCATTTTTGCTGGAGATCCAGGATCAGTTGGGCCTGGGAGCGTGTGCGGTCGCCCCAGTTTTTCAGCAGCACACCGCCCAGGCCCTGGTTGAGGATCGGCAGCCCGGTCAACTGGAACATCTGCGCGTATTCAGGCTCTTTGTTGGCGATCTGGAAAGCCTGGTCGGCAATCCGCTCCATCTGCTGCGGCGAGGCGGTGGGCGGGCCTTTGATCTGCATGAACACCAGCCCCTGGTCCTCGGTGGGCGACAGTTCGCTTTTGGCGGTCATGCCACTGGCGGCCACCAGCAGGAACAGCACAAAGCCAAATGTCACCAGCACCGGCCACACGTTCAGGCCGCCTGAGAGCACGCGGTGATAACGACCCCGCAACCCGTCAAAGTACTGATCGAGCTTGCGGGCGAAACGACCTTCTTCCTGCCCGGTCTTGAACAGCCGGGAAGTCATCATCGGCGAAAGCGTCAACGCCACCACGGCCGATACAGTCACGGCACCTGCCAGGGAGAAGCAGAACTCCTTGAACAGCGCACCGGTAAGCCCGCTGCGCAGCCCGATGGGCACGTACGCGGCGATCAGCACCACGGTCATCGCAACGATCGGGCCACCCAGTTCCCGTGCCGCGACCAGCGCAGCCTCGAGCACGCCTTTGCCTTCCTCCTTGATATGCCGGTCGACGTTTTCCACCACGATAATCGCGTCGTCCACCACCAGGCCGATCGCCAGTACCAGGGCGAGCAGGGTCAGCAGGTTAATCGAGTACCCCAGCAGGTACATGATGAAGAAGGTCCCCACCAGGGACAGCGGGATCGCCACCAACGGCACGATCACCGCACGGAACGAGCCGAGGAACAGGTAGATCACCACCGACACAATGATCATCGCCTCGACGAGGGTCTTCACCACCTCATAAATCGAGGTGTTGATGAACGCCGTGGAGTCATACACGATCTCGCCGCGTACCCCGGTGGGCAACTGGGATTGCAGCTCGGGGAAGGCCTCGCGCACGCTGTCGGCCACCGTCAGGATGTTTGCAGTCGGCGCTGTCTTGATGCCGATGAACACCGAACGCTTGCCGGAAAACGCCACGCTGCTGTCGTAGCTTTCAGCGCCGAGGGTGACGGTGGCCACGTCCTCCAGGTACACCAGGGCATCGCCTTTCTGTTTGATCACCAGCCGCTTGAATTCATCCACCGTGTGCAAATCGGTCCCGGCCGTCAGGTCGACCGTCACCGTTTGCCCGCGGGTGGAGCCGACCGCAGACAGGTAGTTGTTGTTGGCCAGGGCGGTGGACACGTCCTGGGCGGTCACGTTATGTGCGGCGAGTTTGTCCGGGTCCATCCAGGCGCGCAGGGCAAACTGACGCCCGCCGAGGATTTCTGCGGTTTGCACGCCCTGGATCGAGTCCAGCTTGGGCTTGACCACCCGCACCAGGTAATCGGTGATGTTATTGGTGGCCAGGGTGTCGCTGTAGAAGCCCAGGTACATGGCGTCAGTGGTCTGCCCGACCGCCACCGTCAGCACCGGCTCCTGGGACTGTGCCGGCAGTTGGTTCTTGACCGAGTTGACCTGGGTATTGATCTCGGTAAGCGCCTTGCTGGCGTCGTAGTTCAATCGCAGTGTGGCGGTAATGGTCGAGACGCCGGTGATGCTCGTTGAAGACAGGTAGTCGATGCCCTGGGCCTGGGCGATGGCCGACTCAAGCGGCTGGGTGATAAAGCCGGCTACCGTGGACGCGTCCGCGCCGTAGTAAGCGGTGGTGATGGTGACCACGGTGTTTTCGGTGCGTGGCCATTGGTTCACCGGCAATTCGAAGATCGAGCGCAGCCCCAGGATCAGGATGAACAGCGAGACGACAATCGCCCAGACCGGCCGCTGAATAAAGGTATCGGTAAGCTTCATGGGACACCTTTAGTGTTCTTGGGGAGTCGGCGCAGGATCGTTCAGCGGCGCGGCGCTGTTATCGACCTTCACCGGCGAGCCATTCTTGAGCTTCATCTGGCCGCTGGTGATCAGCAGGTCGCCTTCCTTCACGCCCGACAGGATCGCCACCTGGTCGCCCCGGGTGGGCCCGGTCTTGATAAAGGTTTGTTGCGCGGTGAGCACTTCCTCACCCTTGTCGTCCTTGCTCGATGTGGCGATGAACACCGTGGTGCCGTAGGGGTTGTAGGTCACCGATGTCTGCGGCACGGTGAGGTAGCGCTGCGTCGCACCAGAGTTGACCACGGCGCGGGCAAACATCCCGGGCACGAGACTTTGTTTGGGGTTGTCGACGGTCGCTTCCACCGTGACGTTGCGCGTGGTCGAGTCGAACTGGGTGTCGATGGTGCTGACCTTGCCGGTGAAGGTTTGATTGGTCAGGCCGTCGGCCGTCACAGAAACCCCCTGGCCGATGGCGATCGCCTCCAGTTGGGTCTGGGGCACCGTGAAGTCGATGTAGATCGGATCAAAGGTCTGCAGGGTGGCGATCTTGTCGCCGGGGTTGAGGTATTGGCCCGGGTTGACGCTGGTGATCCCGATGCGCCCGGCGAACGGTGCACGTATGGTCTTTTTCGCCACCAGTGCGCGCTGTTGTTCGGCGGCAGCAAGCTTGGCTTTCAGGTCGGCGGTGTCAGTGTCCACTTGTGCCTGGGAGATGGCGTTGACCGCCAGTTGCGCCTTGTCACGCTTGAGGACGATCACCGCCAAATCAGCCGTTGCTTCCAGGGAATGCAGTTGCGCGATGTCCGAGTCGGCATTCAACTGCACCAGCAGCGCCTGGGCCGCCACCTCTTGCCCAGGCGTAAAGCCGATGGTGCGCACGATGCCGCCCACTTCCGTGGTCACATCCACCCCTCTGACCGCCTTCATCGACCCCACGGCGCTGACATTCGGTTGCCAATCGCTGAACGGCACCTTCATGGCCGTGACCACGGAGGCGGGCCTGGGCATTTTCGACTGGGCGATCAGCGCCGAAATCTGCACGAACTTCACCCCGGCAATGATCGCCACAATCACCAGCACCACCACGATCATGATGAGCATCGGCCGCCACAGTCGACGCTTGCGCGGTGCGCCGGGCTCGGGTGGCAGGGGAGAGGCAGTAATGACGTCAGCCATGGGTGTTCTCGCTGTTTCAGATTTCAGTTCAGTCGAACCGTGCCGAATCGGCAGGCGCTGCCTTGTTTTTGGCCGGCATGATCTCGTTCCACGACGGCAGGCCGAAGCGATCAGGCCGGCCCTTGGTGGCAGGGTCCACATCGGTTCGGTTCCACCACCCGCCACCCAATGCCTGGAAGAGCGCCGTGGTATCGCTGTAACGGGAAGCCTGGGCCTTGACGCGGGCCAGCACGGTGTTCTGGTAGCTTTGCTGGGCCGTAAGCAGGTTGATGTAGGCCACGGCACCGAGCTTGAACTGCGCCTGCACCAGGTCCAGGTTGGCTTGGGCAGAGCGCTCGGCCACCACCTGCTGGTTGAGCGCATCGGCATCGGCCTCCAGCGCCCGCAGCGCGTTGGCCACGTCCTGGAACGCACCGATCACCGTGCCACGGTAGCGCGCTGCCGATTCGTCATAGGCCGCCACGGCGGCGCGTTTGCGATGCTCCAGTGCGCCGGCATCAAAGATCGGTTGGGTGATCGACCCGGCCAGGCTCCAGACGCCACTGCCCGCCGAAAACAATTTAGTCCCGCTGGCCACCGTGGAGCCCACGGACCCGGTAATGCTGAACTGGGGTAACTGATTGGCCACGGCGACACCAATGTTCGCGCTGGCCTGATGCAGTTGCGCCTGGGCAGAACGCACGTCCGGCCGCTGGCCGACGATGGCCGAAGGCAGGCTGAGGGGCAGTTCTTCCGGCAGGTGCAGGGAGGCCAGGTTGAAGCGCTCATCCCGGTCCTGATTGGGAAACCGGCCGAGGTAGGCCATCAACTGGTTGCGGGTCTGCGCCAATTGCTTTTGCAGGGGCGGCAGGCTGGCACGGGTTTGCGCCAGTGCGGTCTGCTGCGTGAGCACGTCGGTGTCGCCGATGGCCCCCAGCCGGCGCTGCGCCTGCAGGAGGTCGAGCTGGCCACCCTGGATCCGGATGATTTCTTCGGTGGCGGCGACTTGATCGCGTATCGACGCCAGACTGACCGCCGTATTGACCACGTTGGAGGTCAAGGTGAGATACGTCGCCTCCAGCTGGAAGCGCTCGTACTCGGCCTGGGCCGAGGTGGATTCGATTTGCCGGCGCGTACCGCCGAACACGTCCGGCGCATAGGACACACTCAGCGATGCCGAGCTCACCGTGAGAATCGGCGATTCCGGGATGCCCGAGGTGACGCCTGAGACTTTCTCGCGGGCCTTCTGCACATTGCCGCTGACGGAAGGGAAGAGCGACGCCTGGTCGGCATAGACCAGTTCATTAGCCTGGCGCAACGCGGCCTGAGCGGCGGTGACATCCGGGTTGGCACGCAAGGCTTCTTCCACCAGGGCATTCAGGGCCGGTGAGCGGAACAGCGTCCACCATTGCCCGGGAATATCCATCCCCGCGATCAGCCGCTGCGCTGCGCCGCCGGCGTCGATATCGGCCTTGGCGGTGGCAGAGAGTTTTTCTCGTGAGTAATCGGCATTCGCCGGCACATCGGGCCGCGTGAAATCCGGCCCGACCGTACAACCCGCGAGGGCGATGCACAGCAGACTCAAGGGAGCCAGAAGGTGTGGTTGTCGAAAAAGGGCGCGTATATGCGCCACTGGTTGCGGTGCCGATGCAAGCTGCCGAGGCTGCTCTTTCATATTTACTCTGATTAATCAGCGGGTTAACTGTTTGGTTGAGCAATGAGTGGCGGTGCATCAGGCCGGCCCATGAAGGACGCGGGTTGACTGGGGTAACGTCGCGTTGGTCAGGTGCGTTGAACGTTAATTCAAGATTGCGGTAACCGCCAATAGAGGGAATCTTTATCGGGCGGGGGTCGGTGAGGTTCCGGACTATCTTGCGTAGGGGGCATCAAGCATGGAGGCATACCGCGAATGACCTGTATGACGTTAAAGTGCCCGCTTGATAAAACGCGGTTTAACCTCGAAAGGGACGTCGATTCACCATGAAAAAAGCTTCTCGCATTCTGCTCACCGTTCTTTTGTTGGGTGTTGGCGCCTCAACCCAGGCGGCTGAAGGTTTCATCGGCACCGGCACTAACGCCGGTAACGGTTACTTATCGAAATAGGTTATGCGCAATCAGTATTTTGCACGCGGCATCCAGGGCTCGCCATCCCATTACTTGAATCGGCTGGAGCCACTGACATGACTCGACCTGATCAGCAAAGGCCGCGCTGGCTGGAACGTGACTTGGGCGCCGCCACCGCCGATGTGATCTTCACCCACGCGGCCAGCATCGAGCACGGCCAGGCTTTCTACCGGGATATCAAGGACAGGGCGGTGCACCATGGCCGTGATCCGGCGCAATTGCTGGTGATGCCCGGCGCCGAGATTTATGTGGGCGATTCTGATGAGCATGCCCGTGAAGTCGAACAGCAATAGATGCGTCCTTTGCCGAATGGTGAGAACCGTCAGCCGGCAATTCAGATACAGTTCATCCATTATCAATCGCTAGTTGAAGAAGGAATCGTCCGCTGTTTGTTTCTCTGGATGGGCCCAAGGGCACCGGCAAAACCACACTGCTGGAAGCCGTTACGAAAGCACTGAGGGCTGACAACAAAAAGGTGATCCGGCTGTGCGAGAGAAAAAGCGATCCCTACCGAAGTGAAACAATGGCCCTCGTCAACCAACTCGCCAGAACGCCCAGCCGGGAGTTGGAGTGGGAAGTCTGTCAGCGCTTCGCTGAGAGCCGTGCCTGGATTTCCCGGCACGTGCTGACTCAACAGCCGCCAGGCAGCATTGTCTTGATTGACCGCTGGTACCCGTCGGATGCCGCGTTTCGCCGTGGCGTCCCGCTGGCAGACATCCTGCGGCTGAACATTGATCGAAATGTGCAAGTGCCGGACCTGCATGTCGGCGTGGTCACCGACCCCGATATTTCATGGGCAAGGGCCGCTGCACGCCGGCGCGGGCTGAGCAGCACCGTGATCCACAGGCTGGAAGAACACATCGCCTGTACCCAGGCGTTCGAGCGAGCGGTTGCGGATCACGGCTGGGTGTTGTGCCGTAATGAAGGAACCCTTGACGGCGCGACACGGCAGGTCATTTCCGAGATTTATAACGTCCTTGAATCATCCCGGTGTGATTGATCGCGTCTGCTCTTGATAGCCCTTGCGCAGTTTCTCCGCGATCAGCTTTTCCGCTTCGCGCACGGCGCGTTCGGTGCCGATGCGACCGAAGTTCACCACCACCTCAGCCTCCGTGACGCCACTGGCTGTTCAGGTTCCGGCAGCGGCGGCGCCTCGTCACCCCTTAGCAACGCTTCGATGTGATGCAGCACCGTATGCCCACGCTTGCGCAATGTTTGTGCATATGCGCAGAAAAAGATTGAATATTCACATCTATTGTTATTTAAATAACAACACAATAGCGTCACGACCTCCCTGGCCGTGCTCGCAACAAGATGGGATGACCCTGTGCATGACAATTGAAGAGCGTTTGATGGAACAGGCAAAGCGGGCCGCCGAGAGCACGTACTCGCCTTACTCCCATTTCCCGGTCGGCGCGGCGTTGCTGACTGCCGACGGTGAGGTGGTTCAGGGTTGCAACGTGGAGAACATCTCCTACGGGCTGACCAATTGTGCCGAGCGTAGCGCGTTGTTCAGCGCCATCAGCCAGGGCCATGCGCCGGGCAGTTTCAAGGCGATGGCTGTTTATGCACCCAACGTTTCACTGATAAGCCCTTGCGGTGCCTGCCGCCAGGTGATGCTGGAGTTGATGGCCAAGGATGCAGTGGTGATTTGCCAGGGCAGTGACCCGGCGGCCACGCGTACCTGGACCCTGGCGCAATTGCTGCCGGGCGCCTTCGACGCTTTCTAATCCTGGGCAGGCCGTTGGGCCTGCGTCCGCTTGGTCCATTGTTGAGACGCCTGCATGATCAGTCTTGTCGGAATAGCGACCCTTATTGTCATTGCCATTGCTTTATCTCATCAACGACGCTCGATCAACTGGCGCACCGTCTCGGTAGCGTTTCTGATCCAGGTGTTGATCGGCGCTTTTGCCCTGTACGTGCCTTGGGGCCAGACGGTGCTGGCCTCGCTATCGGGGGCGGTGGCCTCGCTGCAGCTGTACGCGAACAAAGGCATCGAGTTTCTGTTTGGCGGCCTGAGTTCGCCGCACATGTTTGAAGTGTTCGGCAGCGGTGGGTTTGTGTTCGCGATCCGGGTATTGCCGATGATCGTGTTCTTCGGCAGCTTTATCTCGGTGCTGTATTACATCGGCGTGATGGGCTGGATCATACGGTTGGTGGGCGGCGCCCTGCGCCTGCTGCTGGGCACCAGCCGCATTGAGTCGATGGTGGTGACGTCGGCGATTTTCATTGGTCAGTCGGAAGTACCGCTGGTGGTACGGCCGTTCATTGCCAAGCTGACGCGCTCGGAGTTATTCGCGGTGATGGTCGGTGGTTTCGCGGCGGTGGCCGGCTCGGTGCTGTTGGGTTACGCCGGGCTAGGGGTGGAACTCAAGTACCTGATCGCGGCGTGTTTCATGTCGGCACCGGGGGCGCTGTTGATGGCCAAGCTGATGGAGCCGGAGACCGAATCAGCCCGCACCGAACAGGTGATCGAGGAGCTGGGACAGGCCGAGAATCGCCCCACCAATATCATCGATGCTGCCGCCGAGGGGGCTCAGGTCGGCTTGCGCCTGGCCTTGTCCGTCGGTGCCATGTTGCTGGCATTTATCGCGTTGATCGCCCTGTTCAACGGGCTGCTGGGGTGGGCGGGCAACTGGTTTGGCTACCCGCAGTTGACCTTGCAACTGGTCCTCGGCCACATACTGGCGCCCATCGCTTTTCTGCTCGGGGTGCCGTGGCACGAGGCGGTCATGGCCGGCGGTTTTATCGGTGAAAAACTGGTCCTCAACGAGTTCGTCGCCTATGCCGACCTGGCCAACTACCTGACCCCGGCCAAGGCCGCGGAAGCCGGTGTGCCGCTGTTGTCGGTCCACACCCAGGTAATCGTCACCTTCGCCCTGTGCGGCTTTGCCAACCTGTCTTCAATTGCCATTCAACTCGGTGGCCTGACCGGTATCGCCCCGCAACGTCGTCAAGAATTGGCGCGGCTGGGCCTGCGGGCCATGATCGGCGGCACGCTTTCCAATCTGATGAGTGCGGCGATTGTCGGCTTTTTCATCTCGCTGTAAGGAGCACAGTATGTGGTTGCCACAAGAAGTGATTCGCCGTAAACGCGACGGTCACGCCCTGGCCGCAATGGACATTCAACGGTTTGTCGCCGGCATTGCCGACGGCAGCCTCAGCGATGGACAGGTGGCCGCGTTCGCCATGGCGGTTTTTATCAAGGGTATGGATGTGACCGAGCGCATCGCCTTGACCGAAGCGATGCGCGACTCCGGCCAAGTATTGAGTTGGGATCTGCCGGGGCCGATCGTGGACAAGCATTCCACCGGCGGCGTCGGTGACATGATCAGCTTGCTGCTGGCGCCTTTGCTGGCGGCCTGCGGCTGTTACGTGCCGATGATTTCCGGGCGTGGCCTGGGGCACACCGGCGGCACCCTGGACAAGCTCGAGAGCATCCCCGGTTACGACTGCCAACCCAGCCCTGAACGTTTGCGCACGGTGGTGGCCGAAGTCGGTTGCGCCATCATCGGCCAGACCGCCAACCTGGCACCCGCAGACAAGCGTTTGTATGTGATCCGCGATGTGACGGGGTCGGTCGAGTCGATTGACCTGATCACCGCATCGATCCTTGGCAAGAAGCTCGCCGCCGGCCTCGACGTGTTGATCATGGATGTGAAGACCGGCAACGGCGCATTCATGGCCGAGCCCGAACAGGCGCGCGAACTGGCTGCGAGCATCGTCGCCGTGGCCAACGGTGCCGGGGTCAACACCCGCGCCCTGATCACCGACATGAACCAGCCGCTGGCCCGCAGTGCCGGCAATGCCCTGGAGGTTGCCGAAGCGGTAGCGCTGCTCAAGGGTGAGGTGCGCAGTGAACGCCTGTGGGCGGTGACCCTGGCCCTGGCGACCGAGGTACTGACGATGGCCGGCCTGGCGAGGGATGAGGCTCAGGCCCGTGATCAATTGCTTCAGGCCTGGCAGAGCGGGGCAGCCTTGCAGCGCTTCGAGCAAATGGTCAGTGCCCTGGGTGGCCCGCAGGGCTTTACCCACAACCCCAATGCGTATTTACCCAAGGCCGCCGTGTCGATACCGGTGTGGGCCGAGGAAGAGGGCTGCGTCAGCGAGATCGACACCCGGGCGGTGGGGTTGGCGGTGGTGGCATTGGGCGGCGGGCGCAGTCATCCAGACGACGTGCTGGACCTGTCGGTCGGCTTCAGCGAGTTGGCCTTTGTCGGTGAACAGGTGAGCGCGCAAAGACCCTTGGGCTGGGTACACGCGCGCAATACAGAGCAGGCCGGGCAGGGCGCATCCGCCTTGCGCGCAGCCTATCGGTTAGGCGGTAACCCCCTGGCCGAACGCAACTTGATCCAGGAAATACTATGAGCAAGGCCATCGTGTTGGTGCTGGATTCGTTGGGCATCGGTGCCAGTGCCGACGCCGCCCTCTTTGGCGACTCGGGCGCCGACACCTTGCGCCATATCGCCGAGGCGTGCGCCCGTGGCGAAGCGGATGGGCCGTTGCGCCGGGGGCCTTTGTCCCTGCCGAACCTGGGACGGTTGGGATTGGGGGCTGCAGCGGCGGCCAGTGGCGATGGCCCGTTGCCGGGCGACTGGGGCGACGCTGCACCGAGCGGTGCCTTCGGCCATGCACGGGAGCAATCGTCTGGCAAAGACACACCGTCCGGGCATTGGGAAATGATGGGCGTGCCGGTGTTGTTCGACTGGGGTTATTTCGAAAAGCCGGTCAACTCCTTCCCGCCACAGTTGCTGGCCGACCTGATTGAGCAGGCAGGCTTGCCGGGCATCCTGGGCAACTGCCATGCCTCGGGTACCACGGTGCTGGACGAATTGGGTGAGGCACACATCCGCAGCAAGCAGCCGATTTGCTACACCTCCGCCGACAGCGTGATGCAGATCGCCGCCCATGAAAGCCATTTCGGGCTGGAGGCGTTGTACCGGGTATGTGAAATCGCCCGCACTTTGTGTGATGAATACACCGTTGGCAGGGTGATTGCCCGACCGTTCACCGGGGAACACGCGGGTGAGTTTCGCCGCACCGGCAATCGCCGCGACTACACCGTGCCACCGCCGTCGGCGACATTGCTTGATCATCTCTGCGAAGCCGGCGGCACCGTGCATGCGGTGGGTAAGATCGGCGACATTTTCGCCCACCGAGGCATCAGTCGGTTGTACAAGGCCGACGGCAACGACGCGCTGTTCGATGCCACGCTCAAGGCCTACAGGGAAGCGCCAGACAACAGCCTGGTGTTTGCCAACTTCGTCGACTTCGACATGCTCTACGGGCACCGCCGGGACCTGGCCGGGTATGCGGCCGCGCTGGAAGCGTTCGACCGCAGGCTGCCGGAGTTATTGGCGTTGATGGACCCGCAAACGTTACTGGTCATCAGCGCCGACCACGGTTGTGATCCTTCTCGTCCGGGCAGCGATCACACCCGCGAGCATGTGCCTGTATTGGCTTATGGTGCGGGCGTGGCGGCGGGGTGGTTGGGTGAGCGTGACAGCTTTGCCGATATTGGCCAGACGCTGGCGGCGCATTTGGGGTTGAAGCCGTTGGCGTGGGGAACCTCTTTCAGAAGGGGCCCGTGACCAACACGCGTGAGCCAGAGCGTTCAACATCATCGCCCTGCCAGCGTCTACATCGCCTTGCAGGCTTTTCAACGACACGCCCCCCGCAGACAGGTCCTCGGTCAGGGTGCCCAACTGCTCTGTTCGGCCACCTGGGTGACGGATGTATTCAACGCCCGGGCCATGCTGACGATCTGGCTGACCAGACCGTGAATCTTATCGGCAAAGGCATTGAACGATCGTCGACCTACCAGAGGGCGATGTCATAGGTGAGGTAGAGGCGATTGCTGTCGCGCCCCCGGGAGAACTCAGAGCGGTAGACATAGTTGCGCATGCGCACACCCAGCCCCTTGAACGTACCCGCCTGTACTACGTAAGCCAGCTCGGTATCACGCTCCCATTCCTTGACCGTGGTCGTGGACTTGCCGTCATTGCCGCTCAGGTAGCGCGCGGAGAAGGTCAAGCCGGGCACGCCGACGGCAGCGAAGTTGTAGGCATAGTTGAGCATCCAGGTCTTCTCGTCTTCCTCGATGAACTTGCCGATGCCTGCGTTGCTGAATGAATACACGGTCGCGCCGCTGATGTAGGGCAAACCGGCATCGCCGCGAAGGGTCTGATAGCCACCGCCGACGGTGTGGCCGGCGATCGCGTAGGCCAGTTGGCCGCTGAGCATGTCATTGTCGATTTTGCCTGCATACGCAGAGCCGCTATCTGCGCTGTTGAAGTAACGCAGGTCGCTGGTGAGTACGCCACCCGCCAGTGGCAGGTCGTACTGAATGCCAGCGAAGTTCTGCCGGTAGAAGTTTTCGAGCTCGCCATAGAAATAGCTCAGGCGGATATTTTTGCCCCACTTGTACTCGGCCCCGGCGTAGTTGAAGTCTCCCGACTTTGCCCCGCTATAGCCATCAGGCACGATGGGCACGCTGTTGGTGGAGTCGCGTAATTTGAATCGGTCCAAGTGCCCGCCGGTGACTGTCAGGTTCTCGATGTCGGTGCTGCTGACCTGGGTGCCCTGGTAGGTCTGGGGCAATAAACGTGCATCGTTGTAAATCAGCACCGGCACCTTGGGCAGCAAGGTGCCGTACTTGACGGTGGTTTTCGCGAACCTGGCTTTTGCGGTAGCGCCGGCGCTGGCAAACTCGTCGGCCGCTCGCCCGTCATCATCCACCGGCATAAGCCCGGTACCACTGCGACCGCGCCCTGAATCGAGCTTTACGCCATAGAGACCCAGGGCATCCACGCCGAAGCCGAGGGTGCCCGCGGTAAATCCGGACTGATAGTCCAGCAGGAATCCCTGGGCCCACTCGGTCCGTTCGCTTTTTGCCGTTCTGGCGGCTCGTGCACTCAAGCCGTGCTCGTCACGAAAGTTCTCGTTGAAATACACATTGCGCAGTTGCAGCTTGAGTTTGCTGTCATCAATAAAACCTTCGGCGTTGGCGCCCGCGACGGGGACCAAGCCTAACGCGCAAAACAAAGCTCGACGGGTATACATAGGGTTCATGGCAAATGACTCGTTGTTGTTATTTTGGATGCACGGCTACACCCGCGCCCTGAGTGAGGCGCGTTGAAAGTCAGCGGGGGTGGGTGCGTGAATTATTTAAACAGGCTAATGGCGCCGGTCAGCAAGGCCAGTGCAGTGACGACCAGGGAGGTCAGCACTGCCCATTTGACGGTGGCTTTCTGGAAGTCGCCGATGTCGCGATCGACCATGCCTACCAGCAAAAGGGTCGAGGCAACCAACGGGCTCATCAAGTGCACGGGCTGTCCCAGGATCGAGGCGCGCGCGATTTCAATCGGGTCGATGCCATACGCTGCGGCGGCATTAGCCAGGATCGGTACGACACCAAAATAGTAGGCGTCATTGGACAGCACGAACGTCAGCGGCATGCTGGTGATCGCGACGACCAGTGGAAACAGGTGGCCCCAAGAGGGTGGGATCCAGTCGACGAGGGTCTGTGCCAGGGCGTCGACCATCTTGGTACCGGAAAAAATACCGGCGAAAATACCGGCTGCGAATACCAGCAACACCACCGTCATGGCGTTGCCCGAATGCGCCAGAATGCGTTCTTTCTGGATGTCCAATTGCGGGTAGTTAATCATCAGCGCAAGCACGAAGCCGATCAGGAACAAGATCGCCGAGTGCATCAACCCCATCACCAGAGCCGCCATCACCGCAATCACCAGCACCAGATTGACGTAGGCCAGCCTGGGGCGTTTGTGAGGGGTGTCCTCAAGAATCGCGTTGATGTAGCAATCGCCGCCACCGCTTTGCAGTTGCACGTTGCCGATACGCTTGCGTTCGGCTCGCCCCAGCAGGAAGGCCGTGAAAACCACCCACATGGCGCCGCCGATCATGGTCGGCAGCAACGGCACGAAGTACTCGCCGGCATCCAGACCCAGCGCGGCGATGGCCCGTGTAGCGGGGCCGCCCCAGGGGGTCATGCCACTCATGATGCTCAAGGACAGCATGGAGATGGTGGCCAGGATCATCGGGTTCATACCGATACGTTTATACAGCGGCAGCATCGCAGCACAAGTGATCATGTAGGTCGTTGTGCCATCGCCGTCGAGAGCGACCAGCAACGAGAGCAGGGCAGTGCCCACCGCGATCTTCATGGGGTCACCATTGACGCGCTTGAGGATCTTGCGGATCAGTGGATCGAACAGGCCCGCATCGATCATCAAGCCAAAGAACAGGATCGCAAACAGCAGCAATGCGGCAGACGGTGCGACCATTTTCAGGCCATCGAGCATCATCTTGCCGGTGGTGCCGCCGAAACCGCCGATCACCGCAAAAACGATAGGCACGACGGTGAGTGCGACGATCGGCGACAAGCGCTTGGTCATGATGAGGAAGGTGAATACGACTACCATGGCCAAGCCAAGGAAAGCGAGCATAGGACGGTTCTCTTGTTGTTATCGTAATGGTGACAAATGCCAAGGCGCACGAGCCCTGGCCCACCGGGCTGCACAACGGCGCCTGGCGGGGTCGGCGGTTCAGTCAGGTCAGGGGAGGGCGTTATCCGGTCTTGCTGGACGCCTTTGCGATCTTCAGGTCTTCCCAGGCATTTACGGGTGCCGCAGAGGGTTTTGCGTCGAGCATCCGGTTCAGCGTTTCGCGGTGGCAGGCATTTTCGGATATCGAAATCACCACCGTCGCGACTGCGTTGCTGGCCAGGCTGGTCAGGGCGCGCGCTTCAGACATGAAGCGGTCTATCCCGATCAGCAACGCCAGGCCGGCCAACGGGATGTCGTGAATGACCGTCAGGGTCGAGGCGAGCGCCACGAACCCGCTGCCAGTCACGCCGGCGGCTCCTTTGGAGGACAACAACATGATCGCCAGCATGGTGATGATTTGCGTAAAGCTCAGGTCAATGTTGCAGGCCTGGGCAATGAAAATCGCCGCCAACGACAAATAGATGGCCGTACCGTCCAGGTTGAACGAGTAGCCGGTTGGAAGTACCAGGCCCACGACGCCTTTCTTGCAGCCTAACGCTTCAAGTTTTTCCAGCATGCGTGGCATGACAGGTTCCGTGGAGGACGTCCCTAGCACCACCAGGAATTCTTCGCGAAAGTAGCGCAACAGTTTCCACAGGCTGAAGCCATTGCTGCGGCAAATGCTGCCCAGCACCACGAACACGAAGAAGCCGCAGGCGATGTACAAGGTCATGATCAACTTCGCCAGCGAACCCAGCGAAGTGATGCCGTACTGGCCAACGGTGAATGCCAAGGCCCCGAAGGCACCGATCGGCGCAAAGCGCATCAGGTAAGCGAAGATCTTGAAGACCATTTGCGAGGCGGATTCGAGCACGTCGAGCACCGGTTTGCCGCGTTCGCCCAGTGAAGACAAGGCAAAGCCGGACAATACCGCAATAAAAAGCACCGGCAGCACTTCCCCTTTGCTGAAGGCACCGATAAAGGTGTCGGGGATGATGTGCATGAAAAACTCCACAACCCCAAGCTTTGCAGCCGACTCCGTGTATTGGGCCAAGCCTTTGGTGCTCAGTTGGCTGGGATCAATATTCATGCCGGCGCCCGGCTGGAACACGTACACCGCCACGAGGCCAATCACCAGGCTGATCACCGTCAGGCAAAAAAACAGCAGCATGGTCTTGCTGAGCAGGCGTCCAAGCGAGCGTTTGTCGCTCATCCCGGCGATGCCGGTGACGATGGTGCAGAACACCACGGGGGCAATCATCATCTTGATGAGCTTGATGAACGCATCACCCAATGGCTTGAGTGCGATGGCCTGCTGAGCCCAGAAATGGCCAACCACGATGCCCAGCACCACGGCGCAGAGAATCTGGAAGTAGAGCGATTTAACAACTTTCATGGCATCACCCATTTTTAGAATTGTGCGGATGCAAAAATGCCAACGACCGCCGGAATTATCCGGCGAGGCGCCGAGAGCCCGTGGCGTAGACGTAACCTGAAAAAAGCCTGCGCGCGGTGCGTACGACGGACGCTTGAATTGTCTCACCGTTGACGCCGGTGTAGGACAATACGACATCAATCCCGCCGCTGGGATGTTCGATACGCACAGCTTCAAGGCGCGGCGTACTGATCCCGCCGAGCATCTGCGAGACGACGCTGCCTTCTATCACGCACGCGGTAGCCAAGCCAATCGAGCCAGTAATGGCCAGCGCACGGTGGCAGTTGTGCGGCATGAAATAGCGAACCTGAATCGTACCGCCGGCTTTCGCACGCGATACCAGGACCGGTTTGGGAATCACCTTGTCGCTGACATCGCCCAAGCCCATGGCCTGGCCGGCCTGGATCCGCAAAGACTCAAGGCGACGCAGGAATTCTTTATCGGCGTCCAGTTCTGCTGGCTTCTCATCGCCACGCTTGCCCAGTTGACTGGCTTCGATGAGCACCATGGGCATCGCCATGTCGATACAGGTCACCGCAATGCCATCGATGACGTCCTGTGTGTTGCCGGTCGGGAAGAGTTTGCCGGTCTTGCTGCCGGCCGCATCGAGGAAGGTGAGTTGCACGGGCGCTGCAGTACCTGGCACGCCATCGATGGCGGTGTCGCCCTCATAACTGACTTTGCCATCCGGTGTGTACACCTCGGAATGGATAAAGGTCCCGGTGTTCACATTGCGAATGCGTACACGGGTACGCCCTGGATTGCCTTTGACCAGACCCTGTTCAATGGCGAACGGCCCGACCGCGCACAGCATGTTGCCGCAGTTGGGGGCGCTGTCGACCCGGCGTTGCGAAACCATCACTTGAACGAACAAGTAATCAACGTCTGCGTCCGGGTGCAGTGAAGGGCTGACAATCGCGACCTTGCTGGTTTGCGGGCTGCCCCCACCGATACCGTCGATCTCCAGCTCGTGGCCCGAGCCCATCAGGTTGAGCAGAAGCTCGTCGCGCGCTTCAACGGCTGCCGGCAAATCCCAATCAAGAAAAACCGGGCCTTTAGAGGTACCACCGCGCATCAGCACACAGGGAATTCTTTGCATGATCCTGACTCTTGTTGATCAATTGACTTAATTGATGTTCTTGGAGCAAGAGTCGCAAGCTTTAAAAAATGTTTCAAATGCAAAAATTGATGAGATTATTGCGTTTTGCAAATGATGAATTTACGCTGAATTACTTTTTGACGCCTTCTGCGGATGAGATAAGACATGGAATACGAGCTGAACGACATTCGATCCTTCGTGAAAATCGCCGAACTTGGCAGTTTTCACGAAGCCGCCGATGCCTTGCATCTGTCTCAACCTGCAATCAGTCGTCGGATAAAAAAACTGGAAGAGGGGTTGGGCACCGCGTTGCTCGATCGCACCACCCGCAAGGTCAGCCTCACGAGCGTCGGCCGCGACTTTCTGCCAAAGGCACGTCGGTTGCTGGATGACTTCGATGAGTCGATTCTCAATATCCGTGAACTCGCCGAACGCCAGATTGGCCGGGTGACCCTGGCATGTATCCCTACTGCCGCTTTCTATTTTTTGCCGTCAGTCATTCGTTTGTATAACGAGCGCTATCCAAAAATCCGGATTCGCCTGCTGGATTTGAGCGCCAATGAAGGGCTTGAAGCGGTACTGCGGGGTGAAGCCGACTTCGGTATCAACATGATGAGTGGGCAGCATCCGGATATTGAATTCGTGCCATTGGTCAGCGAACCTTTTGTATTGGCCTGCCGGCGTGATCATGAGTTAGCCGGGCGCAGCTCGGTCACCTGGTCTGAATTGAGCGATTACCGTCTTATCGGGGTAGGGCGCCTGAGCGGTAACCGCATGCTGCTCGATCACGCCCTGTCTGGCTTGAGTTGGAGGCCACAATGGTTCTACGAAGTCCAGCACCTTTCCACTTCGTTGGGGCTGGTGGAGGCGGGCCTGGGGGTTTCGGCGATGCCGAGCCTGGCCATGCCGGCGCAAGATCATCCAACCCTGGTCAGCGTCCCGTTGATCGAGCCGGTTGTGAACCGCTCTTTGGGCTTGGTCTACCGCCGGGGGGCGTCGCTTTCGCCGGCGGCGGAAAAATTCGTCTCGATACTGCTTGAGCAATGGCCGCAATGAGCCATGCCGCAGGCAGTATTTTTACGCCTTAAACACGACGAGGCTCGCCCTCGGCAATCTTGCGCATCAGGCTCAGGTAGCGACTTGCTGCCAGCCCCAGGGGGCGGTTCTTTACCCAGATGATATCGACCCATAACCGCATCTGACTTGGCATGTAGTCAAACACCACCTCCGTCAATGCGCCCGAAGTGATCAGGGGTTGTACCAGCGGTTGTGGAAGATAAGCCCAGCCCAATCCTTGCTGCACCAGGTCCAGCGTTGCCAGATAGTTGTCGCTGTGCCAAATCCGCCGTGACAGCACAACACGTGGATCAGAGTCTGTAGGGCCTCCAGTCGCAACGATGATCTGCCGAACGTTGACCAGTTGCTCTTCACTTAAGGGGCGTTTCTTGCCGGCGGCCGCAGGATGATCGGGAGAGGCAACGGCTACCAACAATTGGCTCCCCGCCTCAAGAAACGTCTCCCGCTCGTCAAGCCCTGGTCGTTCAAAACCCAGTGCCAACTGCACACGCCCTTCATGGAGCATGCGCATCGCCTCCGGATGGGACGCGGAGCGAATCTCGATTTCAAGCGTGGGGAACTCGCTGGCGATAATGGACAGCGGACGATTCCATACGCCTGTTTGCAACTCCGGCGCCATCGCAAGGACCAAGCGCTCCTCCAACCCCTGATGAAGCTGGAGCGCATGGGCGTCCAGCAGGTTTAACTGGCTGGCGACCTGGCGTGCCTGGGGCTCCAGTGCTTTGGCGGCGGCCGTAGGAATGGCTTTGCGGGTTGATCGGTCAAACAGCAATAAATCCAGCTCTGCTTCAAGCTGCGACACCGCCATGTTAATGGCCGAGGGTACCCGGCCCAATTTGCGCGCGGCGGCAGAAAAGGAGCCGCTGTCGACAACCGCAAGGAAAACTTTGAGTGACTCACTGGTAAAGGCCATAGCAGTTGTCAAATTTTCTGATAATGATCGTCTTTATTTATCAGATTTATTCGCCTAATTTCCACCCCTATTACCAATTAAGTACGTGGGGTACACCATGTTAAATACTGATTTGAGGGGGCAGGTGGCACTTGTCAGTGGTGCCGGAAGTGAGGCGGGTATGGGTATGGCGATCGCACGCAGGCTGGGTGCAGCGGGCGCGAGATTGATCATCACCGCTAGCAGCAACCGCATCGAGGATCGAGTTAAAGAGCTGCTCGCAGAAGGGTTTGAAGTTGAAGGCCGGGCAACTGACCTCACCGATGAAAGTCAGGTGCGTGAACTCGGCCTATGGGCCGCGTCAGTCTGGGGGCGGGTCGATATTCTGGTGAACAATGCCGGTATGGCCATGCAAGGAAGCCCTGAAGTTTTCTCGGAATTGGCAACGATGGAACTGCATGAGTGGAATCTTTCGCTGGCCAGAAACTTAACCACCGCTTTTCTTCTGACACGGGCCGTTTTGCCCGGTATGAGGGCGAGAAGTTACGGGCGCATTGTCAATATCAGTTCCACCACGGGCACCCGGGGGAGCAATCCGGGGGAGGCCGCTTATAGCGCCGCCAAGGCAGCGATGGTGGGCATGAACATGGGGCTTGCGCTTGAAGTCGCCCACCAGGGGATTACCGTCAACAGCGTGGCCCCCGGCTGGATCAACACGGGCTCAACCACGCCCGTTGAAGCCGAGGCGGGGCGCTTCACCCCGATTGGGCGCGCAGGCAGCCCCCGCGAAGTGGCGGCGGCGGTTGCATTTCTGGCATCGCCTGACGCCAGTTACATCACGGGGGAAGTCCTCGTGGTGGATGGCGGGAACTGTCTGATCGAGAACAAAGCCCCTCACGGCGATTATTAAGTTTGAATACGCTCCAGCGCGCTCAATCCACGGTATTGGGCGGGGGGCTATAACCGAGATTTATAAAAGCGCGATGTATCAAAGAACAGTTGAGTTCCTTGAGTCGTATCCGGCTGTCATTGAGCAACGGACTTTTAATTAATTTGATAATTGACATAGGGTATTGATCATGTCGAAAAGTGGAATTAGTGAATCAGCGATTGCTGCTTTTACCGCCTCCGAGCGTGCCCGGTTTATAGAAAACAACCCCACTTCACTGGCGCTGGCCGAGCGCGCCAAGGCGAATCTGTTCAACGGTGTGCCCATGCACTGGATGAGCGATTGGTCGATGCCTTCGCCGCTCTTTGTCCAGCGTGCCAAAGGGGCGCGCTTCACCGACGTTGACGGGCATGAATACATAGACTTTTGCCTGGGCGACACCGGCACGATGTTTGGCCATTCACCTGATCCTATTGTCCGCGCCATAACCGAGCAGGCGAATAATGGCTTGACCACGATGCTGCCGGGCGAAGACGCGGTGATCTGCGGCGAGTTGCTGGCTCAGCGATTCGAGCTGCCTTACTGGCAAGTGACCGCCAATGCGACTGACGCCAACCGGTATGTGCTGCGCTGGGCGCGCGCTATCACCCAGCGCAACGTCTTGCTGGTGTTCGATGGCTGCTACCACGGCACCGTGGATGACGTGATGGTGCGCTACCGCGATGGCAAAACAGTGCCCCGTTCAGGTCTTGTGGGCCAAGCCTACGACTTGAGCCAATACAGTCGATCCATCCCCTTCAACGATGTCGCCGCACTGGAGGCGGCGTTAGCCCAGGGTGATGTGTGCGCGCTGATGTGCGAGCCGGCGATGACGAACATTGGCATGGTCCTGCCGGATCCGGGTTTCATGCAAACGTGCCGGGAGCTGACCCTTAAATATGGCAGCCTGTTGGTCATTGATGAGACCCACACTATTTCCACCGGCCTCGGTGGATGCACTCGCCAGTGGGATTTGAAACCTGACTTTTTCGTGGTGGGTAAACCCATTGCCGGTGGCGTGCCTTGCGCGGTGTTTGGCGTTAGCGAGCCAGTCGCCTCGGCCATGCGCGACGTCCAGAAGACCATCAGCGAGGAGAGCGGCGGGCATGGCCACAGTGGCATGGGAACGACGCTGTCCGCCAACGCATTGGCGATGCGTTGCATGCGCGTCAGTCTCGAAGAGGTCATGACCGAGTCTGCGTACGAGCACATGTTGCCCCTGGCCTCAAAGCTGGCCCAGGGATTTCGAGGGTTGTTCAAGCGGCACCAACTGAACTGGTCTGTCACAGAGTTGGGCGCGCGTTGTGAGTTTCAATTCTGTGCTACCTCGCCAAGAACAGGCGCGCAAGCCGAGGCGGCTTTTCATGACAGCCTTCAAATGGCGCTGCATCTTTATCTGATCAATCGCGGAATCCTGATCACGCCTTTTCACAACATGACCCTGTGCTGTCCGCAAACAAGTGATGCGGATATCGACAGGCTGATCGGTGAGTTGGATAACGCGCTTTCCACGCTGCTTGCCCTACCTGGAGCGCGGGTTATCCCTTCATAACGGCACGCCTGAAAACGCCATTGTTCTTAAATACTGTCCAGTCGCTTGAATGAGCGCCAAGAGGTTTGACATGCAATTTGCTGATAAAAAAGAGGCCGTAGATTATCTGGCCGCCCACCCTGAAGTACTGAGCATCGAGTTGTTTCTTATCGACGCAAACGGTGTTCCACGGGGCAAACTGTTGCATCGCAACGAACTACTGGCGATCTACGAAAGTGGTCGGCCGCTGCCAAGTTCCATTCTCGCCTTGACCGTGCAGGGTGAAGACGTAGAAGACACGGGCTTGGTCTGGGATGTCGCTGATGCCGATTGCTGGACCTACCCGTTAGCGGGAAGCCTGACCTTGCAACCTTGGCGCACTCATCCCACAGGCCAAGTGCAGGTAAGCATGCACCCGACCCAAGGCATTCCCGCCGCACCGGCCGACCCGCGACACGTACTGGTGCATGCCATTGACCGGCTGAAAGCCGATGGATTCCACCCGGTAATGGCCGTTGAATTAGAGTTTTACCTGCTGGACCAACAACGCGATGCCAACGGTCGGCCGCAGCCAGCGTTGCAGACCAATGGCGTCCGCCCTCAGGCACCGCAGGTTTATGGCATTTACGAGTTGGAGCAGCTTCAACCTTTTCTTGATGACCTCTACGCCGCGTGCGCGCTACAGGGGCTGCCGGTACGTACGGCCATCTCCGAGTACGCTCCAGGCCAAGTCGAATTGACGCTGGAGCACCGTTTCGATGCGCTTCAGGCTATTGATGAAGGTGTACGTTACAAGCGCCTGGTCAAAGGTGTCGCCAATAAACATGGACTACAAGCGTGCTTCATGGCCAAGCCGTTCAGCGACCAGGCCGGCAGCGGTATGCACCTGCACGTCAGCCTGGCCGACGAGGAGGGCAATAACCTGTATGCGAGCGAAGACCCACAGGGTACGCCACTGTTGCGTCACTCAATTGGCGGGATGATGGCGACCCTGTTTGACTCGCTGGCAATATTTTGCCCCCATGCCAATTCCTATCGCCGGTTCCAGACCGGTAGTTACGCGCCGCTGGCCAAAAGTTGGGGAGTAAACAATCGCACAGTGTCGTTCCGCGTCCCCGGAGGCCCCGCAATAAGCCGGCACATCGAACACCGCATTTGCGGGGCCGATGCCAACCCATATCTTGCCGCTGCCGCATTACTGGCGGGCATTCACTACGGCATCACTCGTCAAAGCGATCCCGGCGCGGCGATTGAAGGAAATGGGTATGAACAGGCAACTGATTTCCTGTCTACCGACTGGCTAACAGCGTTGCAGGCCCTGCAGGATTCAGCTTGGGCACACGAGGCGCTGGGGGCCGAATTCCTTAAAGTGTATCTGGCGATCAAATGGCGCGAGTTCCGTAAATTCAACGCCGAGGTCGGGGAGCAGGACTGGCGCTGGTACCTCACTCACGCATAAGTGTTGGCCCGTCAGCATGACCTGATAAGGGAGCGCTGACGGCACCGACTCAGCTGTATTTACGAACGACGTGGGACAGCGTACTGAGGGAAATCACGCCCGCGTCACCGCGTATCACGGCTGGACGATCGCGAAGCTTTTTTGGAGGACTGGCTATTAACCCGCCTGGGCGTTGCTCCTAAGCTGGACTGACTGATTTTCAGCCAGCAACAGAAGGGTGTGAACATGAAAAAGCTGCACAAGAAAGTCGCGCTGGTGACCGGTGCCTCCAAAGGCATCGGCGCGGCGATTGCCAAGCAATTGGCCAAGGATGGCGCCACCGTGATCGTTAACTACGCCAGCAGTCGTGAGGATGCCGACCGCGTGGTCGAACAGATTCTGCAGACCGGCGCCAGGGCCTACGCAGTGCAGGCCGATGTTTCCAACAGCACTGACCTTAAGGCCCTGTTCAAAACCATCGTGCATGAGCATGGCCACCTCGACATCCTGGTCAACAATGCCGGCGTCTATTCGACCCACCCGTTGGCTGACATTACGCAGGAGGAGTTCCACCGCCAATTCAACCTCAATGTCCTGGGGCTGATCCAATGTACTCAGGCAGCGGTTGAGGTATTCAATTCGGCGGGTGGCAGCATCGTCAACATCAGCTCCAGCGTTACCTCGTTCACACCGGCCAACTCGACGGTGTACACCGCCTCCAAAGCGGCGGTCGACGCTATTACCCGCACCTTGGCCAATGAGTTAGGCCCCAGGAATATCCGTGTCAATTCGGTCAACCCAGGGTTGGTGGTCACCGAAGGTGTGCATGCCAGCGGCTTTTTCGAAGAGGCGTTCCGCCAGAAGATCGAAGCCATTACGCCGCTGGGTCGCATCGGTCAGCCCGAGGATATTGCACCCGCCGTCGCGTTCCTGGCGTCGTCGGATGCAAGCTGGATTACCGGTGAAACCCTGATCATCGGCGGCGGCCTGCATTAAGCCTGGGCGGTGTGCCCGCGCACATAGTGGCGGGGCGATTGCGACATGACGCGCTTGAACGCCGTGCTGAAGGCGCTCTCGGACTCATAGCCCAATGAAAACGCGATGGTGGAAATGGAGTCATCGGAGCTCTTCAGCCGGTCGCTGGCCAGCAGCATGCGCCAGCGCGTCACGTACTCCATCGGTGCAGCACCGACCACCTGCTTGAAGCGCAATGCGAACGCCGAGCGCGACAGGGTTGCCAGCTGCGCCAGTTCCAAGACACTCCAACGATGGGCCGGGTCAGCATGGATCGCGCTCAGGGCGACGCTGAGGTGACGGTCGGCCAAGCCGTAAAACCAACCGACGCCACTGCTGTCCAGGTTCGCCAGGTGGGTGCGCAGCACCTCCACCAGCATCAGGTGCGCCAAGTGTTCGTTCATCAACGAGCGGCCGGGGCGCTTCTGCTGCAGTTCCGAGGTGAACCGCTCCAGCGCCCAGCGCAGGATCGATGCCTGCGGTTCATTGGCCTGCACGTGGACCAATGAAGGCAGGCTGCTGAGTAACAACTGGGCGGGTACACCGCTGAAGTCAAAGCGGCCACCGACCAACTGGATGTCGTCACCGCCGTAATGCAGGGCCAACTCGTCCGCCGCGAGCGTTTGAAAGTGTCCGTCGGAGTTCATCACCGCTTGGGACATATCGCTGTAGAGGGAAAATGGCATGCCGCGGGTCATGAGAAAACAATCGCCCTGGTGAAGGCGCTGCGGCTGCTGCTCACCTTCCACATGCAACCAGCAACTGCCCTTGACCACCGCCGTGAACTTGATGCCTTCGCGCTCAGGAAAGGTGAATGCCCAATCACCGCCCAAGGAGAGTGTGGCGGAGTGGTAATTACGCACCCTCAACAATGAAAGCACGTCGGACAGAGGATCCATACAGCACCCGATTGGACGAGGAATAAAGTAATCAGCAGTTTATAACAGAGATAATCCAGATTTCACGCGTAAATGGTGGATGCCGGCCTAACGCCCGCGGGGTAACAATTGGGGGTTATCGCCAGCGGACAGTCCCCAACCTAGACTCGCAGCACGTTCTTCACTCGACTATTGAGAGTTAAAACATGCGCTTACGAGACCTTGGCATCGCAATCGGTACAGGCACACCTGGGGTGTTCAACGGCATCACTGATGTGCCCGGTGTACGGGTAGGTCACCACACCCTCAATGCTGAAAGCCGCGATGGCTCGATACACACCGGTGTGACCATCATCGAGCCGCGGCCGATGGCGGCCCATTTGGCTCCGTGTTTTGCAGGCGTTCACGTACTGAACGGCAACGGTGACGCCACCGGCCTTGAATGGATTCGCGAAGCCGGTTTGCTGACCACGCCGATTGCCTACACCAACACTCACAGCGTCGGGGTGGTACGCGATGCGCTGGTGGCCGCAGAGCGCGAGATGGGCAAGCAACACATCTACTGGTGCATGCCGGTGGTGCTGGAAACCTACGACGGCATCCTCAGCGATATCTGGGACCAACACGTCAGCGCCGAACATGTCCAGGCCGCCCTGGCCGATGCCCGCAGCGGCCCGGTGCAGGAAGGTTGCGTCGGCGGCGGCACGGGCATGATCTGCCATGAGTTCAAAGGTGGCATTGGCACCTCATCGCGGGTTCTGAGCAGCGAGGAGGGCGGTTGGACCGTCGGTGCATTGGTGCAGGCCAACTATGGTGTGCGCGACGCACTGCGTGTCGCGGGTTACCCCGTGGGCAGCGTGTTGAAGGACATACCTTCGCCCTACAGCGGCCCGGTGAATGTCGGCGTGCCCGGCATGGGTTCCATCGTGATCACGATCGCTACTGATGCGCCATTGCTGCCTCATCAGTGCACGCGCCTGGCCCAGCGCGCGAGCATCGGATTGGCACGGGTCGGCGGCGGCACCGAAGACGACAGTGGGGATATCTTCATCGCGTTTTCGGTAGGCAACAGCGGCCTGCCGGTCGCCAATCTGGGGCATCCGGGCCCCGCGACGACGCCCTTGAAAATGGTCAACAACGACTACATGACAGCCTTGTTCGTGGCCGCAGCGGATGCTGTGGAGGAGGCGATCCTCAACGCGATGTTGGCCGCCGACGACGTGCAAGGTCGCGGCAGAAAAGCCCTGGCACTCAAGCCTGAGCAGTTGTTGGCGGCAATGGCAAAAGTCGGTTGGGCGCCTCAGCCTTGAAGGCCTAGTCCTGAGCCTGGAGAAACAACAGGAATAGCTCAGACTGGGACTTGATCCCCAGCTTGTTGTACAGGTGCCGGCGGTGCACCTTCACGGTCTCGGCCGAGATCGCCAGCTTGCGCGCGATCTCTTTGTTCGAGCAGCCACTGAGCATCAATTGGGCAACCTCTGCTTCGCGGACCGACAGTGCGGAGCTGATTTGCAGCGCGGGAGACTGCAGACGCTCCTGCCAGTCCGCTGCCGGTTCCGGCGTGCTCTTGAGTTCCTGCTCAAACACGCAACGCTGGCGCATCAAACCGGCTACCCACGGCTGGATCAGCCTCAGTAATGCGATTTGCTCCTGGCTGAAGCGGCAGTGGCTACCCAGTGACAGGCTCAGGGTCCGCTCAGGGTCCAGTTGCACGTTTATATGAATCTCGTCAGCCACCACGTTCAGGCGAAAGTAGCGTTGGTAATAATCGGTCTGCTCGAAGCATTCCGGGGCGACATCGTCCAGTTGGAACAGCCCGCTTTTCGGCGATTCCCGATTGGCCAGGTAAAAGGGATCGAGCAGGTAGAGCCCCTTGAGATAGTCCTGGAACAGCGAATCGCTGCTGCCATCTTCATTCTGGGATTCGGCGAGAACCTGAGGCCTGCCGTTGCTGAAGATCAGCACCACCCAAGTGTCCATCGGCACATATCTGCCGAGCAAGCGCGCCATTGATCGCCAGAAGTGCGGGCGGTCCAGGGTCTCGATCAACCGGCCGACCGAGTCATGCCAAGCCACGTCCTGCAACGTCAGATTCATCTCACTACCCATTCGGGGGTACCCCATCGAAGTGATTTTTTGCCAGGTGGGTACAGCCCATACTCGTTTCAGGCCTGCATACACACGGTGTCAGTAAGGCCTCAACTATACGCAAGGATCAGCCATGAACATTGAACTCATGCAGTTAGCCGGTCGCGATGGCGATACCGCCTATAACCTGGGCCAGGCGTTGGAAGCCATCGCCCACTGCGACGCGGACACCGACCTGTTGGTATTTCCTGAAACCCATTTGATGGGCTTCGTCGCCGGTGATCAGTTGGCAGCGGTTGCAGAAACCCTCGAAGGCCCGACGCTGCAAGCCGTGCAACAGGCGGTACGCGAACGGGATGTTTCGGTGGTCATCGGCCTGGTCGAGAACGAGGCGGGCGTGTTCTACAACACGTCGGTACTGATTACGCCTGATGGACTCTCACTGGGTTACCGCAAGACGCACCTGTGGCCCTCGGAGCGGGGTGACATCACGCCCGGTGACCGCTTCGGCACGGTGCTTTTCAACGGTGTGCGTATCGGCATTCTGATTTGCTACGACATCGAACTGCCGGAAACCGCACGCGCACTCGCCCAACTGGGCGCCGAGCTGATCATCATCACCAACGGCAACATGGACCCTTACGGCCCGGTGCATCGCACCGCGATCATGGCCCGGGCCCAGGAAAACCAAGTGTTCAGCGTGATGGTCAATCGCGTGGGGCAGGGCGATGACGGCCTGGTGTTTGCCGGCGGCAGCGCTGTGGTCGACCCGTTCGGCCGTGTGCTGTTCGAAGCCGGACGCGAGGAAACACGGCAAATGATCAGCCTCGACCTGACCCAGGTCCAAGCCGCCCGCGCGGATTATCACTACCTCAATGACCGCCGCCTGACGCTCCCCGGTGAGACCGTGGAACACGCCGACGGGCGCCGTGAATTACTGATTCGCTGATCTCGCTTTACCCCCCTCATAACAATAATCGGGAGTTCTCATGATCGCCATTCGATGCATGCAATGGAGCCTGGCTGCGGTCTTCAGCAGCCTGGTGCTTTGCGCTCAAGCCGCCGAACCGAAAGTCAATATCTACAACTGGTACGACTTTATTGCCCCGGACACGCTGAAGAATTTCCAGGCGCAGACCGGCACCCAGGCCGCGTATGACGTGTTCGATAACAGCGAGGTCATGCAGAGCAAACTCATGGCCGGGCGCAGTGGTTATGACGTGGTGGTGGCCACCGGCGACCTGTTGCCGAACCTGATCAAGGCCGGTGTGCTCAAGGAATTGGATCGCGCGCAACTGAGCAATCTGTCTCACCTTGATCCGGATATTCTGGCGAAGGTGCAAACCAACGACCCGGGCAATCGCTACGCCGTGCCTTACCTGTGGGGCACCACGGGAATTGGCTATGACGTCGATAAAGTCCGGGCGATCCTGGGCCGCGATGCACCGGTCAACTCCTGGGATTTGATTTTCAAGGAAGAAAACCTCGCCAAATTGGGTGAATGCGGTGTGGCTATGCTGGATGCGCCAGGCGAGATCATTCCCATCGCCTTGCATTACCTGGGCTTGCCCTATAACAGCCAGAATCCTGATGACTATTTAAAAGCCCAGGCGTTGCTGCTGAAGCTGCGCCCGCATATTCGCTACTTCGATTCTTCACGGTTTATTACGGACTTGGCCAACGGCAATATCTGCGCCGTAGTGGGATGGGCCGGCGGCGTAATGGACGCCAGGAAAGCCGCCGACGCCGCCGGCAGTGGCCGGAAGATTCAGTACAGCATCCCCAAGGAAGGCGCGCCGGTCTGGGTCGAAAGCCTGGTGCTGCTCAGCGATGCGCCGAACCCTCAGCAAGGGCTCGCCTTCATCGACTATATGCTGCGTCCGGAAGTGATTGCGCAGTCCTCCAACTACCTCAGTTACGCCAACGCCAACAAGGATGCCCGCAGCCTGGTAGATGAAAAGGTCAGGGACAATCCCGGTGTCTATCCTTCGAAAGCGGTGCTGGATACGCTGTTTCCTTTGGAGCCGTTGCCACTGAAGTTGGAGCGGGTGCGTACGCGGATCTGGAGTAAGGTCAAAAGTGGTACTTGAGGCAGCGGCAAGGTGAAGTGAAGGGGGTACGCAGGGATACGGCGGTTGAAGAAAAACCTGGGAGCATCTGGCCCAGGTTTTGTACGCGGCGCACTTATGACTATGACACATCATTTAACTTATGGGCGATGTCAGATGTTCATAAGTCGCTCGCAGGTCTACCAGTTTTGGCTTAATGCTCCTGAAATGAATGTGATTGTTCATCGTTTTATGTACATCTGAGCCGTTGTCCGCGCGCTTTTGCGCCACAGCCCGATCTCTGACGGTCCATATCTTGGGGATGAGGGATGCTGGTCTTCAGAAAACGCGTTTTGGGAACTGGATTGAAAATGGATGGCAAAGGATAACTGAACGCAGTGGGCCCACGAACAAATCGATCGGTTGGCTGGTCGCGGACTTCTTAATGATGCCTGCGATGCAAGGCGTCCCAGCCTCCGGTAGCGTCTTGAGGCGCTGAGTGTTAATGAGCAACCGTACCATCTGGATTTTGTGCATCCAGAATATTAACGACAGTAGGTATCGGAGGCGCGGATCGCAGCATGACATCAGCGGAATCCGTGGCAATTTTGCTGACGTAAGAGTGTGCGAGAGGGCTCAAACTCCCTCAGTATTATGAGCGAGATTCAGCACGATGATTTTCACACGCCCTTGCGTCGCTGCCTGACTGCGCGCTTCAAGCATTCTCGCCATCTGTTCTGGAGATGAAGGTGCATCAGCACCTCTACCTGGGCCCTTCAGCTTGGCGTTCTTGCCAAACCATAGAACAAGATAGATACCCAAACGCTGGGCCTGGTGATCGGTTGTGTAGAGCCTGTCGAGCTGTAGATCCGCTGCATCCCAGACATCTTTATGCCATTGCCCTTTGATCTCGATAGGGATGCTAGCGCTCACGGTCGAGCACCAGATGTCTACTTCCTTGTCAGCCGCCATATGCTTTTCGGGATCGTAGACAACGCCCTCGGGGCCTTGTCGGAGAAGGGCGAGAAGATGATCCCGGCAACGCTCTTCCTTCTGGTGGCTGATCTGGTCATCACAATAAAAACCTCTCCACGAATCGATATCGTCACTCGTTCCGGGAACGGATTCTCCGCGGCACCCGGGCGAATCAGTGTACGAACGATCTGAAGTTGCATATCTGTCAGGCTGCGGTAACGAGTGCGGTCGGGACGAAGATTGATGATATGGCTCTCAAAGCGCCGTTCAATGACGTCGGCGACATCGGCAAATACAACTTCGATGTTAGCCAGGGTGGTTGAGTTCTGACGGGCGCGCGGAATGTAACGAGTCACGCACCAGGACAGGTACTGCTTCAGCAACCGCAGGTACTGGTCACGGGTACGCGGATCGATCTGCGGAAAAGGTGCCTTTGCAGCTTTGCAGATTCGGGCGACCAGGTTGTCGGCTTGACGGCCGCTTTGGAGCCAGATGGCGTAACCATCCAGTAAAGCCAGAATCGACTCGAAGTGGCAGGCCAAGATGGCGTCATCAATATTGAGGTCACGGCTTTTGGCATAGATGTAGAAAGCTTGGATCGCGCGCAGATGTGCCGCAGTAGTGTTGTAAGCGCGGTACCTTAGCTTGAGTTGAACGTAGATGAACGGGACAAGTATGGGCAAAGGCTCCGCATCTCCAGTCTGCACGAGCAGCTGTACACGCTGACCTGAAGAGAAACGGCATTGAATCAGCTTCATCGGCAGCCACCTCATTCAATGACTCGCCATGAACACGAAGGACATGGCCCGTTGAGAGATTGGACGTCAGAAACGGATTTGTCGAATCAGTGGCTTAGGCAGCTCATGAACATCTATGACATGACCTGTCGTTTAACATAATATACATTATGCGAACCGTCCTATACGGGACTGGCGGACTCTGGAGGCTACATTTCACCTAGTGATCAGCGCTCAGGTGTTGCTACTAGCAACACAGGTTCAGGACGATGCTGCCGGCAGGCTGTGACGTCAGTTTCAACAAGAGCCCGCCCAAAGTCATTGCATCCGAGTCGGCTACAGAACAACAACAGCGTCACCGCCTCAGCCTTTACTGCGTGATCACATCCAGCATGCGGTCACTGCCTTTGAGGTATCCCGTGAGCTCGCCATCGTCTTTTTTAAATTTGATGCCGATGACCTCATCTCCCAGTTTCGCCAGGCTGATCGATGCTCGTATGACTTCATGCGGATGCGAGACGACCGCTGCCGACTTGCCATTTTGGATGGAGACTTCACTGACAGTCTGCTCGAACAGATTGCGTTCAGCGTCATACGACCAAGAGGACTTCTGGATTATCTTCTGATCGCTGACCATCAGGTAGTCCGTTGCCGTACCGTTTTCATGCAGGACCAGCAACGCCACCCCCTTGGAATTTCCTTCATTCAGGTTGATGTACCAAACACCGTAAAGCTCCTTCTTTTCATAGTGAACCGCTGTGCTGCTGGGCAATGTTTCGTTGGCCATGACTGCGCCCACAAGCATTGAGAATGAAGCCAATAGCAATGCGGCAGCCTTAATATGCTTTCTCATATCAACCTGATGTCCTTCCAGAAAAGTCGCCAGCTCTGGAGTGAGCTACCCTCCTACTTTAATCACTATTAAATACAACTCAACTAAATGGATATTTAGTTGAGTTAAATCAATAAGTTACATGCATATTACGTATCCAGGGATCGTGTCGCGACACCCTGCCCCTCATGGCTATGTACTGAGTCTGTAAGCACCAGCTTGTATGCACCCAGGGCGATCACTAAGCTGGCCGCTCTTTTTTACCGCTGCCCGGAATCACCATGTCTCGAAGTATCGCCCACCTCGCCCTGCTGCTGGGGTTGATCACTGCCGTCGGCCCGTTTGCCATCGACATCTACCTGCCGGCCCTGCCAACCCTGGGTGCCAGCCTGCATGCCTCTCCCGCTGCGGTGCAGATGAGCCTGACGGTGTTCTTCATGATCATCGGTGTGTGCCAGCTGTTCTACGGTCCGATCAGCGATGTGTTCGGGCGCAAGCCGCCGATCTATGCGGGCCTGGTGATTTTTATCGTGGGCAGCATTGGTTGCGCCCTCGCCCCCTCCATCGAGGTGCTGATCGGCTTCCGGGCCTTGCAGGCCTTTGGCGCTTGTGCCGGGATGGTGATTCCCCGGGCGATTGTCCGTGACTTGTACACCGGCCATGAAGCTGCACGCTTGATGGCATTGTTGATGCTGGTAGTGAGTATTTCACCGATCCTCGCGCCATTGGCAGGCAGCCTGATCATTGCGGTATGGAGCTGGCGCGAAGTGTTTCTGGTGCTGGGTGTGGCCGCAGTGCTGTGCCTGATCATGACCGCCGTGCAGTTGCCGGAAACCCACCCCGCCGAACGCCGCCTGGGCAAGACCCTGGGCAACGCGTTTGGCAGCTACGGCGCCTTGCTGCGTGATCCGGTGTTTATCGGGTTGTCGGTGGTGGGCGGTTTTGGCCTGGCGACGTTCTTTGTGTTCATCGGCAGCGCGCCGTTCGTGTACATCGAGTACTACGGGCTCACGCCAACGCAATTCAGCCTGTGCTTTGCCCTCAACGCCGCATCGTTTTTCGCCCTCAGCCAGTTGACTGCGCGCCTGAGTGCACGCTTCGGATTGGCCCCTTTGATTCGCTGGTCCGTAGCGGGCGTCGCAACGGTCATGACCTTGCTCGCACTTACCACACTGTGGGCCAACAGCCTGCCGTTGATGATGGCGCTGCTGTTTATCGGCTTTGGTTTCCTCGGCCTCTTATTGCCTGCGGCCGGGGTGTTGTCCCTGGAAGACCACGGCGCGGTAGCGGGCTCTGCATCGGCGCTGTTGGGCGCGATCCAGATGATCACCGCTGCCGTGGCCATGTCCCTGGCCGGCCTGTTCGCCGACCACACACCGGCGCCGATGTTGATCGGCATCGCTCTCAGCGCTGTGGCGGCAATGCTCACCGTGTGGTGGACGCTGCGCCGCCTGCCGGCGCATTTGCAGCCTCAGCAATGAACATGAGCGCCTGTGTATATCGATTTGGCTGATGTCTTCTATTGGCCCGCAGGCGTTCATGCCCGCTGCAAGCGCTTTGTAGAATGAGCCTCACAGTCAAGCCACCACCTTCGTGGTGTCGGAGGTTCTCATGCGTTATCTGCTTATCGCCGTGCTGGGCCTGTTCAGCACACTGGCCGTCGCTCAAGGCGAAACCCCGGCGCCCGCGGTGAGTGCCAACGCACCCGCCAGCGAGGCGTACGATTATTCCCAGGACCTGGATATCGCCAAGGTGGTGCGTGTCAGTACCCAAACCTCCACCGAGTGCGGTCCGGTGAAAGGCCACATGGTCTACATCGACAGCCACGGCGTGCGCCATGAGCTGGACTACATGCGCCTGGGCGATGCCTGCCAGCACGGTTGATCACAAACCATTCGTCGGGCTCGGCCAGCATCGATTACAACTATCGCGCCGCTGAAAATCACTAATCCATAGAACCCGTTGTGATCTATGGAGATTGAGATGACTGACTACCCACGCCCACCTTTCGCCAGCCAGGCCCAATCCGTTCCCGGTTCGCAGAAGAAGATGGACCCCTACCCCGACTGCGGCGAGAAGAGCTACACCGGCTCCGGCCGCCTGGCCAACAAGATCGCCCTGATCACCGGCGCCGACAGCGGCATCGGCCGCGCCGTGGCGATTGCCTTTGCTCGGGAAGGCGCCGACGTGGCCATCGCCTATCTGGATGAACACGAGGACGCGAAGGAAACCGCACGCTGGGTCGAAGAAGCCGGTCGCCAGTGCCTGCTGTTGCCCGGGGATCTTGCGCAAAAGGCCAACTGCCAGGCCATTGTCGACCAGACCGTCGAGCAGTTCGGGCGTATCGATGTGCTGGTCAATAACGCAGCGTTTCAGATGACCCACGAGACCCTGGAAGAGATTCCCGACGAGGAATGGGTCAAGACCTTCGATATCAACATCACGGCGATGTTTCGCATCTGCAAGGCAGCGCTGCCACACATGAAGGCCGGCGGGTCGATCATCAATACCAGTTCAGTGAACTCCGATATGCCCAAGCCGACGTTGCTGGCGTATGCGGCCACCAAGGGCGCGATTGCCAACTTTACCGGCGGCCTGGCGCAACTGCTGGGGAGCAAGGGCATTCGAGTGAACAGTGTGGCACCGGGGCCGATCTGGACGCCGCTGATTGTCTCGACCATGCCCGATGAGGACGTGAACAGCTTTGGCAGCGAGACGCCACTGGGCCGCCCGGGGCAGCCGGTGGAAGTGGCGCCGATCTATGTGCTGCTGGCGTCGGATGAGGCGAGTTACATCTCCGGATCGCGCTATGCCGTGACCGGTGGTAAGCCAATTCTCTAAGGCAGGACGCCAATCCAGTGTGGGAGCGGGCTTGCTCGCGAAAGCGGCGTGTCAGGCAATACATGTGTGACTGATCCACCGCCTTCGCGAGCAAGCCCGCTCCCACATTGGGTACTCGGTTAACCTGGAGATCGTGTCGGATCAGCTTTGCGCGGGTACGTACGCTCCTCCTGAATCCGCCCATCCATGCTGTGAATCCTCAGCGACGCCGCCTTGTCGCTGAGAAACTCCTTCGCCAACTCAACGATCGCCTCTTTGGTCTCCGCCGTTTTCGACGGCCGCGCCGAGCCCTGCTTGGTCAGTGCCCAACCGGTGCCGGTCTTGTTGATGTTGTAGGTATCCATGGTCTGCTCCCTTGACTGAATGAACACGGCACGCGGCAAAACCCGCGCCCTCCTTATTGCGAGCGCGGGTGCCGGGCAGAGTTCAAGGCAGTTGGCGGATCAGGTTACAGGCGGGCCTACCGATCAAACCGATCAGGATCAATAACCGCTCGCGGCTGTCATCACGCCGCCCACAATCGCAATCCCCGAACTGCTGCCCAAACGTGTTGCCCCGGCATTGATCATCTTGATCGCCGTCTCGTAATCGCGCACGCCACCGGAGGCCTTGACCCCAACCCCGGCACCCACGGTTTTGCGCATCAGTGCCACGTCTTCGACCGTCGCGCCGCTTCGGCTGAACCCCGTGGACGTCTTGACGAATGCCACGCCCAGGTCCCGGCAGATTTCGCACGCCTGGACTTTCTGTTCGTCGTTGAGCAGGCAGGTTTCCAGGATCACTTTCAACGGCACGACGCCACAGGCCTTGTGGACCTGGGCAATGTCATCGCGCACCGCGTCCAGCAGGCCTTCCTTCAACCAACCGATATTGAGCACCATATCGATCTCCCCTGCCCCGGCGGCAATGGCCCGTTGGGCTTCAAATGCCTTGGTGTCGCTCAGGCCGGCACCCAGCGGGAAGCCCACCACCGCACAAATCACCACGCTCTCGTCGGTCAGGCACGACGCGGCGTAAGAGACCTGGCCTGAATTGACGCACACCGAATAAAAGCCATGTTCCCGGGCTTCCTCGCACAAGGTGCGGATCTGCTCACGGGAGGCATCGGGCGCCAGCAAGGTGTGATCGATGTACTTCGCCAATGCTGCAGGTTGAAGAGTGTTCATTTAACGAGTCCTTGCCTGTATGTTGCCAATGATCGTGTGCCGCTTGTCACAGCGCCCACATAACAATGTTACTATAGTCACACTTAATGTTGCTTATTTAACAGAAACAATCAAGCACTGGAATACTCGTGGACAGTAAAAAAGCCGAGCGACTCAAGCTTATCCAACAAGCCTTGCAGGACCAGAACGCCATTCACCTGAGAGAAATGGCCGCGCTGCTGGACGTTTCCGAGATGACCCTGCGCCGCGATCTCAACCACTTCACCGATCACGTGCGCCTGCTGGGCGGCTATATCACCCGGGTCGGCAGTGAAGCCAGCGAGTACCGGGTAGCCGACCAGGACACCCGCCACGTCGAGGAAAAGCGCCGCATCGGCAAACTCGCCGCCCGGTTGATACAACCCGGTGACACGGTATTTTTCGACTGCGGCACCACCTCGCCCTTTGTCATTGATTTCATCCCGGATGAGCTGGAGTTCACCGCGGTGTGCAGCTCGTTGAACGTGCTGCTCAGGCTGCAGAACAAGCCCAACTGCCACATCGTGTTATGCGGCGGCACCTTTCACCGCAAGAACCAGGTGTTCGAAAGCAGTGCCGAAAGCAGCATTCTCGACAGCGTGCGCCTGACGTGGGCCTTTGTGACTGCCGCGGGCGTCAGCCAGGAATTCGGTGTGACCTGCTTCAACTTCAATGAAGTCGAGGTCAAGCAAAAGGTCCTGCGCCAGGCCCAGCAACGGGTGCTGCTCGCCGACTTCAGCAAGTTCGACACGGTGCGCACCGCACACTTCGCCACCCTGGGGGACTTTCAGTACGTGGTCAGCGACAAGAAAATCCCCCGCGCCTACAAGGACGCCATTCAGGCCAGCGGCGCGCAATTGCTGGTTTAACCCAGCAACCTCTGCCGCTCCTGCGCGTTCAAGTAGCCGGTGGTCACGCTGAACGAGGCGCTGGCCCCGGCTGCCAGCTGACGCACGTGCCCTTTGGCTTTCTCGGCGTTATAGCCTTCGGGCTCGCAGGTTGACGGGAGCACGAACGCCGCCACTTGCTGATCCGGCGTGTGCAGAATCCAGCGTGCAGCGTGTTCGAACTGTTCGGGACGGTAACGGGTGTAGAACGCCGCGCCGTCGCGATGCTCCAGCAGACAGTGCGCGTGGCCCGTGGCGTCGGTACCCACGCCGTCGAAGAAAAACACAATCTCAGGGTCGTACAGCGCCGGCTGATCGAGGCAGGTCAACTGGGCTGGATGTTCGGCCAACTGCGCCATGTAGGCATTCCAGTCAGGCGTCGGCTTGACGTGGTCCGGCACGCTGGTACGCAGGCGCAGGCGTTGCATGCCCAGCGGTTCAACGAACCGGCCGCCGGCCACATAGGCGTAGTTCATGTGGGCCATGTACATCAGGTCCATGGGCTTGCCGGCCAGGTTGGTCACGTCCATGTCGATGTCGAACACGGCCGAATCGGCGCGCAGTGTCACGCTCGGGCACGCCCGGTAGCGATCGCCGAACCCCTTGGCATATTGATACGAGCCGCCCAGGCGCACAAAGCCCTCGCCTATTTCCAGCCACGCCGTGTCCATGGGCGCGCAGGGCATTTCACCGTGCAAGGCATGGGTATCATCCGGCGCCGGGCAACCATTACGCAGCAGGCCACTGTGAAACATGAAACAGCCATAGGTATCGATGATCGTCGGGCTGGGACGGGGCTGTTCGAACAGGTTGCTCATGGTCAGGTCGCAGCCGTCGAACACGGCCGACCAGATCATCTGCCCCTGATAAGGCAGGACCACCAGTCGCCCACGGCTGTTCTCCAGGCTCACGGCCAGCACGCCGGACGGATAGGTCCAGGCGCTGACCTTGAAATCCCCGGACTGCAACAGGATCTTTTCCTGCTCGGTAAATACCGCGCGATACAGCGGGATATGCGTGTTCATGAGGCCACCGCCGCTGCCGCGCCCAATGGGGCTGTGTCTGACTGGCGCAGGCATTTGACCGCATAGATCACGATCACGATGAAGCACAGCAACGGCACGCTGTAGGCCAACTGCATGTTGCCCCCGCTGGCGTCGGATAACAGGCCCTGGAAGATCGGAATCACCCCGCCGCCGACAATGCTCATCACCAGCAAGGAACCGCCGACGCCGGTGTCTTCACCCAGGCCATCGATGGTCAAGCCGTAGATGGTCGGCCAGCAAGGGCCGAGGAAAATGCTCACGCCCACCGCTGCGTACACCGCCGAGATGTTCGGCACCAGGATGGTGTAGGCCAGCAGCACGATGCACAGCACGCCGTACATCGCCAGGACCCTGGCCGGGTGCAGTCGGCGCATCAGCAAGTTGGCGATCATCTTGCCGACAAAGTAGGCGGCAAAGGTGGTGAGCAGAAACCATGAAGCACTGCGTTCATTCATGCCGCCCATTTGCATGGCCAGGCGAATGGTGAAGCTCCACACCCCCACCTGCGCGCCCACATACAGAAACTGCGCGAGTACGCCAAAGGTAAAGCGTGGGTTACGCCACAGCCGGCCCAGGCTTTGACGCAGGCTCCCGGGCTTGCTGTCGGCCGGCTTATTGCCCTTGCAGGCCGGGAACCGGGTAACGGCGATCAGGATAAACATCAGCACCAGTACCGCGATCATCCACTGGTAGGGCAACAAGGTGGACTGAATCATCTGCAACTGCTGCACCGCCGCCTCGGAGACGCTCATCTGCTGCAGTTGTTGAGTGGTGGCGTCGGTGTCCTTGAACATCACGAAGCTGCCCACGTACACCCCGGCCATGGCGCCGAACGGGTGAAAGGTCTGGGAGATGTTCAAGCGCCGGGTCCCGGTTTCCCGTGGGCCCATCAGCGTCGAGTAGGTGTTGCACGCCGTCTCCAGGAACGACAGGCCGGCGGCAATCACAAACAGCGCCAGCAAAAACATCCCGTACTTGGCCGTGGACGCCGCCGGGAAAAACAGCAGGCAGCCGAACATGTACAGCAGCAGGCCGATCAGGATCGTGGTCTTGTAGCTGAACCGACGAACCACCATTGCGGCCGGAATCGCAACAAAGAAGTAACCCAGGTAAAACGCCGACTGCACAAAGGCAGTCTGGAAATCACTGAGCAAAAACGCCTTCTTGAAGTGGGCGATCAGCACGTCATTCATGCTCGCCGCAGCCGCCCACAAGGCAAAGATGCTGCACAGCAGGATAAAGGCGAACCAGGGCGTGCGGTTCAGGTAGAAACCATCGGGTGTCTGTTGCAGCGCAGGTTTGTCCATTATTGTTCTCCGGGCTGGGTAGAGGGTGTTAGCGCTGTTGCTGGAAGCGGGCGAATGCTTCGCTGTCGGGGTAAGAGGTCTGGGTACCCAGCGCCATCACTGAGCACGCCGAATACGCCACCGCCTGCTCCATGGCATGCCGGATATGGCCGTCGCGGCTCCAGTGCTGAACGAAGCAACCGATAAAGGCGTCACCGGCGCCAGTGGTATCACGGGCGTCGACCCGCTGCCCCGGCACCTCGAATTCCCCCTCCTCGCCCACGTACAACGCACCGTGTTCGCCGAGGGTGACGATCACATGGCGAATGCCGCTGGCGACGAGGGTGCGTGCGGCAGTGCGGGCAGAGTCCGGCGAGTCCACGACCTGGCCCGTAATCAACGCCAGTTCGGATTCGTTGGGGATCAGGAAGTCCAACTGCGCCAAGTGCTCAGCGCTCAACCCGGCCAACGCCGGCGCCGGGTTGAGCAGCACGGCGATGCCATGCCGCTGAGCGAATTCGATGGCGTAGTAGACCGTCGGCAGATTGATCTCCAGTTGCAGCACGATCAGTGTGCACTCACGCAGGTCGGCCGCCGCCGCATCGATATCTGCCGGCAGCAAATGCGCATTGGCGCCCTTGACGATCAAAATGCTGTTGTGGGAGTCGGCCCGGACGAAAATCGGCGCCACGCCGCTGGACACGCCGGGTACCCGCTGTACGTAACGGGTGTCGATACCAAAACGCTGGAAGTTGGCCAGTGTGTTATCGGCAAACATGTCGTCGCCGACTTTGCTCAGCATCAACACATCCGCCCCAAGCTTGGCTGCCGCCACCGCCTGGTTGGCCCCTTTGCCGCCGCAACCCAGGGCAAAGCCCGGTGCTTCCAGGGTTTCGCCCTGGACCGGCATGCGGTCGATATAGGTAATCAAATCCACCATATTGCTGCCGATGACTGCGATCTTGCCCATTGCTATTCCACCTTGTTACGGCACGACCAGGCAGGTCGTGGCGCTCTTGTTTTGTTATTTAAATAACATTAGGTGTGAATATTCAATCTTTTTTTGCAGGGGCACTACAAATCAAATCGATCCACCGCCCGCCGGCGTTCGTTGTCGTCACGCACGTCATAGTTGGCGGTGGTCTGGATATTGGTGTGGTGCGCCAGCTTCTGGGCGATAGACAGGTCGTACTCTTCGATCACCCGGGTGATGAACGAACGGCGGAAATCATGGGGCATGATCTTCACGCCGACTTGTTCGCCACGCTGGCGGGCGATGTAGTAAATCGCGTGCTTGGTAATGCGCTCGCGGGTGATGTGGCTGCCCCGGCGAATGCGGTTGAACAGGAACCTGTCGTCCTGCTCACCGGGCTTCAACTGGCTGCGACGGAACGCCAGCCACGCCTCCAGCTTGGCGAAGGCCCAGGCCGGCGCGTACTTGATCAGTTGTTTGTTGCCCTTGCCGGTGACCTGCAGGCTGCGCTCGCCAAAATTGACTTGGCCCAACTCGATATTCACCGACTCTGACTTGCGCATGCCCGAGCCATACAGGATCCCGATCACCGCTGCATCCCGCAGGCCCTGGGGACGCGGGTCGGCGGCGCAGACCTCCATCAACTCACGAATCAGCGTACGCCGCAGGTTGCGGCCCTGGCTCAGCCGCGTGCCGGCCACGGCCTTGACCGAACGCATCTTCAACAGATGATCCTGGCTGATCAGGCTCATGCGCCAGGCCTCGTTCATCACCCCGCGCACGGCGTTGACGTACAGCGAGGAGGTGTTCGGCGCATAACCGTCTTCCCGCAACGCCGCCACCAGGGCCATGACGTGTTCAGGCTGCAGCAGGTGCCAGTCGATGTCTTCGAGGTTGGTGTCTTCAAAGCCCAGGCGGTCGGCGGCGTCTTGCAGCACGTAGCGCATGGTCAGCTGGCTGGAGGGTGCCAGGCGGGTGAGGTAGAGGGTCAGCGGGTTGCGGGTAGACTCAGTCAAGGTAGATCAGCCTTTGGATTAAATATGTCGACTAACCATTTGTTTAATCGACATATTTAGTGAATTGGCGAGCGCCGAGTCTAGCGCAGGTCAATCCATGGGGCTATTCCTGATCGTCTTCCGCCGGGGCGGGTGTCTGCTGCTGGCTCCAGTCGGTGTCTTGCTTCTGCATCAAGGCAAACCAGTGCTGGCGCATGAACTCCAGGTACGGTTTGGGCGCCTTGGCAAAGTCCTCCTCGTCACCATAACAGCCCGGAAGCGGCAGCTCGGTACCCTGCTCCTTGTACTGGCTGACCAGCGCTTGCTGGGCGGCGATGCTGCAATCCTTGGGCAACGGCATGCCTTGCAGGGCGCCGGCGTCTTCATCCCACCAGCTGGCACCATAGCGGTCGATGCCACGCAGGCGGTACTTCTGCGACTTGCCGATGTGCATGATCAGCTTGAAATCATTGGGGCTGACATCGCTGGTGCAGGTGCGGCTATACCCCACCGTGACCTGGCTGATGCCGTCAGCCAGCAGGTCGGTGACCTTGGTGGCGTCGGTGTTGAAGTGTGCGCCGGCGTCGAACTCGCAATGCTGCACGTCGTCGTAGAGCATCCACAGGCGCTTGGGCCGGTCACCATCAAGCAGGTACTGGGCCGCGTAGACAAAGGCCGACTGCGCGCCGTCGTCATCGCGTTCGCTGACTTGCTCTGCGAGCACCAACAGGTTCTTGCCCTGTTTATCGCTCCAGGTGAAAGCTCCGACCTGTTTACCCCGCACTTCTACGCCATCGGGCACCGGGTCGATGGTCGTCAGTGCCACACCGTCATCGGCCCGCACGCTCGTGGCCCAGGCCACCGTCATCAACAACACCATCAACATTGGCCGTAAACGCTGCACGCTATTCATCCGACTGCCCTGGCAAGAGATGGCTTACTTTACCGGCACTTGCACGGCATTGCAGAGAAGATTCTTCAGGAATGAACCCGCGCGCAGGAAAAGGCTACTCTCCAGTCTGCAGGGGCCAACGACGGCGTTGTCCGTGGTTCTGTTGTTTACCTGAACACTTGCTGTCTACCTGCCAAAAAAACGACTTTTTCATCTGCGTTTCATATTCGTTGAACATTTTTGCGCTTAATCTTGGCGGCACGACTTGAGAGCGAACCGTAATTTGCAGGTTAACTCGTTGATTCCGCTTTACCTTTGAGCGTTTTGGTCTTTACTCACACAACCCATGAAAGACCCACTGTGACCTGTCAGGACTGTCGAATGAATGCCACAAACCAACGCTATCTTTGATCGGATGCCCGCCGTGCGAGGCTGATGATAATGGCTGTGTTTACGCTCCAAGTTGCTCTAAACCCCCGAGGTAATGAATCTTTGAAACCCTATCCAATTCATTGCGTGTCGATCGTTATCCCGGTCTACAACGAACAAGAAAGCCTGCCTGAGCTGCTGCGCCGCACCATGGCCGCCTGCAAACAGCTGGCTTACGAATACGAAATCATCCTGGTGGATGACGGCAGCCGCGACAATTCTGCGCAATTGCTGGAAGACGCCGCCGCCCTCGAAGGCAGCAACGTGGTGGCGGTGATCCTCAACCGCAACTACGGCCAGCACGCCGCGATCATGGCCGGCTTCGAGCATTGCCGGGGCGACGTCGTGATCACCCTGGACGCCGACCTGCAAAACCCGCCGGAAGAAATCCCGCGTTTAGTCGAACAGGCCGCCCTGGGCTACGACGTGGTCGCCACCGTGCGCAACAATCGCCAGGACTCGGCTTTCCGCCGCTGGCCGTCGCGCCTGATCAACCTCGCCGTGCAGCGCTCCACCGGCGTGGCCATGAGCGACTACGGCTGCATGCTGCGCGCGTACCGCCGCACCATCGTCGACGCGATGCTGGCCTGCCGCGAACGCAGCACCTTTATCCCGATCCTGGCCAACAGCTTCGCGCGGCACACCACGGAAATCCTGGTGCATCACGCCGAGCGTGAACACGGCGAATCCAAATACAGCCCGATGCGCCTGATCAGCCTGATGTTCGACCTGCTGACCTGCATGACCACCACGCCATTGCGCCTGTTGAGCATCGTCGGCTTCAGCATGGCGGCGCTGGGCATGCTCTTCGCCTTTGCGCTGATCATCCTGCGCCTGGCCTTTGGCGCAGGCTGGGCCGGCGACGGTACTTTCGTCCTGTTCGCCGTACTGTTTGTCTTTACCGGCGGCCAGTTCATCGGCATGGGCCTATTGGGTGAATACCTGGGCCGCATGTACAGTGACGTCCGGGCCCGCCCACGGTTCTTTATTGAAAAAGTGCTGCGCAACCAACCGGCAGCACCGGCCGAGACCTTCACGGTCGATGGCCTGACCTCTTCCCACACTTCTACTTCTCCTTCCGATCAGGTTTCGTCATGAATTCAAAAGCTGTTGTCTTCGCTTACCACGATATTGGCTGTGCTGGTATCGAAGCCCTGCTCAAGGCGGGTTACGAAATTGCGGCCGTGTTCACCCATGCCGATGATCCCAAGGAAAACAATTTCTACGGTTCCGTCGCCCAACTGTGCGCCCGCAACGGTATCCCGGTGCACGCCCCGGAAGACGCCAACCACCCGCTGTGGATCGAGCGCATCGCCAAGCTGAACCCGGACTACATCTTCTCGTTCTACTACCGCAACCTGCTGAACGAAGCCCTGCTGGCCACCGCCAAGAAAGGCGCGTTCAACCTGCACGGCTCCCTGTTGCCACAATACCGTGGCCGCGCACCGGCCAACTGGGTACTGGTCAACGGCGAAACCGAAACCGGCGTGACCCTGCACCGCATGGTCAAGCGTGCCGATGCCGGCGCGATCCTGGCCCAGCAGAAAGTCGTGATCGACCGCACCGACACCGGCCTGACCCTGCACGCCAAACTGCGTGACGCGGCCACCAGCCTGCTGCGTGACGCCCTGCCGCAACTGGCTCAAGGCAAGCTGACCGAAACCGCCCAAGACGAAAGCAAAGCCACCTACTTCGGTCGTCGCACCGCAGCTGACGGCAAGCTGGACTGGAAAAAACCGGCTGAAGAGCTGTTCAACCTGGTTCGCGCCGTTACCCAACCGTACCCGGGCGCCTTCTGCGCCGTGGGCGAGCACAAGCTGATCGTCTGGAGCGCTGAAGTCGTCAAAGGCAACGAAGGCCTGGCACCAGGCCGCGTGATCAGCGTCAACCCGCTGCGCATCGCCTGCGGTGAAGACTCCCTGGTGGTCAAGTTCGGCCAGCGCAACGAAAACGGCCTGTACCTGGCCGGCCCGTCCCTGGCTGATGAACTGGGCCTGGTGGACGGTTCCGTCCTGCGCGGCGCCGAGTCCGGCCGCAAGCCACGCCGTACCCGCGTACTGATCCTGGGTGTGAACGGTTTCATCGGTAACCACCTGTCCGAGCGCCTGCTGCGTGACGACCGCTACGAAATCTACGGCCTGGACATCGGCTCCGACGCCATCGAGCGCCTGCGCAGCCACCCGAACTTCCACTACGTGGAAGGCGACATCAGCATTCACTCCGAGTGGATCGAGTACCACATCAAGAAGTGCGACGTGGTCCTGCCGCTGGTGGCCATCGCCACTCCGATCGAATACACCCGCAACCCGCTGCGCGTGTTTGAACTGGATTTCGAAGAGAACCTGAAACTGGTTCGCTACTGTGTGAAGTACAACAAGCGCGTGATCTTCCCGTCGACCTCCGAAGTGTATGGCATGTGCCAGGACCAGTACTTCGACGAAGACACCTCCAACCTGGTGGTGGGCCCGGTCAACAAGCAACGCTGGATCTACTCGGTCTCCAAGCAACTGCTGGACCGCGTGATCTGGGCCTACGGCGACAAAGGCCTGAAGTTCACCCTGTTCCGTCCATTCAACTGGATGGGCCCGCGCCTGGACCGCCTGGACTCGGCCCGTATCGGCAGTTCCCGCGCCATCACCCAGTTGATCCTGAACCTGGTGGAAGGCACGCCGATCCGTCTGTTCGACGGTGG
The DNA here is from genome assembly GCF_020515595.1 of Pseudomonas sp. MWU16-30323. Classification (NCBI taxonomy): domain Bacteria; kingdom Pseudomonadati; phylum Pseudomonadota; class Gammaproteobacteria; order Pseudomonadales; family Pseudomonadaceae; genus Pseudomonas; species Pseudomonas sp. MWU16-30323. The sequence goes on from NZ_JAIWYM010000005.1 coordinate 294,033, forward strand.
CGAGCAGAAGCGTTGCTTCACTGACATCGCCGACGGCATCGAAGCCCTGGCCCGCATCATCGATAACGACAACGATAACTGCAACGGTCAGATCATCAACATCGGCAACCCGGAAAACGAAGCCAGCATCCGTCAGTTGGGCGAAGAACTGCTGCGTCAGTTCGAAGCTCACCCGCTGCGCAGCAACTTCCCTCCGTTTGCCGGTTTCCGCGACGTAGAGAGCAAGGCGTTCTACGGCACCGGTTACCAGGACGTGGCGCACCGCAAGCCAAGCATCGAAAACGCCAAGCGCCTGCTGAACTGGGAGCCAACCGTGGAGATGAGCGAAACCATCGGCAACACCCTGGATTTCTTCCTGCGTGAAGCCATGCTCGAAATCGCGGACAAGCGCTGATGCAGGCAGGTCTACGCATCGACGTCGACACCTACCGAGGCACCCGTGAAGGGGTGCCTCGGTTGTTGGAGTCGCTCGACGAAGCCGGGGTCAAGGCGACCTTCTTCTTCAGCGTCGGGCCGGACAACATGGGGCGCCACTTGTGGCGCCTGATCCGCCCGCAATTTCTGTGGAAGATGCTGCGCTCCAACGCTGCCGGTTTGTACGGCTGGGACATTTTGCTGGCCGGCACCGCCTGGCCCGGCAAACCCATCGGTCGCGACCTGGGGCACTTGATGCGCCAGGCCAAGGCTGCCGGGCATGAAGTGGGGCTGCACGCCTGGGACCACCATGGCTGGCAAGCCAACACCGGGCGCTGGAGCGATGCACAGCTGATCGAGCAGATTCGCCGTGGCGTCGACACCTTGAACGACATCCTCGGTGAACCCATCGACTGTTCAGCCGCTGCCGGCTGGCGTGCCGATGAGCGCGTGGTGCAAGCCAAGCAAGCGTTCAATTTCCGTTACAACAGCGATTGCCGTGGTACCAGCCTGTTCCGGCCAACCCTGGCGGATGGCAGTGCCGGCACGCCCCAAATTCCGGTGGACATACCGACCTTCGACGAAGTCGTAGGCCCGGTGGTGGCCGCCAAGGATTTCAACAGTTACATCCTCGACCGCTTCAAGCCGTCGAAGCTCAACGTCTATACGATCCACGCAGAAGTAGAAGGGATTCTGATGGCCAATGATTTTCGCCAGTTGCTCGCCCAGGCAGGGCAGCGCGGCATCGAGTTCAAACCGTTGGGCGACCTGTTGCCCGCCGACCTGACCACCCTGCCCCAGCAACAGCTGGTGCGCGGCGTGCTCAGCGGCCGTGAAGGCTGGCTCGGAGTGCAAAAGGCATGATCCGGCGCTGGGCCCTGCCCCTGCTCCTGCTGGCTTTCGGAGTGTTCTACCTGATTCCGTTGACCACCCATGGGCTGTGGATCCCCGATGAAACCCGCTATGCGCAGATCAGCCAGGAAATGCTGCTGACCGGCAAATGGGCCTCGCCGCACTTCATGGGGATTCGCTATTTCGAAAAACCGGCGGCCGGCTACTGGATGATCGCGCTGGGCCAGGCGATTTTCGGGCAGAACCTGTTCGGCGTGCGTTTCGCCTCGGCCTTGAGCACTGGCTTGAGCATCCTGCTGGTGTACTGCGTGGCCCGGCGTTTGTGGAACGACCCGCGCAAGAGCCTGGTCAGCGCCGTGCTGTACATGAGTTTCGTCAGCGTCGCGTTCCTGGCGGGCTACGCCAACCTCGATCCGCAGTTTACCTTCTGGGTCAACCTGACCGGAGCGGCCCTGTGGTTCTGCTTCGACAGCAGCACCCCCCGTGGCCGCTTGGGGTCGTGGGCCCTGCTCGGGTTCGCCTGCGGCATGGGCTTCATGACTAAGGGCTTCCTTGCCTGGCTGCTGCCCGTACTGATCGCCCTGCCCTACATGATCTGGCAAAAACGCTTTCGTGAACTGCTCACCTATGGCCTGGTGGCCGTGGCAGTGGCGATTGTCGTAAGCCTGCCTTGGGCACTGATGGTGCATGCCCAGGAGCCGGATTACTGGCACTTCTTCTTCTGGCACGAGCACATCCAGCGCTTTGCCGGCGAAGACGCCCAGCACTCCGAGCCCTTCTGGTACTACTTGCCGCTGATGGTCGCGTTCAGCCTGCCATGGGTGGCGTTGCTGCCCTCCACCGCCAAACAGGCCTGGCAGGAAAAGCGCAGCGCCAAAATCGCCTTCCTGCTGCTGTGGTTGCTGATGCCTTTGGCGTTCTTCAGCCTGGCCAAGGGCAAGCTGCCGTCCTACATCATGCCGTGCCTGCTGCCTCTCGCTTTGCTGATGGGGCACACCCTGGCCGACAAACTGGCCCAGGCCCGTGGCCGCGTACTGCGCATCAATGGCTGGCTGAACCTGGTCATTGGCGTGCTGGGGCTGCTGGCCCTGACCTGGTTCCAATTGAAGAAGCCGGTGTATGAGCACGGCCAGGAAACCTTAAGCCTGGTGCTGGTGTTCGTCTTCCTGTTCGGCTGGATCATTGCCAACCTGCTGCAAGCCGCACGCCCATTGCAGATGTGGGCCGCACCGGTAATGGGCAGTTGGTTGCTGGTGGCGCTGGTGCCGGCCGCGTTGCCGCACTCGGTGGTTTATAACAAGACCCCGGACCAGTTCATCATTGATCACCTCCAGGAGTTGCAGCCGACCACCGCCCTGCTGAGCAACGACCTCGGTGCCGCATCGGCCTTGTCGTGGCGCCTGCAGCGGCCTGAAGTGATGCTTTACAACACCGTTGGCGAAGTGAAATACGGCATCGCCTTCCCGGACACCGCTTACCGCAAGATCGATGCCGCCAGCGTCCAGCAATGGATGAGCGATGCGCGTAAACAAGGTTCGGTGGGCGTGGTGATGCGGGTCAAGGGTGACGACGAGCGCCAGGAAGTGGACCTGCTGCCCAAAGACGGCAAGCGCTACGAGCAGGGCAATATCGTGATCCTGATCTTCCCGCAGAGCGCGCCATGACCACGTTGCTGCTGTTGTTGGGCGCTTGCCTGTTGACCTGCATGGGCCAGGTGTCCCAGAAGTTTGCAGTTGAAAGCTGGCGTGACCAGCCGGATGGCTGGGCCTTGAAGCTGCGTTCGCCGTGGCTGTGGTCGGCGCTGGTGTGCCTGGGTCTGGGTTTGCTGGTGTGGCTGCTGGTGCTGCAACGCCTGGAAGTCGGCATCGCCTACCCGATGCTCAGTCTCAACTTTGTATTGGTCACCCTGGTGGCGCGCTTTGTGTTCCACGAACACATCGATGGCCGCCATTGGTTCGGTGTGCTGCTGGTGATTGCCGGTGTAGTGCTGCTGGGGCGCCAGGTATGAGTCGCGCTCGCGGTTTTGCCCTGGCCCTGGGCAGCGTTGCACTGGTGAGCGGTGCCCAGTTGGGCATGCGCTGGAGCATGACGCGCCTGCCGCTGCCCACTGAATGGCTGACAGCACTCAACACCGGCGCCATCGACCTCGGCGCACTGGGGGTGGTGATCCTGGCGATCATTGCCTATGCCCTGTCGATGCTCTGCTGGCTCGGCGCACTGAAAGATTTGCCGCTGGGGCGCGCCTACTCGCTGCTCAGCATCAGCTACGCGCTGGTGTACCTGCTGGCTGCCAGCCTGCCGGTCTTCAACGAACATTTTTCCGTTTCAAAAACTGCGGGCGTGGCCTTGGTCATTCTCGGAGTCCTGACTATCAACTCTCGTCGTGCTAGCACCACAAGTCCCAGGAATGCCCCATGAAAATCAGTGTATTTGGTAGCGGTTACGTCGGTCTGGTACAGGCCACCGTGTTGGCCGAAGTCGGCCACGATGTCATCTGCATGGACGTTGACGAGAAAAAGGTCAAGTTGCTGCAACAGGGCCACGTAAGCATCTTCGAGCCGGGCCTGGCGGCCATGGTCAAGGAAAACCTCGAAGGCGGTCGCCTGACGTTTACCTATGACGAGAAACTCGCCGTTGAACACGGTGAAGTGCTGTTTATCGCCGTGGGCACCCCTTCGGACGAAGACGGTTCGGCCGACCTGAAATACGTGCTGTCGGTAGGCGATGCCGTGGCCCGCCACCGGATCGACCCGGTGATCCTGGTGGAAAAATCCACCGTGCCCGTCGGCACCGGCGACACCTTGCGCGCGCACATGGAAAAAGCCCTGCACCTTGCCGGCCGTCATCTGGAATTCGATATCGTCTCCAACCCGGAATTCCTCAAGGAAGGCTCGGCCGTTGCCGACTGCCGCCGTCCGGACCGCATCGTCATCGGCTGCGAGCGTGAAGAAGTGCGCGAAGTGATGCGCGAGCTGTATGCACCGTTCAACCGCAACCACGACCGCATCATCTTCATGGACCTGCGCAGCGCCGAACTGACCAAGTACGCCGCCAACTGCATGCTGGCCACCAAGATCAGCTTTATCAACCAGATCGCCGAACTGGCCGAACACTTGGGCGCCGACATCGAAGCTGTGCGTCTGGGCATTGGTGCCGACTCGCGGATCGGCTACCACTTTATCTACCCGGGTTGCGGTTATGGCGGCTCGTGCTTCCCCAAGGACATGCGCGCCCTGATCCACAGCGCCAAGGCGGCCAACTGCTCCAGCGACCTGCTGGAAGCCGTGGAAGCCATCAACCAGCGCCAGAAGAGCAAGCTGTTCGAACGTGCCAATGCGTTCTTCAAGGGCGACCTCAAGGGCAAGACCTTCGCGTTGTGGGGCCTGGCGTTCAAGCCCAACACCGACGACATGCGCGATGCCCCAAGTCGAGTACTGATGGAAGCCTTGTGGGCCGCCGGCGCCAACGTGCGCGCGTTTGACCCGGAAGCCATGCAGGAAACCCAACGCATCTACGGCGATGACCCGCGCCTGATGCTGATGGGCACCCCGGAATCCACCTTGAGCGGCTCCGACGCCCTGATCATTTGCACCGAATGGCAGCAGTTCAAGGCACCGGACTTCGACTTGATCCAGCAGCGCCTCAAAACCCCGGTGATCTTCGACGGTCGCAACCTGTACGACGGCGAACGCCTGGCGCGCAAAGGCATCCAGTACTTCCCGATGGGCCGCGGCGACTCCTGCAACTTGCCGATCCCCCAGCAAAACTGGGTGCCTCAGGCCGAGGAAGCCTAAGACGTGGACAAAGCCCATCCGCCCCTGCTCAACCCGACGATCCGCCGACACTCTTGGGTGCTGGGGCTCCTGGCACTGGTCCTGTTTATCGCAGGCAACTGGAACCAGGCCATCATCGGTTTTGATTCGCGCTTCGTGCTGTTCGCCCAGGAGATGCTGCGCCATGGGCCGGGGTTCTTCCCGACAACGTACGGGCAACCTTATGCCGATTACCTGGCCACCTCGACGCTGATGACCTGGCTGCTGTCCCTGCCCCTGGGGCAGGTCACCAGCCTGACGGCCTGGCTGCCAACGGCCATTGCCTCGGCACTGATCGTGGTGCTGATCTACCGGCTGACCGCGCCCTACTCCCGGCGCTGGGCATTGCTGAGCATTGCGGTGCTGCTGCTCAGCAGTACCTTCATCAGCGAAACCCGCGCGGTGTCCCTCGACCAGATGCTGGCCGCCGTGGCCCTGGCGGTGTTTTACCTGGGTTATGCCCATGACCACTTCGGCGCCGGCAAACGCCTGCACTGGCTGTTCCTGCTGCTGATCCTGGGGTTCGCGATCCGTGGGCCCATCGGCCTGGTGATTCCCACCGGCATGCTGTGCAGCTATTACCTGATCAATCGTCAATGGCGGCAGTTGTTCAGTTTTGGCCTGTTGGCGCTGGCGTTGCTGGCGGCGTGTGTCGGCCTGTTGTTGTTGCTGGCCAAGCTCAGTGGCGGTGAGGCGTTCATGCAGGACGTGATCCGCATGCAGTTCCTCGGCCGCATGGACGGCACCGAAGGCTCCAGCAGCAAGCTGTATTACTTCGCCAGCTCCATGGGCAATTACGCGCCTGCCTATCCACTGGCCATACTGGCGCTGATTGCGATTGTTACCGGCGGCCGCGAAGACAAGGGCCCGGCGCTGAAATTGGTGCTGTATTGCCTGGCCGCCGGCTTGATCGTGATGATCGGCCTGTCGGTGCCCCAGGCGAAAAAAGCCCGCTATGTGCTACCGATGCTGCCCATGGCGGCGATCATTGCCGCGTATCCATTCCAGGTAGCGCGCGGAAAACTGTTCGCCGGGTTGCGCTGGCTGATGCTGGCGCTGTGGACGGTCATTCCGGGGCTGCTGATCGCAGGTTTGTTCGTGGCCCGTCATCGCTTCCCTGAGCAGATGGGTAGCCTCAATCCGGTGTTCGGGCTGCTGATCGCGCTACAGGCTCTGGCGCTGGGACTGCTGTTCAACCGGCGCCTGCGCTACCTGGGTCCGGCGTTCACTGCCGTACTTGCGGTGTGGCTCGCCTATATCGTGATGGTCGAGCCTCTGGAGCGCCGGCTGTATGACACGCGCACCTTTACCCTCCAGGCCCACACGCTCATCCAGCAACAACAAGCGCCGCTGGTGCTGCACGCGCTGGGCAAGGACGCGAAAGCCATCAAGTTCATGGTCAACCTCGATTGCGACCGGGTGCCGTTGTTTACCCAGTTGCCCGCCGAACTGGCGCCGATCCAGGCGCCTGCCTGGCTGATCATGAGCCAGGCGGACTACGAAGCACTGCGCGATCCGCGTATCCGCTCACTGGAGCCGGTGCTGACCGGCCAGTTCGACAAGAACCCCTACGTGCTGCTGCATTTGACCAAACCCGCGCAACCTTGATACTTGGCAATGGGATAAGCGGCACACACCGCTTATCCCGCGCCAGTACAGTCCGTAGTTATAAATCCAAGTGCATGTAAGAAACTTCTTTATCCATACACTTTCGAAACTTTCCGGATTGTAACTATCGAGAAAGATCCTACGCATCTATACGCACGCGCCGATGCAACGCCCCCTTCCCGCTCCAAGTCACCGACTGTAGACTCGCCTGCAAAGTGAGTTATTTATTTAATACCTTCTAATTACTTTTAGAGGCACCAAAGGTTCGGCGCAGGGCCTTCCTGTTGCTTTCACACAAAACTCAACGAACCTAGCAACAAGCCATCTACCGCCAAGTACCCGACTAAAGAAACAGCCGCAGTAACAATAAATACGTTTTAAACAGCACTTAGCCCTGCCGTTTATTTCATCTAGAGGAATGCTCTGTGTCCGACCATCGATTGCCCGCCCCTGCCGTTTCTGACACTGCTGTGCCGTTATCTCGCGACCAGGTGAATGTGGGTTATATCCCCCTACCAAAACTGGATCGGCTCATGGAACTGCGTGATGCACTGGTAGTACTCAAGGGGCCACTGGCCAACGACCCCTCGCTGCGGGAAAACGTGCAGAACCTGCTGATCAATGAGGAAACCAATGATCGGGTACTGGGCAAGATCGGCAGCCCGCTGCCGCCCCCAACCCGCCTGATACCTTTCGGTTGAGCCGCTTTACTGCAAAAATACTGCACTTGACCTGCATTAATATGCATTGGCGGCAACCTTGTCCGATTGGCACACTGCGCGGGTTCCTCCCCCAAATGCAGGAACTGTTTTGAAAGGCTTTTCCGGGAAACCAGACAAGCCTTTTTTTTGCCCGTTTTTTATGGATCGCCCGTCAATGCTCGCTCGCTGGTTACCCGCTGCCATCAATACCCGCCCCGCCGAATGGAGTCGTGCTGCCGTTGGCATGGCGTTAGGCACACTTGTCAGTGTCTGGGTGTGCGCCCAGGTGTTTGGTATGGAGGTCGCGTTGCACCTTATAGGCCCGCTGGGGGCCTCGGCAGTGCTGCTGTTTGCGGTGTCTTCCGGCGCGTTGGCCCAGCCCTGGTCGATCATTGGCAGCTACCTGTGTGCCGGGGTCGTTGCGCTGCTGGTGGCCCGGGTGTTGGGACGCACATTGGGCAGCGCATGCCTGGCCGCCGGGATGACCGTCATCCTGATCTGCTGGCTGCGCTGCCTGCACCCACCTGCGGGCGGGCTGGCGATGAGCCTGGTGCTGGCTGATCCCGCATCCATTGCCATGGGCTGGCACGAACTGGGCGCCGTCATGCTGGGCGCCGCTGCCTTGCTGGCCTGCGCACTGGCCTATAACAACGCAACCCGCACGCGCTATCCCAAGGGAGCCAGCGAACCCGCTGCACCGAAGTTCATGCCAATGGCCATCGAAAATCCCGGCATCAGCGCCGAAGACCTCAAGCAGGCCCTGGCCGAGCGCGAGCAGTTCCTGGACGTGACACCGCAGGAACTGGAAGAACTGATCCAGGCCAGCGAACGCTATGCCCGGCGACGGACGATCGGCGCGGTTTTCCAACGCTAGGGCCGGCATCCTCCCTAGGGCAAAAATGCAAAAACGACCTGCATGATTCCGACTTGTACTGGGCAAATTTGCACTGGTACGATCGCGAGATGGTTCGCCTACGAACATCTTGATAAAGAACAATAAAAGCAGGGAGTTAGAGATGACTGCTCAGGTTTCATCCGAAGCAAGCAGCGCCGGGGTCGTACACGATGAGGTCCTGGCGCACGTACGCAACCACATAGGCCACCTGACCCTCAATCGACCCGCCGGCCTTAACGCCATTACCCTGGACATGGTCCGCAGCCTCAGCCGGCACTTGCAGGCCTGGGCCAACGACCCCGAGGTGCATGCCGTGGTGTTGCGCGGTGCCGGTGAAAAAGCCTTCTGCGCCGGGGGCGACATTCGCTCGCTGTACGACAGCTTCAAGAACGGCGACACCCTCCACCAAGACTTCTTCGTCGAGGAATACGCCCTAGACCTCGCTATTCACCGCTACCGCAAGCCGGTCCTGGCGCTGATGGACGGCTTCGTCCTCGGCGGCGGCATGGGCCTGGTACAAGGCGCCGACCTGCGGGTGGTCACCGAGCGCAGCCGCCTGGCAATGCCTGAAGTGGCCATCGGTTATTTCCCGGATGTGGGCGGCAGCTATTTCCTGCCACGTATTCCCGGGGAACTGGGGGTTTACCTCGGGGTGACCGGCGTGCAGATTCGCGCCGCCGATGCCCTGTATTGCGGGCTGGCAGACTGGTACCTCGACAGCGCCAGGCTCGCCGACCTCGACCAGCGCCTGGACCGCCTGAAATGGCACGACTCACCGCTCAAGGACCTGCAAGGCCTGCTGGCCGGCCTGGCGGTGCAACAATTGCCCGACGCGCCACTGGCGGCGCTGCGCCCGGCCATCGACCACTTTTTTGCCTTGCCGGATGTGCCGAGCATCGTCGAGCAATTGCAGCAAGTCACCGTCGCCGACAGCCATGACTGGGCGCTGACCACCGCCAGCCTGATGCAGACCCGCTCGCCCCTGGCCATGGCCGTGACCCTGCAGATGCTGCGCCGCGGACGCCACCTGCCCCTGGAGCAGTGCTTTGCCCTCGAGTTGCACCTGGACCGCCAATGGTTCGCCCGTGGCGACTTGATCGAAGGCGTGCGCGCGCTGCTGATCGACAAGGACAAAACCCCTCGCTGGAACCCTCCTACCCTCCAGGCGTTGGAGGCTGATCATGTCGAAAGCTTCTTCCGCGACTTCGACAAGAACGGGAACTAAGTCATGCAAGATATTGAATTTACTGAAGAACAGGTAATGATTCGCGACATGGCCCGGGACTTTGCCCGTGGCGAAATCGCGCCCCACGCCCAGGCCTGGGAAAAGGCCGGCTGGATCGACGACGCCCTCGTCGCCAAGATGGGCGAGTTGGGCTTGCTGGGTATGATCGTGCCCGAAGAATGGGGCGGCACCTACGTCGACTACGTGGCCTACGCCCTGGCGGTGGAAGAGATTTCCGCCGGTGACGGCGCCACCGGCGCCCTGATGAGTATCCATAATTCAGTCGGTTGCGGGCCAATCCTCAACTACGGCTCACAGGAACAAAAGGAAACCTGGCTGGCGGAACTGGCCAGCGGCCAGGCCATCGGGTGCTTCTGTCTGACCGAACCCCAGGCCGGTTCCGAAGCCCACAACCTGCGTACCCGCGCCGAACTGCGGGACGGCCAGTGGGTGATCAACGGCGCCAAGCAGTTTGTCAGCAACGGCAAGCGCGCCAAACTGGCGATCGTGTTTGCGGTGACCGACCCGGACCTGGGCAAGAAAGGCATCTCGGCATTCCTCGTACCGACCAGCACCCCGGGCTTCGTGGTGGACCGTACCGAGCACAAAATGGGCATTCGTGCCTCAGACACCTGCGCCGTCACCCTCAACCAATGCACGGTGCCGGAAGCCAACTTGTTGGGCGAACGCGGCAAAGGCCTGGCCATCGCCCTGTCCAACCTTGAAGGCGGGCGCATCGGGATTGCCGCCCAGGCGCTGGGCATCGCCCGCGCCGCCTTTGAAGCGGCGCTGGCCTACGCCCGTGACCGGGTGCAGTTCGACAAGGCAATCATTGAACACCAGAGCGTGGCCAACCTGCTGGCCGATATGCAAACCCGCCTGAATGCGGCGCGCTTGCTGATCCTGCACGCGGCCCGACTGCGCAGTGCGGGCAAGCCGTGCCTGTCGGAAGCGTCCCAGGCCAAGCTGTTTGCGTCAGAAATGGCCGAGAAAGTGTGCTCTTCAGCGATGCAGATTCATGGGGGTTATGGCTATCTGGAGGATTACCCGGTGGAGCGTTACTACCGGGATGCGCGAATTACCCAGATTTACGAGGGCACCAGCGAGATTCAGCGGATGGTGATTGCCAGAGCGTTGAAAAACTACCCGCTGTAACAGGTATTCCCAGAACCAATGTGGGAGCGGGCTTGTTCGCGAAGGCGGTGGATCAGTCGATGCATCGGGTGACTGTAACACCGTCTTCGCGAGCAAGCCCGCTCCCACATTTTTGATCTTCAGCGTTTCAGGACAGTGTTTACTTGTCCTTGAACTCCGGCGCACGCTTGGCCACAAACGCCGCCATGCCTTCCTTCTGATCCAGTGTGGCAAACGCCGCATGGAACACCCGGCGCTCAAAGCGCACGCCCTCGGACAGGCTCACTTCAAACGCGCGGTTGACGCTTTCCTTGACCATCATGCTGATGGGCACCGATTTGCTGGCAATCAGGGTCGCGACTTTCAATGCTTCGTCCAACAGCTCATCCGCCGGCACGATCCGCGCGACAATCCCGCAGCGCTCCGCTTCCACCGCATCGATAAAGCGCCCGGTCAGGCACATTTCCATGGCCTTGGCCTTGCCTACGGCGCGGGTCAGGCGCTGGGTGCCGCCCATGCCCGGCAGCACGCCGAGGTTGATTTCCGGCTGGCCAAACTTGGCGTTGTCGCCCGCCAGGATGAAGTCGCACATCAAGGCCAATTCACAGCCCCCGCCCAAGGCGAAGCCGTTGACCGCCGCAATGATCGGCTTGCGGCGGTTAGCCACGCGATCGCTGTCGCTGAACAGGTCGTCGAGGTAGATCTGCGGGTAGGTCAGCTCGGCCATTTCCTTGATGTCGGCGCCGGCGGCAAAGGCCTTTTTCGAGCCGGTGAGCACGATGCAGCCGATTTCCGGATTGGCCTCCAGGCTGTCCAACGCGTGGTTCAGCTCACTGACCAGTTGTGCGTTCAAAGCGTTCAGCGCTTGCGGGCGATTGAGAGTGATCAGCCCGACACGGCCCTGGATGTCCAGCAAAATGGTTTCGTAACTCATAGATACTCCTCAGAGATTGCGTGAAATGACCATGCGTTGAATATCGCTGGTGCCTTCGTAAATCTGGCAGACCCGCACATCGCGGTAGATCCGCTCCAGGGGAAAGTCGCTCAGGTAACCGTAACCGCCGAGGGTTTGCAAGGCTGCCGAACAGACCTTTTCGGCCATTTCCGAAGCAAACAGCTTGGCCATGGACGCCTCCACCAGCGCCGGCTTGCCGCTGTCACGCAGGGCGGCGGCGTAATGCACCATCTGCCGCGCCACGGCGATTTGCGTCGCCATGTCCGCCAGGCGGAAGGCCACGGCCTGGTGCTCGATGATCGGCTTGCCAAAGCTTTCCCGCTCGCGGGCGTAGTCCCGGGCCGCCTTAAACGCCGCCCGGGCCATGCCCACCGCTTGCGAGGCAATGCCGACGCGCCCGCCTTCGAGGTTGGCCAAGGCGATCCGATAGCCTTCACCCTCCTCGCCCAAACGGTTGGCCACCGGCACTTTCAAGTCCTCAAACAGGATCTGGCAGGTGTCGGAGGCATGCTGGCCGAGTTTGTCCTCGACCCGCGCCACGCTGTAGCCCGGCGAGTCGGTGGGCACGATAAAGGCGCTGATACCGCGCTTGCCGGCAGCCGGATCGGTGACCGCAAACACAATCACGATCCCGGCGTTTTGCCCGGAGGTGATGAACTGTTTGCAGCCATTCAGTACGTAGTGATCGCCCTCCAGCCGGGCACGGGTTTTCAGACCGCTGGCGTCGGAACCGGCCTGGGGCTCGGTCAAGGCAAAAGCGCCGAGCATCGCGCCGCTGGCCAGGGGCTTGAGGAACTGTTCCCGCTGTTGGTCGTTGCCGAATTTGAGGATCGGCACACAGCCCACCGAGTTGTGCACGCTCATGATGGTGGAGCAGGCGCCGTCGCCGGCGGCGATCTCTTCCAGGGCCATGGCGTAGGCCAGGTAGCCGGTGTCGCAACCGCCCCACTGTTCCGGGACCAGCATGCCGAAAAAGCCCAGCTCGGCCATTTCGCCGATGGCTTCCTTGGGAAAGCGATGCTCGCGGTCCCACTCGGCGGCGAACGGCTTGAGCCGTTCCTGGGCAAATTGCCGGGCGGCTTCGCTGATTTGCAGTTGTTCGTCATTCGGGAGCATAGGTGGTCCTTAATACAGGCATTCAACGGCCATGGCCGTGGCTTCACCGCCGCCGATGCAGATCGCCGCAACGCCGCGCTTGAGGCCTTTCTGGCGCAGGGCCGAGAGCAGGGTCACCAGGATCCGCGCGCCGGATGCGCCAATCGGATGGCCCAGGGCACAGGCACCGCCGTGGATATTGACCTTGCTGTGGGGAATCTCCAGCTTGCTCATGGTCACCAGGCTGACCACGGCAAAGGCTTCGTTGATTTCAAACAGGTCGACTTCGTCGAGGTTCCAACCCGTCTTGCTCATCAGCTTGCGGATCGCCCCCACCGGCGCCACCGGGAACAGGCCAGGCTCGTCGGCAAATGCCGCGTGGCCATGGATCACCGCCAGCGGCTTGAGCCCGCGCTTGTGCGCTTCAGACTCGCGCATCAGCAACAACGCCGCCGCTCCGTCGGAAATCGAACTGGAGTTGGCCGCCGTCACCGTACCGCCTTCGCGGAAGGCCGGCTTCAAGGTGGCGATCTTGTCCAGCTTGGCTTTAGGCGGCTGTTCGTCGTGGGTGATGGTTTTCTGTTCCTTGCCCACGGTGACCTGCACCGGAACGATTTCGGCGATGAAGTTACCGTCGGTGATCGCCTGTTGCGCTCGGGTCAGGGAAGCAATGGCAAACCCGTCCTGGGCTTCACGGGAAAAGCCGTTGTGCTCGGCGCAGTCTTCGGCAAAGGTGCCCATCAGGCGGCCCTTGTCGTAGGCGTCTTCAAGGCCGTCGAGGAACATATGATCGAGTACCCGGCCGTGGCCCATGCGGTAACCGCTGCGCGCGCGGTCCAGCAGGTACGGCGCGTTGGACATGCTCTCCATGCCACCGGCGATGACCACTTCCACGCTGCCCGCCAGCAGCGAGTCATGGGCCAGGATCGTGGCTTCCATGCCCGAGCCGCACATCTTGTTGAGGGTGGTGCAACGGGTGGATTTATCCAGGCCTGCACCCAGCGCCGCCTGGCGTGCAGGTGCCTGGCCGAGGCCGGCGGGCAGTACGCAGCCGAACAGCACTTCATCCACGGCATCGGAAGCAATACCGGCGCGCTCGACCGCCGCACGAATCGCCGCAGCGCCCAGTTGCGGAGCGGTGAGGCCTTTGAGATCGCCCTGGAACCCGCCCATTGGGGTGCGTACGGCGCTGACAATAACGATGGGATCAGTCATGAAAAATCTCCTTATTTGGCCGCCATGCGCAAGGCACCGTCGAGACGGATCACCTCGCCGTTGAGCATGCTGTTTTCAATGATATGCCGCACCAGCGCGGCGTACTCGCCTGGCTTGCCCAGGCGCGGCGGGAATGGCACACCGGCGGCGAGGGACTCGCGCACTTCCGGGGTCATGCCAGCCATCATCGGGGTTTCGAAAATGCCGGGGGCAATGGTCATCACCCGAATCCCGTAGCGCGCCAATTCACGGGCGGCCGGCAGGGTCAGGCTGGCGATCGCGCCCTTGGAGGCGGCATAGGCCGCCTGGCCGATCTGGCCGTCAAACGCCGCCACCGACGCCGTGTTGATGATCACACCGCGCTCGCCATCGGCATTCGCCTCGGTTTCAGCGATAGCCGCCGCCGCCAGGCGCAGCAGGTTGAAACTGCCGATCAGGTTGACGTTGATCACCTGGGCGAAGTTGGCCAGAACGTGAGGGCCATTTTTGCCAAGGATCTTCTCGCCGCGAACCACACCGGCGCAGTTGACCAACCCGTGCAAACCACCAAAGGCCGCCACAGTGGCCTGTACCGCCGCTTCGGCGGCGGCTTCCTGGCTGATATCCGCGACTACGCTGCGGGCCTGCTCGCCGAGCTTTTGCGCCTGGGCCGCCACGGCGTCAGCGTTCAAATCCACCAGCATTACCTTGGCACCGGCCGCTACCAGCATCTCGGCTGTGGCCGCGCCGAGGCCTGAAGCGCCACCGCTGACCAGAAAAACCTTGTTCTCAATCTGCATCACTGTTTCCTTGAAGAGTGGGTCACGCCGTGGCCGCCTGGGCCTTGGCAATTTCCTGATTACGCAAAATGAAGCGTTGCAGCTTGCCGCTCGGGGTCTTGGGCAGCTCGCTGACAAATTCGATTTCCCGTGGGTACGAGTGCGCCGCCAGGCGCTTGCGCACATGCTGGCGCAGCTCTTCGGCCAGGGCCGGCTCGGCGCGGTATTGCTCGCTGAGCACCACAAAGGCTTTGACGATCTCCGTTCGTTCCGGGCATGGCTTGCCCACCACCGCGGCTTCCACCACTGCCGGATGCTCGATCAATGCACTTTCCACATCGAAAGGGCCGACTCGATAACCGGAGGTGGTGATCACATCGTCACTGCGCCCGACAAAGCTGATACTGCCGTCGGGGTTCAGCTCCACCGTGTCGCCGCTGAGGTAGTACTTGCCGACGAAAGCCTTGGTCTTGACCCCGTCGTAGCCGGCGAACCAGCACATCGGCGATTGTTCGCGGTCGATGGCGAGGATGCCTGGCTGGCCGGCGGGCAGTTCCTGATGGTTATCGTCCAGTACCACGATGCGGTGGCCTGGCGAGGCAAAGCCGGCGGAACCCACGTGCACCGGATGCTCCAGGCCGTGGTGGTTGCACAGCACCATGCCCAATTCAGTCTGGCCGTAATGGTCATGGATGGTCACGCCGAGGTTGTCGGCGAACCAGCGGATTACTTCCGGGTTCAATGGCTCGCCGGCGCTGCTGACAATGCGCAGCCTGCCCTTGATCGACTTGGCGAACTGCTCGCCGCCGGCAATCAAAAGGCGGTAGGCCGTGGGCGATCCGGTGAGGTTGGTGATCCCGTATTTGTTGATGACGCGGCAGGTGCTTTCGAGGGTGAACGGGCCGTCGTAGAAGGTGATCGGATGGCCCATGGACAAGGGGCCGGTCACGCCGAAATAGATGCCGTAGGCCCAACCCGGATCGGCGACGTTCCAGAACGCGTCTTCGGGGCGCAGGTCGACTGCGTCGCGGGTGTAGCTCTGGAACGCGACGATTGCCTTGAGCGGCACGGCCAGGGCTTTCGACGGGCCGGTGGTGCCGGAGGTGAACATCAGCAGGAACGGGTCGTCGGCGCCCAGCAATACGGGTTCGCAGAGGTTGGAATAGTTGGGCAGTTCGGCCCAGAAGCTGAAATCGCCGCGCACGATGCCTTCGCCGTTGGGGCCGGCGACGGTGACAATGGTTGGGCAGTCGGCCACTTCATTGAGTTTGGGGCGGTTCACGGCGTCAGTGACCACCAATGCTGCGCCGGAGGTGTTCAGGCGGTGTTCGATGGCCTTGGGGCCGAAGGCGGTGAACAGCGGCTGATAGACCGCGCCGATGCGCCAGGTGGCGAGTACCACTATCAGTAACTCGGCGGTGCGTGGCAGGAGGCCTGCTACCTTGTCGCCGCGCTTTACGCCTTGGGCCAGGAGGAAGTTGGCGAAGCGTGCGGCCTGGTCCTGCAATTGGGTGAAGGTGACGGTGGCGCTGCGGCCGTCCTTGCCCTCCCAGAACAGCGCGATGCGGCCGGGTAAGGCGTGGCGGTCGCAGCATTCGACGCAGGCGTTGAGGGCCTGCAGGTTGCCCGACAAGGCGGTGTCGACGGTGTGTTGGTAGTTGAACTGGGTGGTGGCAGCCGAGTAATCACGCATCGCTTCAAATCCCTGTGTTTTCTTATTTTCAGGATGGGTACGTAGACCGATGAAATAGTCGCTCTAGAGCGGTGGGTGGGCAATGGTCAAAGCTTTCAACTTGGTTGACTGGTTTGGCCAATGGGGGGGCTTTTTTTGGGGTGTGTGTATATCCGTTATTTAGGTAACGGCCGCTGTTGGTTCCGCCCTTACGGCGGCTCACTTTTGAACAGCGCAAAAGTAAGCAAAACGCTCTTGCCCCACCACT
>NZ_JAIWYM010000050.1:0-24100 GCF_020515595.1 Pseudomonas sp. MWU16-30323
GAATTCCGAAACCCCTGTCTGTGAACGCAGACAGGGGTTTTGTCGTTTAGGGGCCTCGTAAACTACAAACAGTCCCTGCTCAACCCTTACGTGTCTTACCGCTTCGCCTGGCCAATAGCTTGCGCCACCAGATGTAGATCCCGGTAGCAGACAACATCGCGATCACAGCCCCCAGTAGCGCAATCAACACCTGCCCGGTCAGCCCGATGATCCTGCCCCCATGGATCGGCAGTTGCAGCCGATAAAAGCGCTCTCCCAACGTACCTTCCCCTGCTATTTCCTTTCCTAATAAACGCCCATCCGTCCCATGGAAAAACAACCAGGATTTCCCATGGGCCTCCGTATCATGTTGCCCAAAACCAGCCCCATAAAAGTTGTACTCAAAACTGTAATACAGCTCTCCAATTGCTGTCGTCAGCCCTAGCCGCTTGCCTTCCTCCAGCGCCCGCTCATAGGCCTGTTGATAACTCAGTTGCGTCACGCCCAATTGTTCGGCCGGTAACCTGCCACGGGCTTCATAGACGCTGGCCTCTATCGGTGAGAACAGCGACACAGCAGGCCTGAACACCTGACTCGGCAAATTCATCGCCACGCTGCTGACCGCGATCGGCAGCAACAACAGCCAAAGCCACAAGCCGCCTGCCCGATGCAGGTCGAAGTTCAACCGGTAAGCATGACCGCCCTTGATCTTCCAAGCCGTGGACCACTTCTTCCAGAAAGGTTTGCCTCTCGGCAGGGTCAGCCACAGCGCGATAAAACAATCGAACACCCACGCAATCGCCACCAACCCCATCAGCCACAAACCCCAATTTCCCGGCAGTGTCAGGTTGTAGTGAAACTCCAGAATGAATGGGATGAGATTTTCACGCTGAAAGCAGCACGCGCCCCAAAAGCGCCGCCCCATTTCTTCCCCACTGACCGGATCGAGATAGAAAACCTGATTAGGTTCATCAAAGGGTTTGCCCGTCGCCGGATCGTTTCTGGCAACTGCCGCCAACATAGCCGTATGGCCGCTCTCTTGTGGATACTCCATGTACCAGACTTGCAGCTTGGGATGCTGGCTCTGCAACGTATCCACCAGTTCGCCTGGCGGCAATGCACGGCCCTTGGCTGTCGCTGCATAGAACCCTGGATTGAGCCATTCATCCAGCTCATGATTGAATGCCAGCAGGCTTCCCGTAATCCCCGCCATCATCAGAAACAACGCCGTCGCCAACCCGATGTAGCGATGAAATAAAACCAGCAATGCACGCATAAAGGTTTCCTGCAAAGACGACAAAGCCAGCGCCTGGAATCAGGAACTGGCTTTGGATGAATCGAGAGAAATTAGAACTGGTAGCTCACCGTCGCACTGACGTTGCGCTCTTCACCCAGGTAGCAGAAGTTCAGGCTGGCACACGATGCCACGTAAGACTCGTTCGTCAGGTTGTTGGCATTTAGGCGCACATCCACACCCTTCAAGCCCACCTTGCCCAGGTCATAGCCCATCGAGGCATCAAACAGCGTGTAGGCGGGCACCTTCATGGTGTTCTCCGCATCCGCCCAGCTGTAGCCGACATACCGCACGCCACCGCCGAGTCGCAGGCCATCCAGGGCGCCGCTGTCGAATTTGTAGTCCGCCCACACCGAGGCCATATGACGCGGCGCCTGGGTCGGCGAATTACCCTTGTTCTCGATCACGTTGTCCGCTGTACTCAACGTGCTGACCATGGACTTTGAATATTTGATGTCAGTGAAGGTATAGCTGCCCAGCAACTTGAGATTGTCAGTCAGCTGCATATGCCCTTCCAGCTCCAGGCCCTGAGAGCGCACAGCACCTACGGCGCGATAGAAGTTTTCCTGCGGCAGTTTGGTCGCCAGGTTTTCCTGATCAATACGGAACAGCGAAGCGGTGAACAGGTTGTCGGTACCCGGTGGCTGATATTTCAAGCCGACTTCCCATTGGGTACCGTCGGTGGGTGCCAGGGGATTGCCAGCACTGTCCGAATAGGAGTTCGGGTTGAAAGATTCGGAATAGCTGACGTAGGGCGCAAGACCGTTATCAAACAGATAAAGCGCTCCTGCACGCCCGGTCAGCTTGGTACGTTTATCACTGATCTCCGTGCCCAGCGGCCGTTCCGCTTCAGCAATGCGGTTTTCATCGGAGGTCTCGACCCAGTCCTGACGCAGCCCAAGGGAGAACCGCCACTTGTCCATCTCAATCAGGTCCTGCAGGTAAACACCAGTCTGCTCAAGCCGACGCAGATAACTGATTGGACTGTAAAAGCTGATCTGCGAGTTGCCATACACTGGATTAAACGCGTTGATCGGCGCAAGAGAGCCGCTGCTCCAGTCCACAACGGTTTTGCGCCGTTGATAGTCCGCTCCCATCAACACTGTATGTTTGGTCGCACCGGTAAAAAATTCAGCCTGCAGCATGTTGTCGATGATGAACGCATGCAGCTTTTCGTCACCGCCTGAATAGTAGCGATTCAGTTCATTACTGGTGGGCGTGGTCCAGCCATAGGCATACACCTGGTCCAGCCGGACCTTGGAATCCAGATACCGAAAGTTCTGCCGCGCGGTGAAAACATCATTGAAGCGATGCTCAAACTGGTAGCCGAACGACTGTTGATCACGCTTGTACCCATCAATGTCCGGCTCACCCTCGAAGAAGTGGTTGGAGATCCGCTGGCCATTGCGCTGATGCAACGCGCCATCTGCCGGCATGCCACCGTGGTAGCCACCGTCGGGATCATGCTGCAGATAAGCCTGGAGTGTGAGGGACGTGTCATCGGTAAAGTCGATGCTCAAGGTGGGTGCCAGTGCGTAGCGTTTTTCCTTGGCATGATCGAACTGTGTGTCGGACTTGTCCGCAAGCCCTGTCAGTCGATAGGCAATACGTTTGTCGTCATCCACCGGGCCGCTGAAGTCGAAACCCATGCCTCGCTGCCCTTGGGAACCGACGGTGGCTTGCACCTGATGGTACGGCTCAAACAGCGGCTTCTTGCTGGTCAACGCCACCAGCCCACCCGGCGAGCTACGTCCGTAGAGCACCGATGAAGGGCCTTTGAGAATGTCCACGCGCTCGAGGAAATACGGATCCACCTGCATGGTGCTGTAGGTGCCGCTGTCACCCATGGATTTCAAACCGTCGAGGTAGATGTTATCCACCGAACCGTCGTTGAAGCCACGCATCGCCACATAGTCATAACGGTGAGTGGCGCCATACGGGTTGGTCAGCACGCCAGGGGTGTAACGCATCGCCTGGGCAACGGTTTGCGAGCCTTGGTCATCCATCTGCTCGCGGGTCACCACTGAAACCGTCTGGGACGTTTCCAGCAGCGTGGTACTGGTCTTGGTGGCGATCTGGCTGTGAGTCGCGTTGTAGCCCTCCATGCTGCCCAAGGCATTACCCAGGGCGAAGCCTTTGATGTCGGTGGTCGGCAAGGTCAGCGCCTCGTTCTCGGGCTGGGCCTGCAATACGAAGCTCACGTCGTCCTGGGCCTGGGCTTGCAAACCTGACCCGCTGAGCAACTGGCTCAGGCCCTGTTTGGCAGAGTACTCCCCGTGCAGTCCAGGAGACTGGCGGCCCTGAGTCTGCACAGGCGTGCTGGAAAGGGTGATGCCTGCCTGACGGGCAAACTGATTGAGCACATCGCTCAGCGCGCCTGCAGGGATGTCATAGCGCTGGCTGATACGCTCGACTCCGCTATCAGCTGCGACACCGGCCACCGGCAGCAAGCCGATGCCCATCGTGGTCGACAGCAACGCGGCACGTACGGCTTTACCGAGCAAAGGGTAGGAAGAGGGTGAGTTACTGAAAAAACGCACAGTCATTATCGAGATCCGTAGAGGTCGCTGAAGGCAGATTGAATTGCTTACTGTCTAAGCCGGACTCACGGAAAAAAGCCGCCAAAAATAAATCAGGCCTGGCGTTCCAGGCTCACCCACCAGCGTGTGCGATAGCGCAGGCGCACGGGCAGCGTCTGCGGAAGGATTGCCAACAGCTTCTCAGTGTCTTCCAGGCGAAAAACACCAGACAAGCGCAAGTCTGCGATATCACTTGAACAGCCCAGATAACCCTGGCGATAGCGCCCCACCTCGGCCAGGAAATCGGCAAGACGCATGTTGCGGGTGACGATCAATCCGTCGGCCCAGGCCCCGGTATCCATATCCAAAGGCGGCGCGGGAACGGCCCCGTTCTGACGCACCAGGTAGCTTTCTCCGGCATGCACTTGAGTGAATAGGCCGTCGGCGGTATGCGGTGAATGAATCGCCACGTTGCCTGACGCGACGCTCAAGCGTGTGCAATCGCTGTCCTGGCGAACCACAAACCGCCCGTCTATGCCTTCGAACAAGCCCTGGCGAGTGCGAACCAGCAGCGGTGTGGCCGCGGCAACGCCGCAGGTCACCAGGATTTCCCCGCGTACCAACGTGATCAGGCGCTGCTGCGGGTTGAAGTTCAGGTCCACTGCGCTGTCGGTATTGAGCTGCAGACGTGTGCCATCCGGCAGTTGCACGCTACGACGCTCGCCGGTGGTGGTAGCCAGGTCCGAGGTCCAACGCTGCCAGCCGGTGAGGTCTCGGCTGACCCAGGCTGCCGAACCCATCAACAGCACCCCGGACAACACCTTCAATGCTTGCCGGCGACCAAGGCGTTGGGCACTGTTCTCCAGCGCCACATGGGCTCCGGGAATCGCCGCCAGTTGGCTGCTCAATTCATGCTGCAGGGCCTGCACACGTTGCCAGGCCACCTCGTGCTCATGATGAGCCTCACGCCAGTGCTCGCACTGCGCCTTCAGGCGGACATTCGCGCGATTGTTGCGCAAGCGCAGCATCCAGCTGATCGCCTGCTTGACCACCTGCGGGTCGGGCCCGGAGCGCGCCGCGTTATCCATCGGGGTCATGCCTCATACCGCAGCACATAACAGTGATACAGCGCCTCGGCGACATACCGTTCCACCGAGCGTAGCGACACACCCATCTGCTGTGCAATCTGCTTGTAAGTCAGCCCGTCGCACTGAGCCAGTAGAAACGCCTTACGTACCTTGGGCTTGAGCCCGTCCAGAAGCCGGGCGATGGACTCCAGCAATTCCAGAATCAGCGCACGCTCTTCAGCACTCGGTGCCAAGGCTTCGGGCAAATGCGCGATGGACTCCAGATACGCGCGCTCGATTTCTTCGCGGCGCCAATGATCGATCACCAGGCCCCTGGCGATGGTGCGCAGGAAGGCCCGAGGAGCTTTGAGTTCGAAGCGTTCGGTTTTTTGCAGCAGGCGCACAAAGGTGTCCTGGGCCAGGTCCGCCGCATCGGCTGCATTACCCAGACGGCTGCGCAGCCACGTGTTCAGCCAGCCATGATGGTTGCTGTAAAGCGTCTGTACTGCGTACTCGGAGGAGGGCATTCACGCGGCCTGGCAAAGCGTCACAAATGATAATTAGTCGCATTGTCGGCAAGGCTGAAAAAATTTGCAACTCCTCACGCCAGGGGCCTACCGCTGGTCGGCTTCTGACGCTAAAAGCAGATGCTTCTCACAAATTCCTAAGATTTATCCTGAGTTGGCCGAAAGCCTGACGAGCCATGCGTGCACCGAAATAGAGCAGTCGCAGAGTCTGCCTATCCCGTTACATGGAATGTTGCATCCGGCACGCTCACCCCCTTTTGGCAAAAAGAAGTCAATGAAATGAATCTCAAGTTCAGTCATAAAATTCTGTTGGCCGCGTCAGGCGTAGTGGTTCTGGCCTTCGCGTTATTCACGTTCTACAACGACTACCTGCAGCGCAACACGATCCGGCAAAACCTGGAATCGTCTATCCAGCAGTCCGGTGAGCTGACCGCCAGCAGTGTGCAGAACTGGCTCAGCGGCCGGGTACTGGTACTGGAAAGCCTGGCGCAAAACATAGCCCACCAAGGCAGCGCTGCCGATCTACCGGGGTTGGTCGACCAGTCGGCATTTACCTCCAACTTCCAGTTCACCTACGTTGGTTCAACCAACGGCGTGTTCACCCAGCGTCCCGACGCCAAAATGCCCGATGGCTACGACCCTCGTCAGCGCCCTTGGTACAAACAAGCCGTGGCCGCCGACAAGACCATGCTCACGCCGCCCTATATGGCAGCGGTAGGTGGGCTGATCGTGACCATCGCGATGCCGGTGAAAAAGAATGGCGAACTGCTTGGCGTGGTTGGCGGTGACCTGAGCCTGCAAACCCTGGTGAAGATCATCAACTCGGTGGATTTCGGCGGTATCGGCCATGCCTTCCTGGTCAGCGGTGACGGCCAGGTGATCGTCAGCCCGGACCAGGACCAGGTGATGAAGAACCTCAAGGACATCTACCCGGGCACCCACGTACGCATTGAGAAGGTCAGCCAGGAAGTGGTCCTCAATGGCCAGGAACGGATCCTGTCCTTCACCCCGATCAGCGGGTTGCCGAATGCAGATTGGTACATCGGACTGTCGATCGACAAAGATAAAGCCTACGCACCGCTGGGCAAGTTCCGCACCTCGGCTTTGATCGCCATGTTCATTGCGGTTGCTGCTATCGCGGTGTTCCTGAGCCTGCTGATCCAGGTCTTGATGCGTCCGCTGACCACCATGGGTCGCGCCATGCAGGACATTGCCCAGGGCGAGGGTGACTTGACCCGTCGCCTGACCGTGGAAAGCAAGGACGAGTTCGGTGACTTGGGCAGTGCCTTCAACCAATTCGTCGAGCGTATTCACGCGTCAATTTCCGAAGTTTCCTCGGCCACCCGCCAGGTACACGACCTGTCCCAGCGTGTAATGGCTTCGTCCAACGCGTCGATCGTCGGTTCCGACGAACAAAGCGCCCGCACCAACAGCGTGGCCGCGGCAATCAACGAGCTGGGTGCTGCCACTCAGGAAATCGCGCGCAACGCCGCAGACGCTTCGCAACACGCCAGCGGTGCCAGCGAGCAGGCTGATGACGGGCGCAAGGTGGTGGAGAAAACCATCCTGGCGATGTCGGAGCTTTCGCAAAAAATCAGCCTGTCCTGCACACAGATTGAAACCCTGAACGCCAGCACCGACAACATCGGCCACATCCTGGATGTGATCAAAGGCATCTCCCAGCAAACCAACTTGCTGGCTCTTAATGCTGCGATTGAGGCTGCGCGTGCCGGTGAAGCCGGGCGTGGGTTTGCCGTGGTGGCGGATGAAGTCCGCAACCTGGCGCACCGCACTCAAGAGTCGGCAGAAGAGATCCACAAAATGATCACCTCGCTGCAGATTGGCTCGCGTGAGGCCGTGACCACGATGAACGCCAGCCAGACCTCCAGCGAAGAAAGCGTCGAGGTCGCCAACCAGGCCGGTGAGCGCCTGGTCAGCGTGACTCAGCGGATCGTCGAGATTGACGGCATGAACCAGTCGGTAGCAGCCGCCACCGAGGAGCAGACCGCCGTGGTGGAAACTCTCAATGTCGACATCAACCAGATCAACCTGCTGAACCAGCAAGGCGTGGCCAACCTCAACGAAACCTTGAAGGATTGCGACGCGTTGTCTCAACAGGCCAACCGGCTGAAGCAGTTGGTCGACAGTTTCAAAATCTGATGATTCACCTGTAGGAGCGAGCTTGCTCGCGAAGAACGTCAACGCTAACGCAGTGCTAACAGATAGCCCGTTTTGCCTATTCGTTTTTCGCGAGCAAGCTCGCGCCTACAGGTTTAGCCAAACATCGCTCGCACATTCTCCAGCGCGCTGTCGGCGAATGCCTGCACAAACGGCTCAAACCCTTCCACACCCGGTTCAACCGGCTCGGCGATGATCGTCCAGGTCACCCGTGAACAGCCCGCTCCCAACGGTTCGACACCCATGGCTGCCCACAGCCGTGCCACGCCCAACGTGTTGTAAATCGTTGTCCAAGTCATGTGCATGGCTCGCTCGTCGCGGCTGTTGAGTTGTTCCACCACCAGGTTTCCATCGTGGAAGCATTTCTTGCGCAGCGATCCGATGCCCGCACCGGTCATTTCGATGTGGGACAAGGCCGGGATAAACCTATCAAAGCCAGCAAAATCACCGACTACCGCCCACGCACGGGCGGCATCACAGGCAACCGTCACTGAAGACACAACAGGCTTGCCGCAAGGGTTGCGAATCAACGTATCGGGTTTCATAGGGTTTCCTTCAGTTGAGCGCTTGATGGCAGGAAGCCAATGCGCTTGAGGTACTCGCAGCCCATGCGTAACAGCGCCGGATTTTTCTCGGGGTAGTGCGTGCCCATCTGCTCGACGCCACGTCGTGCGTTGTCATGCCGGATCATTGAGGTATCGCCGATATCCTCGCCCACACCATTGAGGTAGAAACCCAGTACGCCGAACAATGCATTGCGGTTATCCACCGTGTGCAGGTGACGTTGCCAGCGGGCGACGCTCACCAGTTCGAAGGCATGGCCTGCCTGGCGGAAGGCCTCGACGTAGGATTCCCAGCTCAAGGGCTGCGGGTTGTGCAGGTTGAACACGGTTCCTCCATCACCACGGCGGCCACTGTGGAACGCAACAAACCGGGCAAGAAAGTCCACGGGCATCAGGTCAAAATTCAGCTTGAGGCGGGGCACCAGGCCCAGTTGGAGTGAGCCTTTGAGCATCAACATCAGGCGATTTTTCTGTGGCTCGCAGACACCGCTGCGGCTGTTGAAACTGATGTTCCCGGGGCGATGGATATTGACCCAGGCACCTTGCCCGGCAGCGCGCCCCAGCAAGCGTTCCGCGACCCATTTGGACAGGTTGTAGCCGTTCTGGATGTAGATCGGCGGGGTGGCGGCGGCGAGCGTCTCGAGCACCTGGCCTTGTGCGTCGATGCTACTGGCCGCCGACAGCGTCGAGATAAAGTTGAAGACCTTCTTGCACCGGGTTTCACACAGACGCAGGCATTCCAGCACCGGTTCGACGTTGTCCTTGGCCAGCGTGGCGTAGTCCATCACGTGATTGACGTGGGCGGCGTTGTGCACCAACACGCCGAACGCCCCGGCGAGGTACTCATACGCCTCGCTGGCCAAGCCAAGGCGCGGCTGACTGATGTCGGCGGCATACACCCGCACCCGGCTCAGGTCCAGGTGTTCCAGGCGGTACTCGCGCAGCGCCTCGGCAAACCTCTCGGTCGCCGAATGTCCGGGGTGCTCGCGCACCAGGCACGCCACTTCAAGTGCGCCCTCGGCCAGTAACGCCTCGACGATATGCACCCCGAGAAAACTGTTGGCCCCGGTCACGATCACTTTACGACGTTCCCCCGCCCGGTCCGCTGGCAGTGTCTGCAAATGCAGCTCACGCAGCGCATCCCGGGTTGCCTGACCGGTCGGTGCTTCGCGTGGGACGTCGTCACCCATCAGCGTGGCGAGGGTGCGGACCGTGGGTGTCTCAAAAAAACGGCTGAGGGAGAGGCTGCGCCCGAACTGCTCGCGGATACGCAGCAACATCGTCGACAGGAGGATGGAATGGCCGCCAAGATTGAAGAAGCTGTCGTCCGTCGACAGTTGCGTGACTGGCACGCCGAGCAACTCGCTCCACAGGTTGAGCAACTGCACTTGCATTGGCGTGTGCGGTTCGCCGTGATTGATGGCCGGCAGCGGTTGCGTCGGTAGCGCAAGCAATGCCTGGCGGTCGACTTTTCCGTTGGGCGTGCACGGCATGCTCGCAAGCTCTGTGCACAGGGTTGGCCGAAGATAGTCCGGCAGTGTTTGTCGGGCGTGCTGCTTCAGTCCAGCCAGGGCGTCTGGTGTTTCGGGCTGAGCGACAAAGGCCAGGATTCGTCGGTCGCGATCAATCACCACCGCCACTTGGCGAAACAGCTGACTGCTGCGCAGGCAATGTTCGATCTCTTGCGGTTCGACCCGGAAGCCTCGGATCTTCACTTGCTGATCTCGGCGCCCGCCCAGTTCGATGCCGTTTTCCGTCCACTTCGCCAGATCGCCGCTGCGGTAGGCCCGTAAGGTCTGGCCGTCGGGCAATCCCAGCTCCACGAAATGTTCCGCGGTCTGCGTCGGCTGGTTGAGGTAACCCAAGCTGACGCCAGGGCCGACGATGTACAGCTCGCCCATCACCTGTTCATCCACCGGTTGCAGTTGCCCATCGAGGATCAGCACTTGGCTGTTGGCGATGGGGGTGCCGAGGTTGCGGTTACTGTCGCCTGGCAGCAACGTGCGGTGGGTCACCAGCACGGTGGCTTCGGTGGGCCCGTAGAAGTTGTGCAGGCTACACTGCCCTGACAACTGCTCGATCACATAGGGTTCGCATACATCACCACCAGTGATCACATGGGCCAGGCCCAGGGGTTGATCCAGCGGCAGGATGCTCAGCAACGCGGGAGGCAGGAAGGCGTGAGTGATGCGCTCTTGGCGGATCAGCTCCACCAGTTGCTGCGGGTCGCGTCGCTGGTCTTCACTGGGCACGATCAACTCGGCGCCCGCGATCAGGCTCGGGAAGATGTCGATCAGCGAAGAGTCAAAACTCAAGGGCGAGAACTGCAAAACCCGGCTGTGTTCGTTCAGTTGTACATGGCCACCGAACCACGCGGTGAAATGCGCCAGATTGAGCTGGCTGAGCAGCACGCCCTTGGGCTGGCCAGTGGTGCCCGAGGTGTAGAGCACCATGCAAGGGGCGTCCATGGATGGATGCCGACGCATTAGCTGCGGGTTACCGGCGGTGTCGAGCGTGCTCACATCCAATGCAGAAAAACCGTCCCGTAGTGGATGCTTGCCGTCATCCAGCAGCACCGCGACCCCGGCGGTTTCCAGCATGACTTGCTGGCGTTGCAGCGGGTGGCCTGGCTCCAGGGGCAGGTACACCGCGCCACAGGCCAGCACCGCGAGGATGCTGGCGTACAGCTCTGGGGACTTGCCCAGGCAGACACCGATCACCGGCGGTGTGTCGCGGTGCCCAAGCAGAGGCCAAAGACGTTGCTGGATAGCCAGGCTCTTGCGATGCAACTGTCGATAACTCAGCATGCGGCCTGCAATATTCAGCGCCGGCCGCTCGGCGTAGGTTTTAAGACTGTTTTCCAGTCGCTCGATCATTGGCACCTGGGCGTGTTGCCGCAGCGCCAAATCAGCTGTCAGGTTAAAGCGATGCAGGTACGCCAGCGATGCGAGCGCTTGCAGTCCATGTTCCGGATCATCGGAGGCGACGGCCGTCTGCGAGAAATGGTCCGGGTCCCGGGAGAACCCACTCACCTGCTGGGCCACCCATTCCACCAGGTTGCTGACCGCCTGTTGATGCAATCGTTGACCATTCCCACAGGCTTCGCCGGCAACGTCCAGGGTTGCCAGAAGTCGCCGTGAGTGGCCGTAACACCTGAACTGCAGGATCGGCAGCCCGTAGTCGGTCAACGCTCCCATACCCAGGCGCAAGCTCATCAAGGCCGTGCAAGTCAGGTCTGGCGGAACCTCCTCGCTACCGTCATCAATCAACAGGTCTACGTGGGTTACATCCTGTGGTCGCACCCATCCATGACCGTATTGCTCCAGCGTCTTGCTGATTTCATTCAATGCCGCGCTGGAGCCCGCCAGCCCAATCTTCAGGTGCCTCATGGGTGCCCTCCTGATACCGGAAGAAAGGCATCCAACGCCCGAACCACGCTCGGCGTTTGCAGCAGGCCGCTGTGATTCAGGAACCCCATGATATTGCCCATCAGTGGGTGCTGGCGGGTAATGGGAAAGCCCATCGCCTGCACTTCAGCGCGTAGCGCAGAGCGCGTGCCGTCACTGATATCCAGGTGCTCGATCAATTGCAGGTCGAAGGTTTTCTGCAGGTCGTGGGTCAAGTAATGCTGAAGAAATATCGGCAGGATCCGGGCGATGCAGTCGCGGTCCGAGGCGTTGGCAGACTGCCAATAAATACGCACCAGACGCGTCCAGAAAGCCGCATGGCGGCCTTCGTCACACAAGTGGTCGGCCATCAATCCACGGATGGATGGCTTGACACTGTCGTCCTTGGAAAACGCCGCCACGTCATGGGTCACCGTGTTCTCGGCGATGGCCACCGCGATCAGTTCCACGGCATCCCGCAGGTGCTCGGGAGCCAGTGCCAGCGCGGCTGGCAAGGCGCGGCTCAGCTCGATTTGCCCGGGCAGTTCCAGGGCCGGGATGCCGGTCATCTCGACGGTCTGTTGCATGAAATCGAGGGCGACGAGGGCGTGGTAATCCTCATCCACGACTACGGTCATGGCATCGTAGCGACAGGCGAGCGGGAAGGGCACTGAAAAGCGATTCTTGGCAATGCTGCGTGCGGTCTTGTCGACGATCTCGGTTTCAAAGATCACCACGTCGTTGATGAATTTGTAGAACGTCTGCAACAAGACAAAATCCCGGTGCTGTGGGCATTGATCGACAAAGGTCGCGCTCAGCACCAAGGGTTGCCGGCTCAAGGGATAGATCAGCTTGTGGTCATTTTCCAGCAAGCGGCGCGGGCGCGTGCGGATAGTCGCGCGACGCTCCCAGTCGTCGGCAAATGAGCGGTAGTCGGCAGGGTTCATACGCCCACCTCCGACAGGCGCAGGTGCAACCCGTCCCAAAACGCCAGGCGGCTTTCCACAGCGTCGAGGGCGCTACTGTCGGCTTGCTGCTCCCGACTCGGGTCGGTGAGGATAAGGCGTTGCAGCAATTGCGCCGCCGCCGGGCCGTGCTCTTCGGCGTCGATTTCCATGTGGCGCTTGAGGTAGTAGCAAAAGGTCGGCGCCTGGCGGTGAGCTATCTCGCAGCTCTCCAGGATGCGTTTGAACATGGCCGGGATGACGCTCTCGCGGCCGTGCAGAAAGGCTGCGGCTACGCAGTGGGTGGGCGCGTTCAGGGCAACCTGCAGCGTACTTGTGACGAACCGGGCCACGACAGGGTGAATATCGATTTTTTCCAGGGCCGTTTCTGCATCCTGGCCGTCACGTTGCAGGCTGATGAACCGCTCGATGGTCGCCGTATTCGCGCCGACCTCACGCATGGCTTCCAGATACAGCTCGAAGTGGCTGCCATGTCCGTGGCCGGGGTACGCGTCCGACTCCTCGCCCAGTACGATTTCATTGATCAGGCGAGCCGCTTGTGGGTCCGTTGGCGGTAACCAGGGCAGGCGCATACCCGTGAGGTCATGTTGCAGGCGCTTGGTCAGTGTCATGAAGTCCCAAACGGCGAACACGTGGTTTTCCATAAAGAACTGCAACTTTTTCAGCGTATTTATTTGTACGAATAATGGATGGCTGTGCAACTGCTGCTTTTTTTGTTTAAGCAGGTGTGAGTGTTGGAACATGGTCGATGCCTATAAGTCGTTGTCTCTTCCCTGATAAAAGCGTTTTGCTTCAGCGACAAATAAACATTGGTTTTCACGCGCGCGGATGCCTTGATAGCGGATTAGCGATACTTAAGGCTGGCGCCGTTATTCAAAAGGTCGCACGCGGTGACAAAACACAAGGTTTTATTTAAAGGAACGCCACTCACAGTGACGCCCGAGCACGAGTTCACGCTATTGGTTTGGGAGATTTGGAGTTTGGATAATAAAAAACAATAATCTGATTGAGTGTTCAGCGGTTTTTAGTTTTATAAGAGTTTGCAAATAAATGTGTGCTGTAGTTGGTGTGTTCTATGAAGTGTGGGAAATTTCCTTGGATATTAAATATTAAGCTGGAATAGTTATTTTTAACTGATGTTTCGCCGGGCAAGAACTTCGCCGCCGTGATGCACGGAGCTCCCCCGACCCAAGTGGCTTCGCAGCGCTATGTGGTCGAAGGGGGAGGTTCAGTTCCCTGAGGCATTCACAGCGAGGTTTTATCGTCGCTCTGCTCAAGACTCCTGAGGTAACCCGTAATCACCTCCATGCCGCGGGTGAGGTGGTTACGCAACGTCAGGATGCTTTCCTCGATCTTCTTTTTCGCCACCAAATCCAGCAGTTCCCGGTGGTCTTCCTGGGACGTCTTGCCCAGGCCCATGGCTTCGAGGTTGAAGCGCAGGAAACGCTCCTCTTCATTCAAGCCATGCTCAACCAGCTTGAGCAGCCGCTGATTGCCTGCCTTGCCATATAGCGCCATGTGAAACAGGCGATTGAGGCGGCCGATTTCGGTGTAGTCACTTTCTCGTTCCAGCGCATCGATGAAGGCGCCAGCCTGAGCAATGTCATCGGGCGTGAGCAGGGGAATCGACAAGCGCAGCGCTTCGGATTCCAGGAGGATGCGCAGCGCATAGGTTTCTGCCGAATGGTCTTCAATCAGCGGCGCCACCACCGCGCCTTTGTGGGTGACCACATGCAGCAGCGACTGGGCTTCCAGTTGACGCAGTGCCTCGCGCACCGGCATCCGGCTAACGCCGAACAAGCTGGCCAGCTCCTGTTGGCGCATGGCGGTGCCGCAGGGCAAGCGGCCATCCAGGATGGCGTTGCGCAATGTTTCTTCAATCACGGAGCGAGCGAGATGGGCGGGGATGGGCCCGCTGATCTGGATGCTGCTCAAAGGGTTCGGCTTCTGCGTCACGACTACGCTATCCTCCTTTTCAGGGTGAGGTGGCTAATTGGATCCAATGCACACTAGAGTTTGTCCACAAGCTTGTCAAACAGGCAAGGTTTCGGCTTGTAAGCGACTCAACAATGCTGCTTTTTGACCCACATTTGTGGCTTGCTGCGTCTTACGGTCGCGATGGAAAAATGCGTACTGTTGCGGTGATTGCACCGTGCCATTGTTTTTTACCATTCGAACCTTCACCATCCAACGCTACTCCGTCTTCTTCTACGGATTGAACGCTTTGGCGGTACGTTTTATTCCCCCTTGGGTCCTGCGCTGGCTTTTTTCGGTGCTGCTGCTGGCTGGCTTATTGCCTGGCGGGTTGCATGCCGATTGGGATTTCTCCCAGATCAGCCGCAAAGCGACGGCACTGTACGGCCCGTTGGGAGAAGGGCAGCAGCGCATTGACGCCTGGCAACGGTTGTTGGCGACGCAGAAGCAAGTCAGCGAGCAGGAGCAGCTTAAGGTAGTCAACCTGTTCTTCAACAAGCAAATGCATTATGTGGAAGACATCGACCTGTGGCATCAGGTGGACTATTGGGAAACCCCTATCGAAGCCCTGTGGAAGGGCGCCGGGGATTGCGAAGACTATGCAATCGCCAAGTATTTCAGCTTGCGTCATCTGGGTGTCGCCAGCGACAAATTGCGCATTACCTACGTCAAGGCGTTGCGTCAGAATCGCGCCCACATGGTCTTGACCTATTACTCGACGCCGGACGCGATGCCGCTGGTGCTCGACAGCCTTACCGATGAGATCCAGCCCGCAAGCCAGCGTACCGACTTGCTGCCCGTCTATTCCTTCAATGCTGAAGGCTTATGGTTGCCGGGCGCCAAGGGCGACAAAAAAGTCGGTGATACCAAACGCTTGTCACGCTGGCAGGATGTGTTGAAAAAAATGCGTGCGGAAGGCTTTCCAGCCGAGCCTGCCAACTAGGAGTACCTGTACAGATGTCTCTGTTCAAACAGCTATTGATCGCTATCTGTCTGTTTTTGGTGGTCGCCTTCAGCGGCAGCTTCATGGTGAGCCTGGAGAGTTCGCGCACCCAATATGTCAACCAGTTGCGCTCCCATGCGCAGGACGCAGCGACCGCATTGGCGCTGTCGCTGACCCCCAACATTGATGACCCGGCGATGGTGGAGTTACTGGTCAGCTCGATCTTCGACAGCGGCTACTACGCCAGCATCCGCGTGGTGGACCTGAAGAATGACCAGGTCATTGTCGAACGCAACGGTACCCCCGACAGCGATGGCGTGCCCAAATGGTTCGTCAACCTGATCGGCCTGGAGCCGGCGGGTGGCGACGCCCTGGTCAACCGTGGCTGGGAGCAGGCGGCACGGGTCGAGGTGGTCAGCCATCCGATGTTCGCCCTGGCCAAGCTCTGGCGAAGTGCGCTTGGCAGCCTTGGCTGGCTGCTGCTGTGTGGCGCTGTCAGTGCCGTGCTGGGAGCCCTGTTGCTGCGCCGACAATTGAAGCCCTTGGACTACATGGTCAAGCAGTCCCATGCGATTGCCCGTCGGGAATTCTTGAGCTTGCCCGAACTGCCGCGCACCCCGGAGTTACGTCGTGTGGTGCAGGCGATGAACCAGATGGTGGAGAAACTCAAGGCGCTGTTTCAGGAGCAGGCCGAGCGCAGTGAAAGGCTGCGGGTCGAGTCATACCAGGACAACCTCACCGGCTTGGCTAACCGGCGCTATTTCGAGATGCAACTCAACGCCCGGGTGAGTAATCCGGAGGAGACCAGCTCCGGTTATTTGCTGCTCCTGCGGGTCAAGGACCTGGCCGGCCTCAACCAGCGCCTGGGCGGCCAGCGCACCGACCAATTGCTGCAGGCGGTGGGCGAGCAACTGTTGCGTCAGTGCGAGCCGTACCCGGAAACCCACAACCTGGTCACCCGGATCCGCGGCGGCGAGTTTGCCGTGCTGGCGCCGGGGCTGGTACGCGAAGAGGCGTTGCAGCTGGCGCAAAACCTGGAAAACGTCCTGCTTAGCCTGCAAGCCACGGGTGCCAGCGATGTCACGCCGGTCGCCTACATCGGCCTGGCACCGTTCATCCATGGCGACGCACCGCAAGCCGTGCTGACACTGGCCGACCAGGCCCTGGCCCAGGCGGAGACCCAAGGGGACACCGGTTGGGTGTGCCTGGACCATAGCGCGGCGGCCAGTGTTGGCGATGACCATCATGCCTGGCATACCTTGCTCGACCGTGCGTTGACCGAGCAACGTTTTCAGCTGTATTTCCAGCCGGTGGTTGCCAGCCACGACCCGCAGATGGTGCTGCACTACAAAGTGCTGTCACGCCTGCAGGACGACCAAGGGCAGACGATTGCGGCGGGGCGCTTCCTGCCATGGCTTGAGCGCTTCGGCTGGTCGGCGCGCCTTGACCGCATGATGCTGGAGCTGGTGTTCAAGCAGATGGCCGGCCACACCGAATCCCTCGCGCTGAACCTGTCGGCCGCGACCTTTGCCGACCCTCAAGCCCTGAATCGAGTGTTCGAGTTGTTGCGTCAACACTCCAACCTTGGCCCACGGCTGACCCTGGAAATCGGCGAAGAGCAACTGCCGGAACAAGCGGTGCTTGAGCAATTGACCCACCGCCTGCGCGAACTCAATTTCTCCTTGAGCCTGCAGCGCTTCGGCGGGCGCTTCAGCATGATCGGCAACCTGGCGCGCCTGGGCCTGGCCTACCTGAAGATCGACGGCAGCTACATTCGCGACATCGACCAAGAGAGCGACAAACGCCTGTTTATCGAAGCCATCCAGCGTGCCGCACACAGCATTGACCTGCCACTGATCGCTGAGCGTGTGGAGACTGAGGGTGAGTTGGCGGTGATCAGCGCGATGGGTATTTTCGGCGTGCAGGGGCAGTTGTTTGGCGAGCCGGCGCCCTGGAAGTAATGCGAGTCGCCGCTGCTGAGGCAGCGGCGACTGTATGGGGCCTCAGATCAGCCCGGTTTCTTCATCGTTGATCAAGCTGTTCAGCCCGCCGAGTGCTTCCCGCGCCTGGTTGCGATCCAACAGTTTGGCCTGGGCCGCCGGCGGCAGGTCGGTGACGCGAATCACGCCCTTGCTGGTCAACACCTGGATCAAGTCATCCAGAACCCGAATCATCTCCAGGTCGCTTTGCTTGAGCTGATTCAGGCTGGTCTCTACGAGCGTGTTGGCGTACCACGCCTGAATCTCATGGTGATCGGCTGGCAGCGTTTCCGTTGATTCGGCGAAGGCCGCGGCCTCTACGCGAATCAGCCCGCCGTGGGCATCACGTTGCACATAAAACATAACAATCCCTCAGCAATGAAGCCCGCAGCCATCAACACAGGCTAACGGTGGGTAATGGGCGCGAGTATGCGGTGCAACCGTCCCACAGAGCCAGTGACGAGCCGTTAATGTACATCGGCCGCCGCTTGGGCGGCCGATGAACGCAGGCTTAAGCGGTGTGATCGATCTTGATGGTCGGGTCGGCACCGCTGATCAGCGAGTTGATGCTCGTATGAGACCAGTCGTTGCCTTC
Organism: Pseudomonas sp. MWU16-30323; assembly: GCF_020515595.1. NCBI lineage: Bacteria > Pseudomonadati > Pseudomonadota > Gammaproteobacteria > Pseudomonadales > Pseudomonadaceae > Pseudomonas > Pseudomonas sp. MWU16-30323. The sequence continues at coordinate 17,970 of NZ_JAIWYM010000050.1, forward strand.
CAGCTTGATGGTGACATCCGCGTTCGCCAGGCCGCCGGCCTTGTTCAGGTTACCTTCGGTACTGACTTGCAGCGTCGAGACGCCTTCCACCGTGGTGATCTTGAGGTAGTTGTCGATGGTGCTGTCGCTCTCACCTTTCAACAGGTCCCGCAGGTCAATCCGGTCACCGTCCGCAGCCTTGAAGTCCTTGATCACGTCGTTGCCCAAGTCGCCAGCCTTCCACAGGAACAAATCAGCACCGGCACCCCCCACCAGGATGTCGTTGCCCGGACCGCCGATCAACGTGTCGTTGCCGGTGCCGCCCAGCAGGATGTCATTGCCCTTGCCACCATCGAGGTAGTCGTTGCCGCCCTGACCGAACAGGATGTCGTCGCCAGCGCCGCCCAGCAGCGTGTCGTTCCCGTCCTTGGCGCCGGACACATCAAAGTCGGCGTAGTGTTCGGTCACGTACTGATGCACGTTCGACGTGGTCACGGCCGTGACGGCCATTCCGGTTTTCTGTGCAACGAAGGCCTGCAGCGCGTTGTAGCCCTCGCCGGTGATCCCGCTGAAGCTCACCAGGTCACCGAAGATGATGTCATTGCCATCGCCCCCGTTGATGGTGTCAGAGCCCGGCAAGGTCGCCTCGGTGTGGCCCAGGATAGCGTTGGCCAAGTCCTTCGGATCGATATTGCTCTGTGGCTTGCCGTCCGAGTCGTACGGTTTGAGGTCGTTGAGGCTGACCCCACTGTTGATGCCAATCGCCTCCACACTGGACAGGCCGCTGAGCAGTGCAAAGCCGCTGCCGGCATTGCTGGTGGTCGCAGAGCTGGTGCTGCTACCGCTGCCGTCCAGGTACGAGACCTCATAGGTGCCGTCGCCTTGGGCATGCACGGTGCCGATGACGCCGCTGTCGTACCAGCTGCCGTTCCAGTTCTGCATCCACTTGTGAACCTGACCGGCGCTGTCGATCAGTTGCAGCTTGCTGCTGCCGACGGTGATCGAGAACGCGTTGCCCAACTGATAGTTGTTGGTGTTGATGTAGTCATCCAGCCGGCCATCGGTGGTGTTGTAGTTGTAGAAGTCGGTGACCACCGGATTGGTTTGTTCGCCGTTCTGGAAGTACGTCGGCTGGCCGTCAGTGATGAAGTAAGTCAGGTTGGTCGCGCCGGTATTGCCGGTCGCCAGGTTGCTCTGGAAGAAGTTGGCGGTGGCCTTGAACACATCTTCATAGTTGGTGCCGCCACCGGAGACCATCGAATCCAGCACGCCCTTGAGTATCGCCAGCGCGTTTGGATCGTTCAGGTTAATCGCCACCGATTTATTGACCTGGGTATCGAAGTCCGCCACGAAGATATTCACGGTGCCCGATGTGTTGGCGCCGAGGCTGTTTTTCAGTGAGCTGAACACCGAGGTCAGCGACGCCTTGGCCGCGTTGACCGAATCGGCGCTCATGCTGCCGGAGCTGTCGACCATGAACGCGATGTTGTAGTTCTTGCCTTGCACCACGTTCAGGCCACCGATGTCCGCGACCACGATGTCATTGCCATCGGTGCCGGTGATGTTGTCGCTGCCCGACGTTGCGGTGATCGAGTTGTAGTTTGCCGGGTAAACCGTGACCGGCAACTGCGCAGTGGTAACGGCCGAGCCGCCCAGGCTTTCAGTCGAGGTCGAGGTCACCGTCAGGTTGAACTGGCCGCTGTAGTAGGTCGGTGGCTTGATGGTCAGGGTGCTCAAGTCCCAGCCCGTTACGTTCACCTCACCTGTGCTCGCGCCGGCGCTATAGGTATGCCCGGCCGCATCGGTGAGTACCGAGCCCGCCGGAATCCCGCTGATCTTCACGCTCAGGCTTTCCGAACCGTCAGTGTCGGTCAGGCTGGTGGTGACCTTGGACAGGTGCACCGAGCCATTCTCCAGGCCTTCGTTGAGCTTGTAGCCGGTGTAGTAACCGTCGCCGTTGCTGCCATGCAGGTCGGACAGTGTCACGCCGGCATTGATCAGGTCGCTGACGCCGGTGTAGAGCGGTATGCCGCTGGTGTTCAGGGGCTGGACCGCACCGTTGCCGATTTGCACGTTGACGTTATAGCTGCCAGGTCCGGACTGGTTGGCGTGGTAGATCTCGATGCTGTAGTAGCCGCTGACGGTCGGGGTGATCGAGCCGCTGAACTTGCCGCTGTTGGTACCCCACAGTGCGCTCGCTACGTCTTTGCCGCCAACGTTGACCACCAGGCTGTCATCGCCGGTGCCGCTGAAGGTGTAGCTCTTCCCGGCTTCCATGTAGATCAGGCCGGACGTCTTGGAGCCAGCGCCCGCCGCCACGTTCGCGTCGGACGCAACAGTGGTCACGGTGGTGCTGGTGTTCGGCGTGCCGGCGTTATCAATCGCGTTTTTCAGGTCTGCCGGCGCAGCGCCGTTGCCGTTGGTGCCCAGGTTCGCAACGCTGTTCCAGCTTTGCTTGGTCAGGCCCACGGAGTTCACGGCGTTGTCTGCCACCGTCAGGTTCGGTGCATCGGCCACGGGGGTGATATCGACTTTCACTGTCGCGGCAGTGCCCAGATCCTTGCCATCGGTTGGCTGGAACTTGAACTGCGCATAGTCAGCCTGTTTATTGCCGATGCCAGTGCCGCCGTAACCATCGGTCCCGGACTCGTTGGCATTGGGCGTAAAGCGCAATTGGCCGGCGTCGATCTGGGCCTTGGTAAAGGTCTGGCCGCTGGTGACGTTGGACCAGGTCACCCCGTCCGCTGCCAGGAACTGCAATTTGCCAGCGACCGGCAGCTCGGTGATTTTCACCCCGAGGCTCGCTTGTGGCGAGTCGACGTCAGTCACGCCGAAGTTGGACCAGGCCAAGGCCAGCGGCGTGTCTTCGGTACCCGTGACGGCGCTGCCGGTAGCCACCGGCGCATCGTTGACGGCCACTACGTTGACGGTGGCGGTGGCAACGTTGGAGTAGTTACCGCCATCGGTCACCGTCACGGTAATGATCCGCGGCGTAGTGCTCGGGTCATGGCTGCTGTTGGTGAACGTGATGTTCTGGATCCGCGTCATGTAATCGGCCAGCGTCGCGGTGCCCGACAGCGTCAGGGTGATGGTGCCCGTCTGGTTGTTGGAGTTGATCGTGATGCCGTTGACGCTATTGCCCAGGTTCAGCGCGTCGCCCACTTGCGCGTTGGTCAGGGTGACGGTGGCGCCGGTCAGCATCGTGCTGTCCGGGTCGGTGATCTTGATGTCGGTGTCAGCAATCGACACACCCGGCCCGGTGGTGCCCTCGGTGAACGTCACCTTGTAATCCGCACCGGTGGCGCCGCTGGAATTGTTGGCGTCCAGGTCGATGACCGGCGGGGCGTCGTTATCGATGATATTGGTGCTGATGCTGCCATTGGTACCGCTGATCGCCAGCTTCTCGAAGTTGCCACCGGAAGTCTTATCGATGGTGATCACCAGCGTTTCGGTAGGCTCGGTCAGCTTGTCGTCAAGGGTGTTCACGTTGAAGGTTGCACTGCTGGCGCCAGCCGGGATCTTCACGGTGTAGACGCCGTTGAAGTCCGAACCGTCGGTGGCCGTGCCGCTGTATTTCAGCGTGACGGTCACGTCAGTGGCCGCCGCGTTGCTCAGCGTGAGGGTGTAGTGGGCTGTCTGGCCCTCATTCACCGAAGCATCGCCGGTAATGCTGATCGTGGTGGTATCGATCGAGTCGGTGATGGTGGTGACAGCGGGATGGCTGTTATCCGGAACCAGCTTCTCGAAGTTGCCGCCAGTGGCCGTGGTGATGGTGGTGCTGACGGTTGAGCCGTTGTTGTAGACGTCGTTGGGTGGGGTCTGGAAGACCACAGTGCCGGTGGTTTTGCCGGAATCAATGGTGATCACCTGGCCGTTGGACAGGGTCACCGTCACCGGGGCGTGAGCAACGTTGCTCAAGGTCGCGGTGTAGGTGATCTGGCCGCCTTCAGTGATCGCGGTATTGGCTGTCGACAGCGTCACAGTGGTGGTATCGATCGAATCCGAAATGACAGTGGTCGGCGGATTGGTGTTGTCCGGGACCAGCTTCTCGAAGTTGCCGCCAGTGGCTGTGGTGATCGTCGTGCTGACGGTGGAGCCGTTGTTGTAGACATCGTTAGCCGGAGTCTGGAAGACCACGGTGCCGGTGGTTTTACCGGAATCGATAGTGATCACCTGGCCGTTGGACAAGGTCACGGTGACCGGCGCGTGAGCGACATTGCTCAGGGTCGCGGTGTAGGTGATCTGGCCGCCTTCGGTGATCGCTGTGTCAGTGGTGCTCAACTTAACGGTGGTGGTATCGATCGAGTCGGTGATGGTGGTAACCGCTGGATGGCTGTTATCCGGCACCAGTTTCTCGAAGTTGCCGCCAGTGGCTGTGGTGATAGTCGTGCTGACGGTGGAGCCGTTGTTGTAGACGTCGTTGGGTGGCGTCTGGAAAACCACGGTGCCGGTGGTTTTACCGGAATCAATGGTGATCACCTGGCCGTTGGACAGGGTTACCGTCACCGGGGCGTGAGCGACGTTGCTCAAAGTCGCGGTGTAGGTGATCTGACCGCCTTCAGTAATGGCGGTGTTGGCCGTCGACAGAGTCACGGTAGTGGTGTCGATCGAGTCAGTGATGGTGGTGACAGCCGGGTGGCTGTTATCCGGAACCAATTTCTCGAAGTTGCCGCCAGTGGCCGTGCTGATGGTGGTGCTGACGGTGGAACCGTTGTTGTAGACGTCGTTGGCTGGCGTTTGGAAAACCACGGTGCCGGTGGTTTTACCGGAATCAATGGTGATCACCTGGCCGTTGGACAGCGTCACGGTCACCGGGGCATGAGCGACATTGCTCAAGGTGGCGGTGTAAGTGATCTGGCCGCCTTCGGTGATTGCGGTGTCGTTAGTCGACAGCGTTACCGTCGTCGTGTCGATCGAGTCGGTGATCGTGGTGGTCGGCGGATTGGTGTTATCCGGGACTAACTTCTCAAAGTTGCCGCCAGTGGCCGTTGTAATGGTGGTGCTGACGGTGGAGCCGTTGTTGTAGACATCGTTGGCGGGTGTCTGGAAGACCACGGTGCCGGTGGTTTTACCGGAATCGATGGTGATCACCTGGCCGTTGGACAGGGTTACCGTGACCGGGGCGTGAGCGACGTTGCTCAAGGTCGCGGTGTAAGTGATCTGGCCGCCTTCGGTGATCGCTGTATCGGTGGTGCTCAACTTAACGGTGGTGGTGTCGATCGAGTCGGTGATGGTGGTAACCGCTGGATGGCTGTTGTCCGGCACCAGTTTCTCGAAGTTGCCGCCAGTGGCGGTGGTGATGGTTGTGCTTACAGTGGAACCGTTGTTGTAAACGTCGTTGGCGGGTGTCTGGAAAACCACGGAGCCCGTAGTTTTACCTGCATCGATGGTGATGACCTGGCCGTTGGACAGCGTCACGGTCACTGGTGCGTGCGCTTCATTAGAAAGCGTGGCGGTGTAGGTGATCTGACCGCCTTCGGTAATGGCAGTGTCGTTAGTCGACAGCGCTACCGTCGTGGTGTCGATCGAATCGGTAATCGTGGTGGTCGGCGGATTGGTGTTATCCGGCACCAGTTTCTCGAAGTTGCCGCCAGTAGCCGCTGTAATCGTGGTGCTGATGGTGGAGCCGTTGTTGTAGACATCGTTGGCGGGTGTCTGGAAGACCACGGTGCCGGTGGTTTTACCGGAATCAATGGTGATCACCTGGCCGTTAGACAGGGTCACAGTCACCGGCGCATGCGCTTCATTCGAAAGCGTCGCGGTGTAAGTGATCTGACCGCCTTCGGTAATGGCAGTGTCAGTGGTGCTCAATTTAACGGTAGTGGTGTCGATCGAGTCGGTGATGGTGGTAACCGCTGGGTGGCTGTTATCCGGAACCAGCTTCTCGAAGTTGCCGCCAGTGGCCGTGCTGATGGTGGTGCTGACGGTGGAACCGTTGTTGTAGACGTCGTTGGCCGGTGTCTGGAAGACCACGGTGCCCGTAGTTTTACCCGCGTCGATGGTGATCACTTGGCCGTTGGACAGCGTCACGGTCACAGGTGCATGCGCTTCATTGGAAAGCGTGGCGGTGTAGGTGATCTGGCCGCCTTCAGTGATCGCGGTATCGGTGGTCGACAGCGTTACCGTGGTCGTGTCGATCGAATCCGAAATAA
>NZ_JAIWYM010000051.1:0-22341 GCF_020515595.1 Pseudomonas sp. MWU16-30323
ACTTTTGCGCTGTTCAAAAGTGACCCGCTGTAAGAGCGGAACCAATAGCCGCCATCACCCAAGTAACGGATATGCCCCCAACCAAAGCCTCACCCATTAGCCAGCTCCTCCAGATGATCCATCAACTCCTGCGGCTTCAGCACCAGCACATCACTGTCCACCGCATCCAGCACCACCTCCGCCGTATTCCCGATCAACGCCCCCGAAATCCCCGTACGCGCCACGGTACCGATAATGGTCACCGCCGCCTGCCACTTATGCACCGCATGAGGAATCAACACATCCGCCGGCCCTTCCTCGATATGCAGATGCGTGTCATCAATATCGAATTCCGCCTGAAACGCCTTGCACTGCTCACGATAGCGCGCCTCGATCGTCTCCTTGAGCTGAAACACCGGGTCAGCCGCCGACAACATCGGCGACGGATGCGCACTGATCACATGCAACTGCGCCTTGGCCAGGCTCGCGATATCAAACCCATGATCAATGATCGAGTTATGCAGCGCCTGGTGCTCGGCATCCGAATTGCCCACATCGATGGCCGCCAAAATCACCCCGCCAGCCCACGGCGTGGACGTCTTCACCAGCAGCACCGGAGTAGGGCAGTAACGCATCAGCTTCCAATCGGCCGGCGTCAACAGCGCCTTTTTCAGCGGACTGTCCGCGAAATGCTGCTTGACCACCAACCCACACCCCTCAGCCTGCTGCACGTCGATGATGGTTTCATGCAGGCTGTCATTCCACGCCTGTTCAGTCGTGACGCTGTAACCATCCTCCTGCAAACCGGCCTTCAGCAGGCTCAACATCGCCGAATGCTCGTGCTTCTTGTCACACACCAACAGATGCAAATGGGCCCCGGTGACGCCGGCAATCAGCTTGGCGCGCTTGAGGGCCAGGCTTTCCGAATGTTCAGGCTCGATGACCACCAGGATGCTGCGGATGGCTTGCATGGTCGGGTTCTCCAAAAAGGGGGGGCGTGGAACAACTATAGTTGCTGCCCGGCACACGTCATGTTGATGCACATCAAGCCCAGTGGCTGGCGGTCTGCGGCGCGGTCGGTATAATCGCCGGCCTTTTGTGAATCTTTGCCCGTGAGCCCGATGAACCTGCCAGAAATCCACGAATTCCTCGGTTGCCGCACCCCCGACGGCTGGGTCCAGGCCGCGTTGGCCGACCAGGAAACCTTGCTGATCGACCACAAGAACTGTGAATTCAAGGCCGCCAGCACCGCCTTGAGCCTGATCGCCAAGTACCATTCCCACGTCGACCTGATCAACTTGATGTCACGCCTGGCACGGGAAGAGCTGGTGCACCACGAGCAAGTCATGCGCCTGATGAAAAAGCGCAAGATCGAGCTGCGCCAACTGTCCGCTGGCCGCTACGCCTCGGGTTTGCGCAAGGTGGTGCGCAGCCATGAGCCGGTCAAACTGGTGGATACGCTGGTGGTCGGCGCCTTTATCGAAGCCCGCAGTTGCGAGCGTTTCGAAGCACTGGTGCCGCATTTGGACGAAGAACTCGGCAAGTTCTACTTCGGCCTGCTGAAAAGCGAGGCCCGGCATTTCCAGGGTTACCTGAAACTGGCCTACCAGTACGGCGACGCCAAGGACATTGCCCAGGTCATCGACCGTGTGCGCGCCGCCGAGCAGGAACTGATCGAGTCACCGGACGTCGAGTTCCGCTTTCACAGTGGCGTGCCGGCCTGACACCACGTACACCAGCGCACCGATCAATACGGTGATCCCGGCCAACAGCAGGATCACTGTCTGTGTCCCCAGCGGTGCCGCGAATACCGCAATCAGCAATCCGGCCAACGGCTGCGAGAGGTTGTTGAGCAACGTGATCACTCCTACGGTCTTGCCAAAATCCTGGGTCGGAATCACCCGCTGGCGGATGCTGCGCATATACACGTTGAACATCTTGTCGAAACCGGTCACCAGCAGGAAGCCTGCGGCATAGGCCCAGACGTTCGGGCTGATCGCAGTCACCAGCGCACCCACGGCAATCATTGAATACGAGAGGCCGCCGAGCACCTTCAACGGCAGGGTAGCGCGCGCCAGATAGAACAGAATGACAATGGTCACCACGGCACCCGCTGCCTGCAGGCCGGCGTAGGTGTCCTTGCCGGCGGCGTATTGACCGATGACCATGGCGGCCGACGTGGCCAGGGTGACACCGATGATCAGGTTCACGCCCACCGCCAGGGCGATGATCCTTTTCAGTTCCGGCAGGCTGCGGATGTGGCCGAAGGCAATGCGCAGCGGTTGCAGCCAGATGTCATGGTGCTGCTCGAAGGTCTCCAGGTTGACCCTGGTGTTGCGCTGCCAGATCAGCATCGCCAGGTCTGCCAGCAGGAACAGCCCGGCAATCCCCAGCACTACCCAATGCCAGGCCCAGACCTCCAGCATCAGCGCCGCCACCAAGGGGCCCAGCACCAACCCGGTCTGGTCGGCAATCTGCGAGTAGGACAAGGTCTTGGCGTAGGTGTAATGCTTGAAGATATGCGGCATCACCACTTCCCGGGCCATGATGCCCTGGGTGGTCAACACGCCGCACAGCGCCGAAAGAATGACAATCCAGTAGATCCCGTCAAATGCCCCATACAGCAGCACCGCCAGCACGCAGGCAACCGCCCGGTAAACCTGGCTGATATGCAGGATGCGAACGGGAGAGAACTTGTCGCACAACGCGCCGCACACCGGGAATGACAGAAAACGCGGCAGTGACTCGACAAAAAACGCCAAGCCTGCCCAGGACACACTGTTGGTGGTCTGGAACACGATCAGCGGCACGATGAACAACAGAATCTGGTCGGCCAGGCGTGACAGGAATAACGAAATGAAGAACGCCAGGTAATCCTTGCGCATACAACTCCCTGTGAATGGCGTTAAAGATTGCAGGCTATTTGTTAAAAACTCTTAAAAGCATGAAGCTTCGTCGGCCAGTGATGGCCAGCTGCTTTAGTCTGCCGGCTTGCCCCCTATAATGCGCATACTTCAATCCGCGCGTGCACTGGAAATTTATGGATAACTTGGGTCTCGGCAGGGTCTTGCTCGTGGAGGACGATCAGAAGCTGGCAGGGCTGATCGCCCATTTCCTGTCCCAGCACGGCTTCGAAGTGCTGGCCGTGCACCGGGGTGACCTGGCGCTGGCGGCCTTCCTGGAGTTCAAGCCCAAGATCGTCGTGCTCGACCTGATGCTGCCCGGCCAGAGCGGCCTGCATGTGTGTCGCGAAATTCGCAACGTGTCCGACACGCCCATCGTGATCCTCACCGCCAAGGAAGACGACCTGGACCATATCCTCGGCCTGGAATCCGGCGCCGACGACTATGTGATCAAGCCGATCAAGCCGCCCGTGCTGCTGGCCCGTCTGCGTGCCCTGCAACGCCGCCAGACGCCGGAGCCCACGGTGCGGGGCTCCCTTGAGTTCGGCCGCTTGGCCATCGACCGCAGTTGCCGGGTGGTGAGCCTGGGCGGCGAGAAGATCGACCTGACCACCATGGAATTCGAACTGCTGTGGTTGCTGGCCAGCGCCGCCGGGAAAATCCTCTCCCGCGACGACATCCTCAACCGCATGCGCGGGATTGCCTTCGACGGGCTCAATCGCAGCGTCGACGTGTACATCAGCAAGCTGCGCGGCAAGCTCAATGACAACCCTCGGGAACCGGTGTGCATCAAGACCATCTGGGGCAAGGGCTACCTGTTCAATCCGTTCGCCTGGGAGGTCTAGATGTTACGGCTGTTTCTGCGTCTGTATATCATCCTGGCCATTGGTTTGGCGGGGGCGATCTGGCTGGTGAACTACACCTTCGATGAGCTGCTGCCGGAGGCCAACGAAACCTACAACCGTGAGGCCCTGCGCGGCCCGGCTTATGGGTTGGTGGAACAATTGCGGCCGGTGACGGGTGAAGCCCGCGCTGCTCGCCTGGTTGACTTGCAGCCGCACTACGGACTGCGCCTGGCGCTGGTGCAGAAGGACGCGCTGAAACTGACCGACCGTGAGCAGCAACTGCTGGCCGGGGGCGAGTTGGTGGTGCGGGGCGATTTCATGGAGTTCATCTCCAACATCGACGGCGGCCAGCAACTGCTGCAAATCAAGCTGCCGGAAGAGCCCAAGTGGTTGTACATGTGGGCGTATGGCTTCCTCGGCCTGTGCCTGGCGATTGTCCTGTACTTCTGGGTACGGCCCCATTGGCGTGACCTGGAGCATATTCGCCTGGCCGCGCAACGTTTCGGCGACAACGACCTCGGCTCGCGCATCCTGCTGCCGCGCCGTTCCACCGTGCGCGAGCTGGCGGGGCACTTCAACCAGATGGCCGAGCGCATCGAAAGCCTGATCGCCAATCAGCGCGAGTTGACCAACGCGGTCTCCCACGAACTGCGCACGCCGATTGCGCGGCTGTCGTTTGAGCTCGACCAACTCAAGCAACAGGCCGACCCACGGCAGAGCCGCGCGCTGATCGCCGACATGTACGCCGACCTCGGCGAGCTGGAAGAAATGGTCTCGGAACTGTTGACCTATGCCAGCCTGGAACGTGGCGCCACGCAGATCACCCGGGAAAGCATCGAGGCCCACAGCTGGCTCGACAGCGTGATCGGCAGCGTCGCCCTGGAGGCCGAGGCGGCAGGCGTGCAGTTGCTGCTGCGCACCTGTGAAGTCGATTACATCCGCATCGAGCCGCGCTTTATGGCCCGGGCGGTGATCAATCTGTTGCGCAATGCGATTCGCTACGCTGACCGGCGTGTGGAAGTGTCGCTGGTGAAATTCGGTGCCGGCTACGAAGTGCGGGTGAATGACGATGGGCCTGGGGTGCCGATGGAAGGGCGGGCGAAGATTTTCGAACCGTTCCTGCGCCTCGATGCCAGCCGCGACCGCCGCACCGGTGGCTTCGGCCTCGGCCTGGCGCTGGTGAGGCGGGTGTGCCAGTGGCACGGCGGGCAGGTTGAAGTGCTGGATTCGGAGTGGGGCGGGGCGTCGTTTCGGATGACGTGGGCGTATGCCGAATAACCACCCAGGCGCCATGGAGATCAACTGTGGGAGCTGGCTTGCCTGCGATAGCATCACCTGTGTCTGACTGAAAGACCGAGGTGCCTGTATCGCAGGCAAGCCAGCTCCCACATTTTGATTGGGTTACCAAATTAGAACCTGTACTCGACCATCCCCATCACTGACGTCTGCAACCGCCGCTCCACAATCGGGCTCTGCCCGGCTTTGTCCGCCAGGTATTGCACATCCAACAGCGTCGAAAACTGGGTGTGTTCAGTGATCGGCAAACTCCACACCAGGTTCATCCCGTTGCTGATATTGCCACCGCTGGCCTTGTAGGCCTTGAAGCGGCTCTGCGCGGCCTGGCCGGTGGTGACGCCGTACCAGGTCTGCAGGTAGTTGCTGTCGCCAAAATGGCTGCTGAGGCTGGCGTCCAGCGAACCGTAGTCGCCGTCATACAGGTGGGTGCCCAGGCTCAATTCCAGGTGGGTGAAGGCCTTGCCGGAATCCTTGTGATCATCCTCTTCAAGTGCATGCTCGAGGGTGGCGCCGAGAATCACCCCGCCCAGGTTATAGCTGCCACTGATGCCTACTTGGGGACGGGTCTTGATCTCGCCCATGCCCTTGAGTTTCTTCGAGCCCGGGCGACCGCTCCTGCTTTCATCCTTGCGATTGCCACTGGCGCCGACGTAGGCGCTGAAGCTCGCGCCGCCGCCGTCATAACCCCAGCCCAGGCCCTTGTCGGTGTCGAGGAAAATCCCCCACGGGCTGACGATGGCCGCCCCCAGCACCGGCGCGGTGACCCGCTCGTCGCTGCCGCTGTAGCGGGGCAGGTTGGCCACGCCGGCCTTGAGGGTGTATTCCCAGTCGTCGGCCAGAAGGGTGTCGGCGCTGGACAGCAGGCACAGCGACGTCAGTGAAAGGCAGAGGTTTTTTGAACGCAGGAGGGTCTTCATGTGAGGTCAGAGACTCAGGGGGTTGTGGGGAGAATCGGTTCGTTTGAACTGGTAGCCGGAGGCGCTCAGGCCATTGATCTGGCGGCTCACGGTGTCCCCCAGGCCATAGCCGTTGCCGGCAAGCACCGCGTGGGCGTTGTCCACGGGCAGCAGGATGTAGTCGGTCAGCGTCTGGTCGTGCAGTTGGCCGCGAATCACCAGGAAGCCGTTTTCCAGGCGCACGCTGATGCCGCTCAAGGGCGCGTCGGGTTCATGGGTGTTGAGCACTTGATAGGTGCCGATGGTGTCGGCCCAGGCATTACTCAGCGGGGTCTGTTCGATGCGTTCGCCCACGGGCACGCGCTGGCCATGGCTGCGGGCGGTGAGCATCTGGCGGCCTTGCACCGTCATCACGTCCAGCTGGACGCGGCCCAGTTCACCCAGGTCCTTGAGCCAGAAACCGAGGAATTTCTGCTGCGCCCGCAGCCAGCCATGGCCGTCCCGCAGCAGTTCGAAACGGGTGTCGGCCAACTCACCATACAGCTGACCGTTTTCGTCCTTGATACGGAAAATGCCCCAGGCCGTGGCGTAGAAACCGGCCAGGCGCTTGCGGTCGATAGCGGCGGGCACCTGGCGGATTTTCAGGCCATGGGCCGGCTGCTGGCAGTCGTCAGAACACACCGGCTCGCCGGTCTGGGCCTGGAGCATCAGGCGCAGGGTGTCGGTGGTCAGAGACACCACCCTCTCTTCGGCGTTGCTGTCGTTGGCCATCACGATCACGGCCAGTTGCTGGTCCGGTAGCATCGTCAGTTGCGCGGCGAAATCATCTCCGCCACCGCTGTGCTGGTAAGTGCGTATGCCGGGGCCGACCGGTTCATCACCACAAGGGGCGAGAAACCACCCCAGGCCCATCTGGCAGTCGAAGTCCAGGGCGTTGCCGGTGTTTTGCTGGGTGAACATGTCGTCAATCGACTGGCTGCTCAGCACCTGTTTGTCTTTGTAGAGGCCTCGGGCGAAGAGCATGCGCACGTAGTGGCTGAGGTCCTTGGGGCTGGTCCACAAGCCACCGGCGGCGAGGTCGCGTACCTGGGCGTCGGCGCTGACGGTGCCATCCTCATAACCCCGGGCGCGGAAGCTCAGTTGTGCGCCGGTGCCGACAAAGCTCGACTGATTCATCTCCAGCGGTTTGAGCAGGCTACTTTGCAGGCGGTTTTCAAAGTCTTGCCCGCTGCTGCGCTCGATGGCGGCACCGGCCAGGGCGTAGCCGAGGTTGGAATACGCCACTTGGGTGCCCGGCGGCGTGCTCAGCCATACCCCAGAAATACGCATCGGCATCTGGCCCATGGCGAAGGTGTTACGCACGTCCCGCAGGTGTTCGCTGGGCAGGCCGGACTGGTGGCTGAGCAGGCGGCGCAGGGTGATGTCGCGGTCGGCAGCGGTCTGGTCGGAATGAAAGCGCGAGCGGACGTAAAACTCCCGCAGGGTGTCCTGGATCGGGGCGTCGAGGGCCAGGCGCTGTTGCTCCACCAGTTGCAGGGCCGCGGTGGCGGTGAGCAGTTTGGAAAGGGCGCCGGCGCGGAACGCAGTGTTGGGGGTCACCGGTTTGCCCAGGGCTTTGTCGGCAACGCCGAAGCCCTGGGCCCAGATCAGTTCCTGGCCATTGACCAGGGCGATGGACAGGCCGGGTATGTTTTGCCTGGCCATTTCAACGGGGATGCGTTTTTGCAGGTAGCGGATGATTGCGCTGTAGTCGCCCTTGGGTATGGGCGGCGGGGCCGGCGGTTGGCCGTGGCAGCCAAGGCTGCCCAGCAGGCAACCCAGCAGCGGAATACTGCGCAATGTGCGAAACATGATGAGCACCCGAGGGGTGGTTTGGATGCTCGAATGCTAGGGGCGGGCCGTCCATCAGTCTTTGTGAGCTTTGTCGGGAAACTGTCAAAGACTGTTAAAGGGGGGCGCCCCCCCCAACCGGAGTCGTGCGCAAAGGCACCGGCAAGCCGCTGGCAAACGACTCCCAGGTGATGAACGCCGATGACGTGAAAAGCGTCATCGACGGCTGGGTGTCGGGCCTGCACCCATCCTTTTTGAAGCTAAAAAGGACCAAGCCTCAAACGGTGCGCGGCTTGAGCAGGAGCTATTTGATCGGTGTGAGCGGTGGCTGCTTCCATTGGCCGTTGCCCACTTCAGGTTTGGGCAGGTAAATGCGCAAGAGAGCGTAGAACGGACCCGGAGGTGCAGGCAGCCAGTTGCTTTGTTCCGCCTTCGGTGGTTCGTGGTGCGCAACCAAAAGCGTCAGGCCGCCGTCGGCGTCGAGCTTGAAGTTGGGCAACATCCCCGACGTGAGCAGGTAGCGCTTCTTCAGGTTGGGCGTCAGCAGTTTGGTCTTGGCGCTGTACATGGTCAGTGACCAGAATGCGTCGGCCGGTGGCAACTGGTCCTTGGCGAAGTGCAGGGTGTAGCTGTGGCGTGCGCCGTTGGCGGGTTTACCTTCGCTGTCCACGGAGTAGCGCAGGTAGGCCGTTTCATCGCCGGAGTTGCCAAACAGGTGCAGGTTGGCGCCTGCGTAGCGGTACAGGTAATTGTTTTGAAGGTGGTCGCGGTTGCCGAACAGGTCAGCACTGGATACTTGATGGGTATCGATCTTGTCTTTCTTGAAGGCGGCATACTCGGCCTTGCCGTCAGCGATGCCGTCATCCAATGCCTTGCGCTGCTCAACCGTCAGGGCCTTGAGGTCGAACGGCTTGCCCGCCTCGACGCCGATCTTGGCAAAACGCGCGAGCACGTCTTTCTCGCTGTCCTGCGGTGCGGCGTAGGCCAGCATGAAGTTCAGGTAGCGGAACAGATGCACGCTGTCGCTCATGTTCGGCGTAGGCTTGGGCCAGGCGATTTTCGGCGGCTTGATGGGTTTGGGCTGGTTCACGTAGCTGCTCAGGGTCTGGACCTTATAGCCGCTCTGGATCTGCCTGACTTTGCCCAGGTCCTTCTCATCGAACAATTGAGTGCGGTACAGGGCGTAGGCGATGTTGCTTTCGCTGTACACGACGCGGTCGATATCGGTTGGCTGCTGGCCATTCCAGCCCGGGCCGGCAACCATGTAGTGGCCACCGTTGTTGCCGGTACTACGGGTACCCAGATAGCCGAAGTTCTGCGTATAGAGGTCGATCAACTGCACGGCGTAGTAGCGGTTGTCTTCGATCTTGGGCAGGGTCAACACCACGGGCTCGGCCCGCAGATCGAGCCAGACAAAGGAGTTGGGCGTGTCCGGGTTGGGGGTGGGTATCGCTGTGTCTTTAGGGGTTATCGCCTGCGCGGTGTTCCCGATATGGTTGAACGGCGCCTTGAAGTTCGGCCCGGTCTTGTCGACGGCCTGGGCGTAGAGGGTCTTGTACATCTCCACCACCGGGAAGCCATAAAGGTAGGCTTCCTTGGCAATGGCCCGGGCTTCACTCGGCGTGGCGGTGAAATCGGCCCAGGCGCCGGTACTCATGAAAATCGAGAGGCTCGCCAACAGCAGGCGCGTCGGTGTTCGAATCATGTTGTTGCGTCCTTACTGAATCAGTCGGAAGTCGTCGAGTTTTCAGCTGTTATCAAAGCAGGCTTCGGTGGGCGCGTACAGTCGCAACTGACTGAACTTTTGCGCTTCAGGCAGAGTTTGCACTCAGTTGCTCAGGAAGTCTTTTGGCACGTGAGGTTCAACGCAAAGATCTGTCGACATCCACGAGATCAAAGTGCCGCCTGTGGAAGGCGGCAGCGGGGGGGAAGTCAAAGCAGCATGGATTTGACTTTGTCACGCAACTGATCAATCGAGAACGGTTTGCCAATCACCTGGGTGCCAACGGGTACATCGATATTCTCGGCATAACCACTGGCGAACAGAATCGGCAGGGCAGGTCTCAGTTCACGGGCGTTGGCGGCCAGTTCCGCGCCGCTCATGCCTGGCAGGCCGTGGTCGGTCATCATCAGGTCGATGGTCTGGGCGGTATCTTTGATGATACCCAGGGCGAGTTCAGCGTCTGCCGCTTCAAGCACCCGGAACTCCAGCTCTTCGAGGACATCGACGATCAACATGCGCACGATGGTGTCGTCTTCGACTACAAGGATGGTGGAGGCTGAGGCGGACATAGTGAGGGTTCCCGAGAAGTTGAGGGGGCAGGTCTTGAGCAGTCGAAAGACCATCCTCTAATGAGTCGCGTCAATCTCGGCAAGTTCCCGAAACAGGGTCAGCATTGTGCCGGGATTGAGTGGAAATGTCCCGTTCGAGGAATCGATGCGCAGGCGCGTCAGGTAATCAACGCCACTATGGCCAGCAGAAAAATAGCGCTCAAGCGCAACTTTGGGGCAAACTCCCCGTTTTTCCGTATTTGGCCAAGGCATGCCCATGACTCCCGCGTCGACTGTCGATGAGAAAAGCTTCCGTAAATTGCTGGGCCGCAACGTGGCGCTGCCGTTGGGCGTTGGCGTGCTCAGCGCAGTGTTTTTCGTCGTTCTGATCACTTACCTGCTGTCGGTGATTCAGTGGGTCGAACACACCGACCGGGTGATCAACAATCTCAACGAAACCTCGAAACTGACCGTGGACCTGGAAACCGGCATGCGCGGCTTCCTGATCACCGGCGATGAACACTTCCTCGACCCGTATGAAGTGGCCAAGCCGCGGATCATTTCGGACTTGCGCAATTTGCAGGCACTGGTGGCAGACAATCCAGAGCAGGTGGACCGGCTCAAGCGTCTGGAATCGTTGCAACAGGCGTGGAACACCTACGCCCAGTCGATGATTGATATGCAGCGCCAAAGCGGTGATTTCCGCAGCGCCGTGAAAGCCGGGCGTGGCAAAAGCCTGACGGACGAGATTCGCAAGGAGTACGACCGGGCGGTGGCGATGGAGCAACAATTCCGCATCACCCGCAATGAAGACGTTACCCGTACCACGATCATCAGCGTCACTTTGTACCTGGTGTTTGTGCTTGGCCTGAGCGGGTTTCTCGCGTATGTCGGTCGAAAGAATCTTCTTGAACTTTCAAACAGTTACAGCGAAAACCTCATGTCACAGCAGAGGATCGCCAAGCGCCTTGAGCAGCAAGCCTGGCTGCGCAACGGCCAGACCGAACTGGCCGAGCAGGTCCTTGGCCAGCTGACGCTGAACCTGCTGGGCCGCAACATCCTGCAGTTCTTCGCCCAGTACATGGGCTCGGCGGTGGCGGCGCTGTACGTGCGTGAAGAGCACGGTGGCCTTACACGCGTGGCCACTTATGGCTTCTCCCGGGAGCAAGAGCAGCAGGAACAGTCGATCTATAACGATGAAGGGATCGTCGGCCAGTCTGCCCGCCAGGATCGCCTGATTCGCCTGGACGATGTGCCGGTGGACTACTTCAAGGTCAGTTCCGGCCTCGGCGAAGGTTCGACCCGCAGTGTGATGGTGGTACCGACCAGCGACGATGGCCGGGTCAACGGGGTGATCGAGCTGGGTTTCCTACGTACACTGGAAGACCGTGATGTCGAACTGCTGGAGTTGATTGCCGAGAATATCGGCACCTCCATCGAAGCCGCCCGTTATCGTCAACGTCTGCAGGAAGTGCTGGCCGAAACCCAGCAGCTTAATGAAGAGCTGCAAGTGCAGCAGGAAGAGCTCAAGACCGCCAACGAAGAGCTGGAAGAGCAATCGCGCATCCTCAAGGAATCCCAGGCTTTCCTGGAAACCCAACAGGCGGAGCTGGAACAGACCAACGAACAGTTGGCCGAACAGACCCAGACCCTGGCCGACCAGCGCGATGCCATGGATCAGAAAAACGTTGAACTCAATCGCGTACAGATCGAGCTGGAAGAGCGCGCCGACGAGTTGCAGCGCTCCAGCAAGTACAAGTCCGAGTTCCTCGCCAACATGTCCCACGAGCTGCGTACGCCGCTGAACAGCTCGTTGATCCTCGCCAAGTTGCTGGCGGAGAACCCCCAGGAAAACCTCAGCGCCGAACAGGTCAAGTTCGCCGAGTCGATTTATTCGGCCGGCAACGACCTGCTCAACCTGATCAATGACATCCTCGATATCTCCAAGGTCGAAGCCGGCAAGCTGGAAATGCGCCCGGAGAACACCAGCGTGGCACGCCTGGTGGATGGCTTGCGCGGCATGTTCGAGCCGCTGGCGGCCGACCGCAAGCTCGGGTTCCAGGTGGAGGTGCAGGAAGGCTCGCCGCACATGCTGTTCACCGACCGCCAGCGCCTGGAGCAGATTCTGAAGAACCTGCTGTCCAACGCCATCAAGTTCACCGAGCAAGGTGAGGTCAGCCTGTCGGTATCCCGGGCGCCGGGGGAGGGCATTGCCTTTACCGTGCGTGATTCGGGGATTGGTATCGCCCCGGACCAGCAGGAAAGCATCTTCGAGGCCTTCCGCCAGGCCGATGGCACCACCAACCGCCGTTACGGCGGCACCGGCCTGGGCCTGTCGATCTCCCGGGACCTGGCGAACCTGCTGGGCGGCTATATCAGTGTCACCAGCGAACCTGGCCAGGGCAGCATCTTTACCCTGGTGGTGCCCGAGCACTATGTAGAGCGTGACGAAGACACCCCGGCGCTGGAACAGCCGCGGGCGGTAGTCCCTGTGCCTGCACCGGCGCCGATCAAGGTGTCGCCGATGCCGATCGCCCATGAAGCGCAGATCCCGCGTTTTATCGATGACCGCGACAAGGCCCCGTTCGCCACGCGTTGCATCCTGGTGGTGGAAGATGAGCCCAACTTCGCCCGCATCCTCTTCGACCTCGCCCATGAACTGGGTTACCACTGCCTGGTGGCCCATGGCGCAGACGAAGGCTACGCCCTGGCGGAACAGTACATTCCTGACGCGATCCTGCTGGACATGCGCCTGCCCGACCATTCCGGCCTGACCGTGCTGCAACGCCTCAAGGAACACGCCGGGACCCGCCATATCCCGGTGCACGTGATTTCCGTCGAAGACCGCGTTGAAGCCGCCATGCACATGGGCGCCATCGGGTACGCGGTCAAGCCGACCACCCGCGAGGAGCTCAAGGATGTGTTCGCCCGCCTGGAGGCCAAGCTGACGCAGAAGGTCAAGCGGGTGCTGCTGGTGGAAGACGATGACTTGCAGCGCGACAGCATTGCCCGCCTGATCGGCGACGATGACATCGAGATCACCGCCGTGGGCTTCGCCCAGGAGGCATTGGACCTGCTTCGCAGCCACATCTATGACTGCATGATCATCGACCTCAAGCTGCCGGACATGCTCGGTAATGAGCTGCTCAAGCGCATGTCCACCGAGGATATCTGCTCGTTCCCGCCGGTGATCGTCTACACCGGGCGCAACCTGACCCGGGACGAAGAGGCCGAACTGCGCAAGTATTCACGCTCGATCATTATCAAGGGCGCACGCTCCCCCGAGCGTTTGCTGGACGAGGTCACACTCTTTCTGCACAAAGTCGAATCCCAGCTGTCCCATGAACGCCAGACAATGCTCAGGACCGCCCGCAGCCGCGACAAGGTCTTCGAAGGGCGCAAGATCCTGCTGGTGGATGACGATGTGCGCAATATCTTCGCCCTCACCAGTGCCCTGGAGCACAAGGGCGCGATTGTCGTGATCGGCCGTAACGGCCGCGAGGCAATCGAGAAACTCAATGAAGTCGATGACATCGACCTGGTGCTGATGGACGTGATGATGCCGGAGATGGACGGTTACGAGGCCACGGCCTTGATCCGCCAGGACCCGCGCTGGCGCAAGCTGCCGATCATCGCGGTGACGGCCAAGGCCATGAAGGACGATCAGGAGCGTTGCCTGGCGGCAGGTTCCAACGATTACCTGGCCAAGCCCATCGACCTGGACCGGTTGTTTTCATTGATTCGCGTGTGGCTCCCCAAGATGGAACGGATTTAATTGGAAAGAAGCACTGACATCGAACTGCGCTTGCTGATTGAGGCGATTTACCTCAAATACAGCTATGACTTTCGTGATTACTCCGGGGCCTCGGTCAAGCGCCGCGTGGCCCATGCGCTGCGCCAGTTCGACTGCGCCACCATCTCGGCCTTGCAGGAGCGCGTGCTGCATGACCCGACGGCGTTCATGCAGTTGCTGCAGTTCCTGACGATTCCGGTCAGCGAGATGTTTCGCGACCCCTCGCACTTCCTGGCGATTCGCCAGGAAGTGGTGCCGCTGCTCAAGACCTACCCGTCGATCAAGATCTGGATCGCCGGCTGCAGCACCGGGGAAGAGGTGTACTCCATGGCCATCCTGTTGCGTGAGGAAGGCTTGCTGGAGCGCACCATCATTTACGCCACCGACATCAATCCACGGTCCCTGGAAAAAGCCAAGCAGGGGATTTTTTCCCTTGAGAACATCCGCGCCTATACCCACAACTACCAGCAGGCCGGTGGCCAGCGTTCGTTCGCCGATTACTACACCGCGGCTTACGATCATGCGATCTTCGACAAGACCCTGCGGGAGAACGTGACGTTTGCCGATCACAGCCTGGCGACGGATAGCGTATTCTCAGAAACTCAGTTAATTTCCTGCCGTAATGTACTGATTTACTTCAATAAAAAGTTGCAGGATAGGGCGTTTGGATTGTTTCATGAGTCGCTGTGTCATCGCGGCTTCCTGGTGCTGGGCAGCAAGGAAACCCTGGATTTTTCCGGCTACAGCAAACAGTTCGAACCTTTGGTCAAGCAAGAACGGATCTACCGAAAATTATGAATGAAGCTGCTGCCAGCCCGGTATCCGGGATCGAGGCTATTGTGATCGGCGCTTCCGCAGGCGGTGTCGAGGCGTTGCTGGGCATTTTTGGTGAATTGCCGGCCAACTTCAGCCTGCCGATCATCACGGTGCTGCACCTGCCGGACGAACGCCGCAGCCAGCTGGCGGAAGTGTTTGACCGGCGTGTATCGATGAAGGTGGTGGAAGCGCGGGACAAGGAAGTGATCCAGCCCGGCACCCTGTATTTTGCCGGCCCCGGTTATCACCTGTCGGTGGAGCATGACCGCAGCTTGTCACTGAGTCAGGAGGACCGCGTGCACCATTCCCGGCCAGCCATTGACTACCTGTTCGAGTCGGCCGCCGATGCGTACGGCACCGGTCTGATGGCGATCCTGCTGACGGGCGCCAACCAGGACGGCGCCCGTGGCCTGGCCCATGTCAAACAGTGCGGTGGTATGACGGTGGTCCAGGATCCCGACGAGGCGCGGGTCGCCGTCATGCCCCGGGCCGCCCTGGCGCTGCATACACCTGACTATATTCTTCCCTTGAGCCGCATCGGCACCTTGCTGGCTTCCCTGGAATCCTCCCCATGTTAAGTACTGTCCAGGCCAAACTACTGATCGTCGACGATCTGCCGGAAAACCTGCTGGCCCTTGAAGCGCTGATCAAGCGCGAGGACCGCCAGGTCTACAAGGCATTGAGCGCCGACGAGGCCTTGTCGCTGCTGCTGGAGCACGAGTTCGCGATGGCCATTCTCGACGTGCAGATGCCCGGCATGAACGGCTTTGAGCTGGCCGAGCTGATGCGCGGCACCGAAAAGACCAAGAACATCCCGATCGTGTTTGTCAGTGCCGCCGGTCGTGAGCTCAACTACGCGTTCAAGGGCTACGAAAGCGGCGCCGTGGACTTCCTGCACAAGCCGCTGGATATCCATGCGGTCAAGAGCAAGGTCAATGTGTTCGTCGACCTGTATCGCCAGAGCAAGGCGATGAAACAGCAGGTTGAAGCCCTGGAGCAAAGCCGCCGCGAGCAGGAAGCCTTGCTCACGCGCTTGCAGGCCACCCAGGCTGAACTGGAGCAGGCCGTGCGTATGCGCGATGACTTTATGTCGATCGTGGCCCATGAAGTGCGCACGCCCCTCAACGGGCTGATCCTGGAAACCCAATTGCGCAAGATGCACCTGGCCCGGGACAACGCCGCGGCCTTTACCATGGACAAGATGCACGCCATGGTCGACCGCGACGAGCGGCAGATCCAGAGCCTGATCCGCCTGATCGAAGACATGCTCGACGTGTCGCGCATCCGCACCGGCAAGCTGTCGATTCGCCCCGGGCGCTTTGACCTGACGCAACTGGTGCACAACCTGCTGGAGAATTTCGCCCCGCAAGTGGCGGCGGCCGAGTCCTCGGTGAAGTGGGTCCAGGAAGGGCCGGTGGAGGGCAACTGGGACGAGTTCCGTATCGAACAGGTGGTGTCCAACCTGCTGACCAACGCCTTGCGTTACGGCGCCAAAAGCCCGGTGGAAGTGCGGGTGTACGCCGAGCATGGCGAAGCACGGGTGGAAGTGCGTGACCACGGGATCGGTATCAGCGAAGACAACCAGAAGCGGATCTTCCAGCAGTTTGAACGGGTGTCGGCCAACCACGCCGTGGCGGGCCTGGGCCTGGGGCTGTTTATCTCCGAGCAGATTATCGCGGCCCACGGCGGGAGCATTGAGGTCGAAAGCCGGATAGGCGAGGGCGCCTTGTTCCGCGTCTGCCTGCCGTTAGCGCCTGCGCCAGGAAATCAATCGTGAATCCGACGCAACCTCTGCGTGACCCCATGGTCGTATCAGCAGCAATTGACCGGACAAAGGCTTCCCATGAGTGAAGATGCACAAGATGTTGTACTGATCGTCGAAGATGACGAATCGATTATGTTTGTGTTGGGCGAGTACCTGTCGGGGCTTGGGTACCGGGTGTTGAAGGCGATTGACGGTGAGCAGGCGTTCGAAATCCTCGCCACCAAGCCGCACCTGGACCTGATGGTCACCGACTATCGCCTGCCAGGCGGTATCTCCGGCGTGCAGATCGCCGAGCCTGCGATCAAGCTGCGACCGGAATTGAAGGTGATCTTTATCAGCGGTTACCCGCAGGAGATTCTCGACTGCAACAGCCCGATCACGCGCAATGCGCCGATCCTGGCCAAGCCGTTTGATCTGGATACGTTGCAGGAACATATCCAGCGCTTGCTGGCTTAACGCCTTGCGAAGAGGGAGCGCGCTCCCTCTTCAAGCCTTGATCATCTCCCTCACCGTTGCCGTCAACAAATCAAAGGTGAAGGGCTTGGTGATCATCTGCATGCCCGGGTCCAGAAAGCCGCCCCGTACCGCTGCATGCTCTGCATAGCCCGTGATAAACAACACCTTTAAGTCCGGTCGCACCTGCCGCCCGATTTCCGCCAGTTGCCGGCCGTTCATACCGGGCAGGCCAACGTCGCTGATCAGCAGGTCAATCCGCTGGCTGGACTCGATGATCGGCATGGCACTGTCGGCGTCACCGGCTTCGACGAAGGCATAGCCCAGTTCGCTCAGCACGGCGCTGACCAGCACCCGCACGGCCGGGTCGTCTTCGACGATCAACACCGTCTCGCCAGCGTTGGCGAACGGCAGCAGTGCCGGGTTGAGCGGTTCGTCTGCAATGACCTCGCCGACAAACCGCGGCAGGAACAGGCTGACGGTGGTGCCCTGGCCCACCACGCTGTGGATAGACACATGCCCATGGGACTGGCGCGCAAACCCGTAGATCATCGACAACCCCAGCCCGGTGCCCTGGCCGATGGGTTTGGTGGTGAAGAACGGGTCAAATGCACGGCTGATCACGCTCTCGGGCATGCCGCAGCCGGTGTCGCTGACGCTCAGTTCCACATAGTCGCCGGGTGTGAGGGTGCCGTAGGCGGCGGTAAACACACTGTCCAGGTGGCGGTTGGTGGTTTCCACCACCAGTTTGCCGCCGTTGGGCATTGCATCCCGGGCATTGATGGCCAGGTTGAGCAGGGCGCTTTCCAGTTGATTGGGGTCGACTTCTGCGGTCCATAACTGTTCGGTCAGGCGGATGTCCAGGGTGATGCTTTCGTTGAGGCTGCGTTGCAGCAGCTCACCCATCGAACTCACCAATTGATTGATCTGTACCGGTTTTGAATCCAATGACTGGCGGCGGGAAAAGGCCAGCAAGCGGTGGGTCAGGGCCGCCGCGCGGTTGGCTGAAGTGACACCCAGGTCGATCAGGCTGTCGAGGTCTTCGGTGCGGCCCCGGGCAACACGCCTTCGCAGCAGTTCGAGACTGCCGATAATCCCGGTCAGCATGTTGTTGAAGTCATGGGCGATACCGCCGGTCAATTGGCCGACGGCTTCCATTTTCTGCGACTGGCGCAACGCCTCTTCGTTATTGCGCAGCTGCGCCGTGCGTTCTTCCACCTGTTGTTCAAGGGTTTCCAGCGTGCTTTGCAGGCGCTGTTCGCTCTGGCTCAGGTCGATCAAGCGGTCACGTGCCTCGTATTGCCGGCGGCGTCCGCGCAGGGCCGTGGTCACAAGGCTGATCAGGGTGATCGGATGGAACGGCCGCTCCAGGAAGGTCACGTTGCCCAGCAGTGTACTCAGGTGGGATGAGCCATTCTGTTCGCTGCCGCCATGATGAGTCATCAGCACGATAGGCAGGTCCGACCAGGCCGGCTGTTGGTGCAGGTAGCTCAGTAGCGGCTCCAGGTCGATACCGCGCAAGGCTTCGGCGGCCACAATCAGCACGCCGGCGCCCTGTTCCAGTTCCTCGCACAGCATCTGCAAATGGCTGGCGATGATGCCGTTGAACCCGGCTTCATTGAGCATCATCAAGGCGAGGGAGCTGTCGCGGCCCAGGGGCGCCAGGATGATCGCCCGTTCGGAAATGGCCGGTAGGCCACTCATGAACTTTCATCCTTGAGCAACGGGTTATCGGTGCCCATGTAGGTCGGCACGCCGCGCAATACCCCCTGGAACGCTTCGAGGGGTTCGCCGATGGTCATGCCCCGGCCTCCGATACGGTATTCACGGATCGTCGACTCATGACTGCCGGTGCGTTTCTTGATGATCGAAATCGCCCGCCGCACCTTGCCCAAGGCTTCGAAGTAACGCAGCAGGATCACGGTGTCGGCCAGATAGGTAATGTCCACCGGCGCCTGCATGTCACCCACCAGCCCGTGCTGGGCGACGGTCATGAAGGTCGCGGCGCCACGGCGGTTGAGGTACAGCAGCAGCTCGTGCATGTGCAGGATCAGCGCGTTTTCTTCCGGCATCGCGGCCTGGTAGCCGTTGACGCTGTCGATCACCACGGTCTTGATCCCGCGTTCGTCCACGCAGCGGCGCACCCGGTGGGAGAACTCGCCGGGGGACAACTCGGCGGCGTCCACTTGTTCGATCAGCAGGTTGCCGGTGGCTTGCAGGGCGTCCAGGTCGATGCCCATGTTGCGCATGCGCTCGAACAGCAGGCCCAGTTCTTCGTCAAAAATGAACAGGGCGGCCTTTTCGCCCCGGGAGACGGCCGCTGCGGCGAAGATCATCGAAATGAGGGATTTGCCGGTACCGGCCGGGCCCAGGATCAAGGTGCTGGAACCGGTTTCGATACCGCCGCCCAGCAATGCATCCATCTCGCGGATGCCGCTGGTGAGGGTCTGGCGGTTGTAGCCGCCACGGTGCTCGGCCGCCACCAGGCGCGGGAACACATGGACGCCGTCTTCCATGATGGTGAAGTCGTGATAGCCACCGCGGTACTTCTGGCCACGGTACTTCACGATCCGCACGCGGCGGCGCTCGGCGCCGTAGTTGGGGGTCAGTTCTTCCAGGCGAATCACGCCGTGGGCCACGCTGTGTACGGTTTTGTCGAGGGATTCGGTGGTCAGGTCATCCAGCAGCAACACCGTGGCGTCGTAGCGCACGAAGTAGTGCTTGATTGCCAGGATCTGCCGGCGATAGCGCAGGGAGCTTTGCGCCAGCAGGCGGATTTCCGAAAGGCTGTCGATGACGACGCGGGTGGGCTTGACCCGTTCCACCACTTCGAAGATCTGGCGAGTGGCTTCGCCCAGCTCAAGGTCCGAGGAATACAGGAGGCTTTGCTGGTGCTCGGCGTTGAGCAGGCTTTCGGGGGGTGTCAGTTCAAAGATGTGAATGTGTTCGTCCAGGTCCCAACCATGGGACTTGGCACCCTGGCGCAACTCACGCTCGGTTTCCGACAGGGTGATGTACAGCGATCGTTCGCCGTTTTTTGCCCCGGCCTGGAGGAAATGCAGGGCCACGGTGGTTTTACCGGTGCCGGGTTCACCTTCCAGCAGGAACAAATGGCTACGGGAAAGTCCCCCGGCAAGAATGTCGTCCAGACCTTCAATACCGGTGGCCGCCTTTGCTGTGAACAGCTCTTTGGATGTAGACAAGAAGTGCCCTCGGGTCACAAATAAGTAGTCGGCAGCGCCGGCTGGGGCGCGCCATATTTACTTGACCGTAGCGGCATGTAGCGGTTCAACGTTTTGTGTCAATTACAGCTTTTCGCAGTCCCTACAAGCCTTGCTGCAACGCCGGATCGTCCGGGTTTTGCTGTTCCAGCTGGGCCAGCAACACCTGCACATTCTGCAGCTGGCCGGTTTCCTTCCAGTAGTTGACCAGCAAGACCCGCGCCTTGCGATTGGCCGGGTTGCGCTGGACGATTTCTTCCAGTTGGCGCTGGGCGGCTTCCAGTTCCTCTTGTGCGTGCAGGGTGGTTGCCAGGTCGTAGCGGTAATCCTGATTGTTCGGCTCCAGCTCCACCGCCCGGGACAGGCTGAGCAGGGCAAACGCGCGCTCGCCATGGTGCAGCAGCCACATGCCCAAGGCATGCTGCAGGTAGGCGGAATCAGGATGGGCCTGCAACTGCTTGGCCAGGAGCTGGCGGGACTCGTCGACCTTGCCCTGCTTGTCCAGCAGTTCGATTTGCGCGACCACTGCTTGCAGGTTATCCGGTTGCAGGCGCATTGCCTGTTCCAGGGCATTTTGGGCATCGGGCAGCAGCGCACTGTGAATGTACAGCCGTGCCAGCTGAATCCAGCCTTCGGGGCTTTCGGGCTGGGCCTTGAGCAGCTTCACGTATTCGTCGAGTACCTGCTGCAACGGGCCGAAGTACAGGCCCAGGGTGTCGGGAGACAGCCCCAGCAAGGCATTGGCCGCCGCAAACCGGACGCTTTGCTCCGGGTCATCCAGCAAGGGGCCGAGCAACAGTGTGCGCTGGCCGCTGGGCACCAGGCCGACAATGCTGTGAATCGCCGCCTCACGCACCATGGGCGCGTCATTGGCCAAGTCCTTGTCCGCCAGCTTCAGGGCCTGGGGGCTGGGGTAGTTGGGCAGTTCGGCATGCAGGGCGGCGCGGCGCACATCGGAGAGGTCCGGGCGACCCAGTTGTTGATACAGCACGCGGGCGGCGCCGGGTTCGCCGTTATGCGCCTGTTTCAGGGCCTTCGCGTAGCCGTGGGCGATGGCCGGGGGCACCACCACCGGTGACGTACGGGTGAAATACCAGGTGATCAGCACAATCAACAACAGGGCGCACAGGCCGATGATGGAGTAACGGCGTGACTTTGACATGCAGGCGTCCGAAAGCTTGGCAGCTAGTGCAAAGCCACCAGCTTCGGTCAGGTCACGGCGAGTGTCAAACCCGCATCACGTCAGCACGAATTCAATGGGCTCAAGGGCCGGCGGCAGCTCGGTTTCGCCGAGGGCCGCGAGAACCTCGCGCTCCAGGGTACGCAGAATGGCGTTGCAGGGCAGGTCGTTTTCGTCAAAGCCGAAGGGGTCTTCGAGGTCGTCGCCGATTTCATCCAGGCCGAAGAAGGTGTAGCTGACGATCGCGGTAAACACCGGCGTCAGCCAGCCCAGCGGCTCGGCCATGGCGAAGGGCAGCAGAATGCAGAACAGGTAGATGGTGCGGTGCAGCAGCAGGGTATAGGGGAAGGGCAGCGGCGTGTGCTTGATCCGCTCACACGAGGCCTGGACCTGGCTCAGGCCGTATAGCCGGGTTTCGAGTTGGGTGTAGCGCCAGTCGCTGATATGGCCTTGTTCGGCGAGTGTGGAGCAGCGGGCGCCGAGGTCTTGCAGGATGCTGTCGGGGAGGTTGGGGTGGCTGGCTTTGGGGTTGACCCACGGCTTGATTGCCTGGGCTTCATCTTCCAGGCGCAGGCGGGCGATCAGGCCGTGGGCGAAGCCGCACAGGCCACGTAGTACGCTTTCTCGGTCGGTGGGGCTGAGGATTTGGATTTCGCGGATCAGCGAGCGTATTTCGATGATCATCTGGCCCAGTTGTTTGCGGCCTTCCCACCAGCGGTCGTAGCAGGCGTTGTTGCGGAAGCTCATGAAGATCGACAGTGACAGGCCGAGGAGGGTGAAGGGTGTGGCGTTGACCTTGGAGAAGTAGGCCGGGTGCAGGGTTTCGACCAGCACGATGACGGAGGCCAGCAGGGTGACCAGCAGGCTGCGCAGGGCGATGCGCTTGGCGATTGAGCCCTTGAGGGAGAACAGGATGCCGAGCAGGTTGGGTTTGGGACGGACGATCATGGGCGGGCTTCTTGGGTGGCGCAGGCTGTCAGGGTAGAAGCATGTCTGCGTTGCGTCCAATTGCTTGGGCTGACTGGGTGATTGGTGGGGTCTATCGTTGGGGCTTTGGGTGTACATATCCGTTATTTAGGTAACGGCCACTTAG
>NZ_JAIWYM010000052.1:0-19829 GCF_020515595.1 Pseudomonas sp. MWU16-30323
CTAAGTAGCCGTTACCTAAATAACGGATATGTACTCACCTCAAACCAGCGCAAAACGTCAGACCCAATGATGAATCGGCCACCCAGCCTTCTCAGCATGCGCCCGCAACACCGGGTCCGGATTCACCACCTGCGGGTTCTCCACCTTCAGCAACAGCGGCAAATCATTGCGCGAATCCGAGTAGAAGTACGCCCCGTCGAGGTGCTCACCCTCCTGCTCCAGCCATTCCATCAGGCGGGTGATCTTGCCTTCGCGGTACGTCAGTACCCCCGTGGTCTTGCCGCTGTACACCCCATGAGCAACGTCCAACTCGATCCCCAACACTTCATCAATGCCGATACGCGCCGCAATCGGCTTGACCAGGTGCGTCCCCGACGCCGAGATCACCAAAATCCGGTCGCCGTTCTTGCGATGCTGGGCGATGGTCCGGGTGGCTTCGCTGTAGATCAGCGGCTCGATAACGTCTTCCACCCACGGCTCAACAAGGTGCTCGATCTCTTCCGGCGTGCGCCCGATCATCGGCTCCAGGCTGAAATCCATGAAGTCTTCCATGGCCAGTTCACCGCGGCTGTAGGCCGCCATCAGTTCGTCGTTCTTGCGCATGAACGACTCGCCATCCACCCAGCCCAGTCGGCCCATCTGCTCGCTCCACAAGGTGGCGCAGTCGCCGTGGATCAGGGTGTCGTCCAGATCAAAAATTACCAAAGCCATCAGTCACGCTCTCTCAAATAAATCGTGCGTCAGGCTACTTCACACAACGCACTTGGGTCGATGGAAAGTGCCAATCGCTGACCGTCCGGGTGCAGATCGTCGGCCGAACGGTTGAGTACATCGACCACCAGTTCCACCCCACGGGCTTCGATGCGGTAGCGAATCACGTTGCCCAACAGGCTGTGGCTGCGCACCAGCGCGTCCAGCTCGCCGCTGCGGCTGAGTTCAATGGCTTCCGGGCGAATGGCGATGCGCCCGGTGATCGGGCGCTGCAACAGTTTGCTGGCCTTGTCGGCGTCCAAGAGGTTGTAGTTGCCGATAAATCCGGCGGCGAACACATCCACCGGCGCGGTGTAGAGAGTCTCGGCATCGCCGCTCTGCACGATCTTGCCCTGGTTCATCAGGAAGATCCGGTCGGACATGGTCAGGGCTTCTTCCTGGTCATGGGTCACGAAGATGGTGGTCAGGCCCAGCTCGCGCTGGATCTGGCGAATCTGTTCGCGCAGGTGCTTGCGAATCCGTGCGTCGAGGGCCGACAGCGGTTCATCCAGCAGCAACAGGCGCGGGCGCGTCACCAGCGAGCGGGCGAGGGCCACGCGCTGGCACTGGCCGCCGGACATCTGGTGCGGGTAACGGCCGGCGAGTTCCTTGAGTTCCACCAGTTGCAGCACTTCCTGCACGCGTTTGTGGCTGTCGTCGGCATTGACCTTCTGCATGCGCAGGCCGAAGGCGACGTTCTGTTCCACGGTCATGTTGGGGAACAGCGCGTAGCTCTGGAACACCATGCCGATATGGCGTTTCTGCGGGCTCAGCGGGACGATGTCCTGGCCGTCCAGCAGGATTTTCCCGCTGTCTACCGAGGTCAGGCCGGCGATGCAGCGCAGCAGGGTCGACTTGCCGCAGCCCGACGGGCCGAGCAGGGTGACGAATTCGCCCTTGGCGATTTCGCAGTTGATGTCACTGAAGACCGGCGTGCCGGCGTAGCCTTTTTGCAGGTGTTGGACGCTGACGAAGCTCATTGGCTTTTGTCCTTGTTCAAGATGTTGGCGGCCCAGGTCAGCACCAGCACAAAGAAGAAATAGGAGATCACCAGGGCACTGGTGAAGTGGCCGCTGCTGTTACGCATGTTGTTGAGGTACACCTGCAGGGTTTCGTAGCGGGTGCCCACCAGGATGTTGGCGAACACGAACTCGCCGAACAGGAACGAGAACGACAGCAGCAACGCCACCATCAAGCCCTTGCGCAGGTTGGGCAGTACCACCAGGAACGCGGCCTGGAAGGTGCTGGCGCCGAGCAGTTGGGCGGCGTCCATCAGGTCCCGCAGGTTGATCGCTTGCAGGTTGTTGGTGATCGCCCGGTACATGAACGGCAGCGCCACGGTGAAGTAGCAACCGATCAGGATCCACGGTGTACCCACCATCGCAAACGGCCCCGAGCCGTAGAGCTGCAACAGCCCCACCGACGACACCACCGGCGGCACCGCGAAGGGCAGCAGGATCAGGATGTTCATCAGCGCGTCGAGTTTCGGAAAGTGGTAATGCACCACAAACAGCAGCGGCAGGATCAGCACCACCGACAAGATCAACGCGCCGACGCACACCAGCAATGACTGGCCGAAGGCATTCAGGAAGCGCGGGTCACTCCACAGCTGGAGGTACCACTTGAAGGTAAAGCCGGACGGCAGGATGGTTGCCGACCAACTGCTGGCGATGGAGTAGACCAGGGTGCCGAGCAACGGCAGCACGAGGATCGCAAACAACAGGTACACCACTACGCGGTGGTAGAGGGCGGCCGAGCCAGGTTCAGCGCGAGACATGGTAGCTCCTCTTGAGCAGCAGTTGATGGACCACGGTCACCACGGTCATCAGCGCCACCAGCACCACGGCCAGGGCGCTGGCCATGTTCGGGTCCAGGGAGATGTCGCCGGAGACCATCGCCGCGATGCGGATCGGCAGCACGTTGAAGTTGCCGGTGGTCAGTGCGTACACCGTGGCGTAGGCGCCGAGGGCGTTGGCCAGCAGGATCACGAAGGTGCCCAGCAGCGCCGGGGTCAGCACCGGCAGACCGATATGCCGCCAGTACTGCCAACCGTCCGCGCCCAGCAATGAAGCAGACTCGCGCCAGTCTTCACGCAACGCGTCAAAGGCCGGGTAGAGCAGCAGCACGCCGAGGGGAATCTGGAAGTAGGTATAAAGGATGATCAGGCCGGTCTTGGAGTACAGGTTGAAGTCCTGAATGATCCCGGCCTGCTTGAGCATGATGGTGATGCTGCCGTTGAACCCCAGCAGGATGATGAACGCGAAGGCCAGGGGCACGCCGGCGAAGTTGCTGGTCATGTTGGCGAACGCGGTCACGAAATTGCGCAGCCGCCCGTCCACCCGGCGCAGCGAGTAGCTGCCCAGCACGGCGATGATGATCCCGAATACGCTGGAGTAGAAACTGATTTCCAGGCTGTACTGGATCGCCTGCATATAGAACTTCGAGCTGAAGATCTTGCTGAAGTTGGCCAGGCCCCAGCCGAACTCTTCCGACTGGACGCTGCTGATCATCACCCACACCAGCGGGGCGATCTCGAACACGATAAAGAAGAGGGCGAAGGGCACCAGGCACAAGGCGGCCAGCCATTTGCCGCGGATCACTGAATTCACTTCAACAGCTCCCGGCATACAGGTTTGTCGTGGGGTACACCCAGCAGCTCGCAGACGGTGCCGCACAGCTCGGTTTGCTTGGGTGTGGCATGGGTGTCGAGGCTGAAGGCATCACCCAGCACAAACAGCGGCACTTCCCGTTCTTCCGGCAGCAGGCCGTTGTGGGAACGGTCGTTATTCATGCCGTGGTCGGCGGTCACCAGCACCTGGTAACCGGCGTCGAGCCAGCCTTGCAGGTAGTCGGCGAGGATGATGTCGGCCGAGCGTGCGCTGTTGCGGTATTGCGGGGTGTCGAGGCCGTGCTTGTGGCCGGCATCGTCGATGTTCATCGGGTGCACCACCAGGAAATTCGGCGCGTGTTTGAGGCGCAGGCTTTCGGCGTCGGCAAACAGGTGCGAGTCCGGGTAATGGTCATTCCAGTAGAAATGCCCGTGCTGGATCGCCAGGGCCGGGTCGCTGGTATGACGATCCCGGGCGGCGATGAACGGGGAGCGGTTATACAGCTCGCTGACCCAGTGATAAGCCGCCGCCGCCGTGGATAAACCGGCGTCGGTGGCGTAATGGAAAATGCTGCGCTGGTTGGACAGGCGCGAGACGTTGTTGTGGACGATGCCGCTCTCGATCGGCGGGACGCCGGTGAGGATGCATTCGTACAGAGGCCGCGACAGGGCCGGCAGTTCACATTCCAGTTTGTACAGTGCTGCGCGTCCTGCGCCGATATAGGCCTGCAAGTGCCCCATGGCGTGTCGGGCAACCTCGTAATTCAGGCCATCGAGCACGACAAGGATGACGTTGTGCTTCATAGGGGCTGGGGCTCCGCAACAAATAGGCTTGACTCGGTTTTTCGGTTGGAACCGGATCAAATGTGGGCGCTGGCTTGCCTGCGATAGCGGTGTGTCAGTCGACAATACTGCTGAATGTCATACCGCTATCGCAGGCAAGCCAGCTCCCACACTGACCGCGTTCCACTTAAATGGGCGTGCTAAGCCTTATTGCATATTGATGATGACTTCTTCCTGCCACTTCTGCGGCAGTGCCTTGGAGGTCTTCTCCCAAGCGTCGGCGTCTTTGATCGGCGTTACTTTCTTGTACTGCTCGTTAGGCAGCAGCTTGGCCTGTACGTCGGCTGGCAAGGTCAGGTGTTCGGCACGAATCGGCCGCGCGTTGCCACGGGCCAGGTTGGTCTGGCCGGCATCGCTGAAGATGTATTCGCGGGTCAGCTTGGCGGCGTTCGGGTGCTTGGCGTATTTGTTGATGATGGTGGTGTAGCCGGAAATCACCGAGCCGTCCGACGGAATCAGCACCACGTAGTCATCCGGGTTGGCCATCTTGGCCTTGTAGCTCAGGCCATTGAAGTCCCAGACCACGCCCACTTCCACTTCGCCTTTTTCCATGGTCGCGATGGTCGGGTTGGCCAGCGACAGGCGACCTTGCTTGGCGATGTCAGCGAACATCAGCAGCGCAGGCTGGATGTTCTTCTCGTCACCACCGTTGGCCAGTGCGGCGGCGAGTACGCCGTTGGCAGCCTGGGCGGCGGTGCTCACGTCACCGATGGACACCTTGTATTTGCCGGTCTTCAGGTCAGCCCAGCTTTTTGGGGCTTCGGAGCCGTGCAGCAGCTTTTTGCTGACGATAAACGCGATGGTGCCGGTGTAGGCCAGGGCCCAGTTACCGTCTTTGTCTTTCGCCCAATCCGGGACTTGTGCCCAGGTGGTTGGCTTGTACGGTTGGGTAACGCCCTGTTTCACCGCGATGGGGCCGAAGGCTGCACCGACGTCGCCGATGTCGGCGCTGGCGTTGTCTTTTTCTGCCGCAAACTTGGCGACTTCCTGGGCCGAGCTCATGTCGGTGTCGATGTGCTTGAGGCCATAGATCTTGGCCAGGTCGTCCCAGGTGCCTTTCCAGTTGGCCCAGTCATCGGGCATGCCGACGCTGTTGACCGCGCCTTCCGCTTTCGCGGCGGCTTCGAGGGTTTTTAGATCGGTATCAGCAGCCATGGCGGCGGTGCACATGGCAATGGTCGAGCCTAACAGTGATGCCAGGAAAAGCTGTTTCATCCGAAGCTCCTTTGGGCGTTTTCAACGCTGCGTTTTTATCGACGTTTGCGGTGGTGTTGGTCTAGGTCAGCAATACACGAGCCAATTTAGGCGCGCCGGATGACAGTTTCATGTCGATGTCGTTTTTTGTTGGCCTGGACGAGGGGTTGCCGGGTAAGCGTAGACCATGCCAAACCGCCCGGAAGCCTTGGACTTGGCCGATGTATTGCAGGTCTTGTGGCAGAACGTCGCGAGGCGCTGTCATCTGTCGGTCATGTGCAATGCCTAGGCTTGCACGCAATAGCAGAGGCGCGTTTAAAGGGCGTTTTGTGCACCTGAATAGTGCTGGTCTAGTCCAGATAGGTAACGTTGATGCGTGATGAGGCAACCAAGGCGGTGACAACCATTGGCCTGGCGCTGCAAGAGCAGATCGACCATGGCTTGTTGGCGCCTGCCAGTAAGCTGCCGGCCGAGCGCAAGCTGAGCGAGTTGTTTGGTACCACCCGGATCACGGTGCGGGAAGCCTTG
Organism: Pseudomonas sp. MWU16-30323; assembly: GCF_020515595.1. NCBI lineage: Bacteria > Pseudomonadati > Pseudomonadota > Gammaproteobacteria > Pseudomonadales > Pseudomonadaceae > Pseudomonas > Pseudomonas sp. MWU16-30323. The sequence continues at coordinate 5,924 of NZ_JAIWYM010000052.1, forward strand.
TTACAACTTGAGGCCCAAGGGCAGATTTATCGCGAGGAGCGGCGGGGGTGGTTTGTGTCGCCGCCGAGGCTTGCCTATAACCTGATGCAGCGCAGCCATTTTCACGCGATGGTGAGTGCGCAGGGGCGGGTGCCGTCGACCGAGGTGATTTCGGCGCGGTTGCAGCCGGCTTCGGCGGCGGTGTGTGCGTGGTTGCAGTTGCCGGCGTTGTCCAGTGTGATTCAGATTTGCCGGGGGCGCAGGATTGATGGGCGGTTGGTGTTGTATGTGGAGCACTATTTGAACCCGCAGTATTTTCCGGGGATTTTGGAGTGTGATTTGAATCAGTCGATTACGGAGTTGTATGCGCGGGTGTATGACTTGCACTACGGGCGGGTTCGGTTTGAGATTGTGCCGACGTCATTGCAGGTTGAGGCGGCTGCGGCGTTGAGGGTGTCGGTGGGGAGTCCGGGGTTGCGGATTGCCCGGGTTAATTATGATCAGCATGAGCGGTTGATTGATTGTGATCTGGAGTTTTGGCGGCATGATGCGATTCATGTGGGGGTAGATGTGGTTTGACGGGTTTTCTGTGTACATATCCGTTATTTAGGTAACGGCCGCCTATGGTTCCGCTCTTACAGCGGGTCACTTTTGGCAAACGCCCCAAAAGTAACCAAAAGGTCTTTGCCCCACCACTCGGTGCCTCGCATAGGCTCGGCATGCCCGCACTCCGGCCCGGTTCCGCGGGCCGCCGCGACGGGCCATCCATGGCCCGGCGCGGCTAAATCGGCTTCCCTGCCGATTTACCCGCTCCACCGTGCCTACTTGCGGCCATCGTGGTTAACGGGGCCCGCAGATCAAAATCAAAAGCAGATCAAAAGCAGAGCACAGCGGCCTCCCGGCCGGCTTGAGTGTTAAAAGCAGAGGCAAGATCCAGAGCGAAAACAAAGCTGCTTTTCTGTGGGAGCTGGCTTGCCTGCGATGCAGACAACTCGGTCTTCCAGATGCACCCAGTTGATGCCATCGCAGCGATGCGGCGACCCGACAAGCCAGCTCCCACATTTGACCGTGCCCGCTTTAGCTTTTGATTTGGCTTTTAAACACTCAAGCCGGCCGGGAGGCCGCTGTGCTCTTGCTTTTGATCTTGATCTTGATCTTAGGCGCCCCGTTAAACCACGCTGGCCGAACGCAGGCAGTACGGAGCGGGTAAACCGGCAGGACGCCGGTTTAGCCGCGACGGGGCAGGGACGCCCCGTCGCGGCGGCCCGCGGAGTAATGCCGGAGTGAGGGCACACCGAGCCTAGGCGAGGTGCCGAGTGGTGGGGCAAGAGCGTTTTGCTTACTTTTGCGCTTTTCAAAAGTGAGCCGCTGTAAGAGCGGAACCCTAAGCGGCCGTTACCTAAATAACGGATATACCCTCAATCCCCCGCATTGGCATACAAATAATCCGTCGCCAACGAAGCCAACGTCCGAACCCCGACCACCAACGCCGACTCATCCACAAAGAACCCCGGATTATGATTCGGCGCCGCCTTGCTCATATCCTGATCCTTAGGCGTCACCCCCAGAAACACAAACAACCCCGGCGCTTCCTTGGCATAAAACGAGAAGTCCTCAGCGCCACCCACCAGCGGGGCGTTGACCACATCCCCCTTCGCCGCCCAACGCAAACTCGGCAGCATCTTCTCGGTCAGCGCCGGGTTGTTGATGGTCGGATCGTACTTCTCAATGATCGTCACCTCAGCCTTCGCCCCACCACTCTCGGCAATCTTCTCGACGGTCTGCCGCACATCCGCATGCAGCTTCTGGCGAATGCCATAGTCGTAAGAGCGAATGGTCCCACTCATGTCCACCGACTCAGGAATGATGTTGTACCGCGTCCCCCCGTTGATGGTGCCAATACTCACCACCGACGGAAACGAAGAAATATCCGTACGCCGGCTCACCACCGTCTGCAACCCAACGATGGACTGCGCCCCGACAGTAATCGGATCAATCCCATCCCACGGTCGCCCCGCATGGGTCTGCTTGCCCAGGATCTTGATCCGCAGGTCATCCGAACTCGCCAGGGTAGGCCCCGGCCGATAGGCAATCTGCCCCGCAGGCACACCGGCCCACACGTGCAGCCCAAACACCGCATCCGGCTTGGGCGATTTCATCACCCCTTCCTGCACCATCATCTTCGCGCCCCAGGTGTTCTTGCCATCGGGGATAAAGTCGCTCGGGCCTTCTTCAGCCGGCTGGAAATAAAACACCACGGTGCCCGGCAGACGATCACGCATGCCCGTCAGGATTTTCGCTGTACTCAGCAGGATGGCGGTGTGGGCGTCGTGGCCGCAGGCGTGCATCACGTAGACTTCTTTATCGAGGTACACCCCCTTGGCCTTCGAGGCGAAGGGCAGGTCGGACACTTCCTTGACCGGCAGCGCATCCATGTCGGCGCGCAGGGCAACGGTAGGGCCGGGCAGGGCGCCCTTGAGGATCGCGACCACGCCGGTGCGGGCGACGCCGGTCTTGACCTCCAGCCCCATCTCCCGCAATTGCTTGGCCACCAGCTCCGCGGTGCGCTTTTCGGTGTTGCCCAGTTCAGGGTGAGCGTGGAGGTCGCGCCGGGTTTCCAGCAAGGCCGGTTCCAGTACTTTCGCCTGGGCGGCGATTTCTTCGCGGGCACTGTCCTGGCCGCTGCTGGCGGCGATGACCGCGCTGCTGGCGACACCGCACAGCAGGCCGAATACCCATTGGTGTGTAAGACCGGTCAAACGCATAAGGACTCTCCATGATTATTGTTGTTGATCCTGACGTCGTCCGGGCCGCGCTTATTCTTTCTCCTGCACGCCTCCCGCCGCTGTCACTACTTGCACGCTCAAGCGCGGGGTGGCCAGGTCCAGCCCGGCTTCATCGAGGTGACGCTTGAGCGACAAGTTGAACGCCCGCGAAACCTCCCACTGCTTGATCGGCGCGGTCTTGAAGCGGGCGCGAAGAATCGCACTGCCGGACTCGAAACTTTCTACGCCCTGGATCTCCAGCGGCGACCAGATATTGCGCCGCTGCAACGGGTCGTTGCGCATCTTCTGCCCAACGTCGCGCATCAGCTTGATGGCGTCGTCGATTTCCATGTTGTAGGGAATCGCCACCCGGAAGATCGCGTAGCCGAATTCCCGGGAGTAGTTCTTGATGCTTTTGATCTCACTGAACGGGATGGTGTGCACGATCCCGTCGATGTCCCGCAGGCGCACGGTACGGATGGTCAAGCCTTCGACCGTACCCAGGTGGCCGCCGACATCCACGTAGTCATCAATCGCCAGGGAGTCTTCGATAATGATGAACAGGCCGGTGATCAAGTCTGCCACCAGCGACTGCGCACCAAAGCCGATGGCCAGGCCGATCACACCGGCACCCGCCAGCAGCGGCGTGACGTTCATGCCCATGTTCGCCAGGGCGACGATGGCGGCAATGATGAAAATGGTCACGAACAGCACGTTGCGGATCAACGGCATCATCGTCTGCGCACGCGCATTGGCCAGGCCTTTGCGCGAGCGGGTGAGGGCGTGGTGGATCGCGGTGTCGCTGAGGATCCAGATCAGCCAGGCGAACAGCAACGTGCCGGCAAGGCCGAACAGCTTGACGCTGATTTCATGGCCATCGCCTTCGGTAAAGCGGATCAGCGACAGGCCCCAGACCCGCAGGCCCAGTTCGATAAACACCAGCCACACCACGAGGTGGGCGAGGGTATAGACGAAGCTTTTCAGGCGGTCGGAGTACAGCGCATGGCGTTTGTGCCCACGCTGGGGCTTGAGGGAGTGGCGGCGCACCAGGCCGTTGATCACCATGCACAGCACCAGCAACACCGTGCACAACAACGACTGGCGCAGGGCGGTGCTGGTGTCGCCGGCGGAGACGAAGGTGGCGAACAGCGAGATGCCCACCAGCAGCAACGCCGGCAGGTACCAGAAGGTGCCGACGATCTCGATGGTGTCGCTCAGGGCGCGGCGGGTCAGGCGGCGGGACAGCGGCTGGTTGCGGATCAGGTGCGCAATGGGCCGGCGGAAACGCAGGATGAACACGCCAGTGGACAGCGCGGCCATGACATTGGCGATGGTTGCGGCGACATGGGACAAGTGCTGGCCCAGGCTCTCGGCCAGGCGCGGGTCGCTGACGGCCTCGCCAAAGGCGGCAAAGCTGCCGATCAGCCACAGCGGCCGGAAGGCCTGGTGGCGCAGGATGTACAGCGCGCGGTGGCGGTGCGGGCCGTCCAGCACGGAAAACGCGACCACGCAGATCGCCGAGAAGCAGGTGCCCACCACCAGCGCGTAGGCCAGCACCATCGCCAGGGATTTGCCGAGGGACGAGGGCAGTGCGTAACTCATGTAGACGGTGATCACCAGCGCGATCAGCCATGGGCCGAGCTTGCGCAGGGCGAAGCGCAACAGGTCCCAGGTCTTGGGGTGTTGGGGCAGTTCTTCGGTCAGGCCGAAGCGCTCGCGCACCCGATGGCTGAGCCAGATCAGCACGGCGGCCAGCAGGCTCCAAAGCATCAGGATCATGGCAAAGGCAAAGATGATCGGCAGCCATTCACTGGCCGGCAGCATCAGTGCGGTGAGCTCGTCCTTGGCCTGGTCGAACTCGCTGGACCAGCGATTGATCGGGCTGTCGGCGCCGGAGAACTGTTGCTCCAGGCTCGACAGGGTGCCGCCGATCAAACCGAGCACACCCAGTTCGGCGGCGGGCTGGGCCTTTTGTGTGGTTTCCCGGAGTTTTTTCAGGTCGCTCAGCAGCTTGGTGCGCTGCTGGTCGTTCTCCAGGGTCTTGATCACCTCGTCCAGGGACTGGCCCAACGGGACGTCGGCTTGCGGCTGGGTTTTGGTGTTGCTGCCCAACAGCCCCGGCAGGCTCACGGCGTGGGCAGGCGCCATGGGCAGCAGGGTCAGCAGGCAGATAAACAGGCAACAGGGCAGGGCAAACAGACGGGCAAGCACGAGGCGGTCAACCTTAAAAACGACGAATTGACCGAGTGTACGAGGCCGTCCTGTGCAATGCGAGTGAGATTGTCATTCCGCGAGTTTGGCGAGGATCTTGTAAACCACGGTGCCGAGGATCAGCAGCATGCCGATCCACATGCCGAACACACCGATGGCTTTGTCGCGGAAGTTGAAGCCGATGGCCAGGAGGATCATGCCGGTCAGGATGGGGATGAGCATGGAGTGGAAGGCGGACAGGGTGATCATGGTGCGACGGCCTTGTCGGATGGGAATAGGTACAAGTCTAGGTCGATTTTGCCCAGTGCGAGTTGATCAGTGTCAGAAACGCTACAAACCCCGGTTAATTTCTACATTCGATGGCTTTTTTTCGATTGGCCACGGTCAACATCCCTCAGGAACCTTAAACCCAGGAGTATTCATCCATGAGCACACCCAAGGCACTGTTGATTCTGCACGGCAAGCAAGCCCTCAACGAAGATGTGCGGGCGGCGGTGCAGGGCAAGCGAGAGCAGGGTTGGGAGTTGGCCGTGCGGGTGACATGGGAGGGCGGCGATGCCCAGCGGTTTGTCGATCAGGCCCTGGCCGATGGCTACACGCGGCTGATCGCCGGCGGCGGTGACGGCACGCTGCGGGATGTGGCCGAGGCCATGGCCCGGGCCAAGACCGAGGCCAGCCTGGTGTTGATGCCCCTCGGCACCGCCAACGATTTTGCCCGCGCCGCCGGTGTGCCGCTGGAGCCCGGGCAGGCCCTGGACCTGCTGGACGCGCCGGCCCGTGCCATCGACCTGGGCGAGGTGGGTGGGCAGATCTTCCTTAATATGGCCACCGGCGGATTTGGCAGCCAGGTCACCGCCAACACCTCTGAAGACCTGAAGAAAGTCCTCGGCGGCGCAGCCTATCTGTTTACCGGCCTGTCACGCTTCAGCGAGTTGCGTGCGGCCTACGGTGAATTGCAGGGGCCCGACTTTCATTGGCGCGGCGAGCTACTGGCCTTGGGCATCGGCAACGGGCGCCAAGCCGGCGGCGGTCACGTGCTGTGCCCCGGCGCCCTGGCCGATGATGGTTTACTGGATATCAGCATTCTGCCGGCGCCCCAGGAAGTGGTCGGCACCCTGCGTAGCCTGATGACGGACGGTTGGGGCCTGGACAATATGTTTGTGCGGGCGCGTTTGCCCTGGGTCGAAATCAAGGTCGCCGAAGGGCTGGCGATCAATCTGGACGGCGAGCCGCTCCAGGGTGATGACTTGCACTTTTCGGCCTTGCCCCAGGCGCTGCGGGTGCATTTGCCGGCGGATTCGCCGTTGCTGACTAATCGTCCAGGCTGATGATCTGTTCGCGCACCGCGAACAACACCAGGCCCGCCACATCAAAAATCTGCAGGCGCTTCATGATCTGCGAACGGTGGGCTTCCACGGTCTTGATGCTCAAACCCAGGCCATGGGCGATTTCCCGGGTGGACTTGCCGCGCACGATCAAACGCAGGATTTCCAGCTGGCGTGCCGTCAGGTTATGGCTGTGGGGCGGCGGGTTGGCCTGGGCCTGATTGCGGATCAGCGCCTGGTTGATCACCGTGTGGGCGATGGCCGGGCTCAGGTAGCGTTCGTTGTTGCGCAAGGCCAGCAGCGCGTGTTCCAGCTCGTTGGCCGTGGTGTCCTTGAGCAGGTAGCCATGGGCGCCGGATTCCAGGGCGCACATGATCAGCTCCGGGTCGGTGTGCATCGACAGGATCAGCACTTTGCTCTTCGGGTAGGCGCCCTTGAGTTCCTTGAGCGCGTCGAGCCCGCCCGTGTGTTTCATCGACAGGTCGAGCAGCACGATGTCGGGTTGCAGCGCGTCGAAGCGCTCCAGCAACTGGGCGCCATCGCTCGCTTCGCCGATCACCGCGTAGCCGGGAATATCCATGACCAGCGCACGCACGCCGGCCCTGATCAGGGAGTGGTCATCCACCAGGAGTAAGTTGCACGTCACTCTAGCACCTTATGGGGGTTGGCCCGTTCGAGGGCGCGGGGCGCCCAGGGGAAAAGCGCTTCAATCCTTGTGCCAAAGCCTGGCCGGCTATTGACGGACAATGTGCCGCCCAGTTGATCAATCCGCTCGGACATGCCAGCCATGCCCCGTTGACCTTCCTGGGCGGGGTTGATGGCGGGCGAAAAGCCCAGGCCGTCATCGCTGATAAACAGTGACAGGCCTTCCGGCAGGCGTTGCAGGCGCACCAGCAGGTTGCGTGCCTGGGCATGGCGCAACATGTTGGTGACGGCTTCCTGGGTAACGCGAAAGGCGGCAACGGCCATTTCTTCCGGGATGCCGGTCAGCCGTTGATGGCATTCCAGGCTCCAGTTTACCTGGGTGTTTTCCAGGGTCTTGAGCAGGTGCGCCCGCAGGCTCGCCTCCAGCCCCAGGCTCGCCAACTGACGAGGATTGAGGATGGCCGACACGTCCTGCACCTTGGCCAGGGTTTCGTTGAGGGTGTTGCACAGCACTGCGCAATGGCCTTGCAGGTCTGCCGGCAGGCGGCGTTTGAGCCATTCACTTTGCAGCTTGGCGGCGGTCAACAGTTGGCCGATATCGTCGTGCAATTCACGGCTCAGGCGATGACGCTCGTTTTCCTGGACCTGCAACAGACGTTCGGCCAGTTCCTGGGGCTGGAACTTGATGGACTTGCGTGAGCGCCACTGTTGCAGGCCCACCACCAACAGGGTAGCCAGGTTCAATAACAGCAGGGCTAAAGGAAGCTCGGCCGAGCGTGCATAAGCCCACAGGCTAAGCAGGCACGAACACAGGCACAGCGCGAGGGTCATCCTGCGTGCATTGCTTCGGGACACGGACCTTGCGATGAGTGACTTCAGGCTGGCGTACATAGGAGGCGCATTTCACGTTTATATGCATCATGAAGTTGAGTCACTTCGAGCGGGGCATGGTACCACCACTATTACCGTTGGTCGCCTGGGGACGAGCTTGATGAGGCGTATTAGTCACGGCTGCGCCTCGGGAGGGAGTCCCGGAGTTCAAAGAGTGGGGGAGTTGTATCATTGAAGTTGTTTTGTATCGGTATTGTCGTTAGTGGCTTATTGATATTTTTCGGCTAACGACTACGTCATTTGTGATTAGTTGGGGCTGTCGTTTTTGGATAAGTCCGTGATTGATTGCGACATTTTTGCCGGATAAATGCGAAGAGGACTCAAAAGGCGTAGGGCATTCGCTGCTGTTTTGTGTAGCCAAAGTCGCTTTGCGGGATGTGTTGGACGACGGTGGCAATCAACACGGTTTGTTCGGTTTCATCCAGGCTGAGTTTGCCGGTTTTGGTGTCGATCAACTCCAGCTGCCAGGCCAGCAAGGTGAGACAGTTGTGCAATGCATCAAGTGCTTCATCATGTAACTGCAAAGGGCTGGCGGCATTGCTGATCAGGTACTGGATATGCCGTGAAAACTCGCTGATCGCCCGCAGGGCCAGGGCTTCTGACTTTTCCGAGAGCTTGATCAGGCTGGCTTTCATGCAGTCGATGGCGTCGCTGTCGTTGCGGATCAAATGCAGGTGGCTCAAGCATTCTTCAGACTTGGCCAGCAACATCTCCGCTTCGAGCAGGAACTCGGGAAGTGCAAGTTGCCACTCTTTGCCGTCGTTCATCATGCAAGTCTCCATAACATACCGTCGGATGATGAGATGTCGCATCGGGTGAATGGCGTAAAACTACCGCTGAAATATGACGAAGATCTGTAGGTCGGATCCGACTTTTCAGTAGGACATTTATTTGAATGGCGATCAGGCTCGTCCGGGCCCCCCATCATCTTCGGGGTTGTTCGCACAACTTCTTCGGTTGCCAAGACGTAAGTCTCTGGACGACCCGTAGGCCGCGGGCTTGCGATAGCAAACAAAAGCCTGACTCCATTCATGCAATGAGAATGGCGTCACATTAATGGCTATTAGATATCGCGAATATCAGGTTGGTCCTGATTGTGGATAGGGGAATCCCTTACATAGGGGAACCTCGCGCTGACTTTATGGTCACGCGGCGGCGGTGATGGGCGTTGCGTTGAAGCTGGCTCAGTAAAGCATGATGTCAGTGTGACATCAATGGATTTGCATGGCATTTTAGTGGGGGGTCAAGGTCCGGCGTTTGCCGCCGATAACCCTCTTCAGTGACCAGCACTATCCATCCGCTAAACCCAGGAGTCTTTAATGGCCGGCATTCTCGACACGGTAGATCAACGCACACAATTGGTGGGTGAGAATCGCCTGGAGATCCTCATGTTTCGCCTGGCCGGGCGGCAGCTGTTCGCGATCAACGTGTTCAAGGTGCAGGAAGTGCTGCAATTGCCCAAGTTGACCCTGATGCCCCAGCGCCATCCGTTTGTCTGCGGCGTGGTCAACCTGCGTGGCCAGACGTTGCCGGTCATCGACCTGTCCCAGGCGATTGGCATGCGTCCGCTGATTCCGGGGCCCAACAGCACCATTATTGTCACCGAGTACAACCGCTCGGTGCAGGCATTCCTGGTGGGCGGTGTCGACCGCATCGTCAACATGAACTGGGAGGCAATCCTGCCACCCCCGGCGAGTGCCGGGCGCCAGCATTACCTGACGGCCATCAGCAAGGTCGACGACCAGTTGGTGGAAATCATCGACGTGGAAAAAGTCCTCGCCGAAATCGTGCCCTACAACGCCAAGGTTTCCCGCGAGAAACTCGAAGACCCGGTGCTGGAACGCGCCCGCGGCCGTGAAGTGCTGCTGGTGGATGACTCCAACGTCGCCCTCTCGCAACTGCGTGACACCCTCGGCCAGTTGGGGGTGAAGATGCACATCGCCAGCGATGGCCTCAAGGCCCTGAACATGCTCAAGGGGTGGGCCGACAGCGGCCAGGTGATGACCGACAAGCTGTTGATGATCTTCACCGACGCCGAAATGCCCGAGATGGACGGCTACCGCCTGACCACCGAGATTCGCAACGACCCGCGCCTGCGTGGCCTGTACGTGGTGTTGCACACGTCGTTGTCCGGTAGCTTCAACGATTCGATGGTGAAGAAGGTCGGTTGCGACAACTTCCTCTCCAAGTTCCAGCCCGACAAGTTGGTGGACGTGGTGCGTCAGCGCCTGATGCTGGACGAAGTACCGGCTTGAGCTTAGGGTGACGGCTTTACCCCTCAGGAATGCAGGCCCATGCTTCGTCTCAGCGCGTTGTACCGATACCCCTTGAAGTCCGGCAAGGGTGAAACCTTGCAGCAGATTGGCCTGGACACACTCGGGCTCGACGGGGATCGACGCTGGATGTTGGTGGACGAGGCCAGCGGGCGGTTCCTGACCCAGCGCGCCGTGGCCAAAATGAGCCAGCTGTCGGCGCTGTGGAATAGCGCCGGTGGCCTGACCTTGAGCGCCGAAGGCCAAGCTGCCCTCGACGTGCCACTGCCCGGCAGCGAGGCCGAGTTGCGCGGCGTGACCATCTGGCGCGACACCTTGCGCGTGCCCGACGCCGGTGATGAAGCGGGCGCCTGGGTCAGCGAGTTCATCGGCAAACCCACGCGCCTGGTGCAAGTGCCGCTGGCGCGTGCGCGCACCACCGAGGCCGGCTACGGCAAGGACGATGACAAGGTCGCCTTTGCCGATGGTTTTCCGTTGCTGCTGATCGGCCAGGCGTCCCTGGATGACTTGTCCCAACGGGTCGGTCGGCCCATGGAAATGCTGCGTTTCCGTCCCAACCTGGTGATCGAAGGCAGCGAAGCGTTTGCCGAGGACGGCTGGAAGCGGGTACGGATTGGCGATGTGGAGTTTCGCGTGGTCAAGTCCTGCTCACGCTGCATCCTGACCACCATCGACCCGGCGAGCGGCGAACGCAGTGCCGACCGCGAACCGCTGGCCACCCTCAAGACTTATCGTGAGCACGAGGGCGATGTGATGTTCGGTCAGAACCTGGTCAACGATGGGGTGGGCCGCCTGGAAGTCGGCATGCCGGTGACTGTCCTGGAGTAAGCAACCCTGAAATGAAAAATGCCCGTCTCGCAAGAGACGGGCATTTTTTTATGGCCGGCGCAAAGATCAGCCGCGGTATTCGCACAGGTAAGCGGTGTCGACCGCTACCTTCAGCTGGAACTTGCTGTTGGCTGGCACGTTGAACTGGCTGCCGGCGGCGAAGGTTTCCCAGTCGGTGCTGTCTGGCAGCTTGACGGTCAGCGCGCCCGACACCACGTGCATGATTTCACGCTGGGCGGTGCCGAATTCGTATTCACCCGGGGCCATGACGCCGATGGTCGCCGGACCTTCTGCAGTGCCGAAAGCGATCGACTTGACGGTGCCGTCGAAGTACTCGTTGACTTTAAACATGGGCGAATCCTCGGAAAAAGGGTCAAGAAAGGTCGGCCAGTATGCCTTCTACACGGGCAAAATCAACGGCAGCAGCCGTGCGGTGTTGCGCGCATCTTCCAGCGCCCGATGCTGTTGGCCATGGAACTGCATGCCCGCCAGTTGCAGCGCGCCGTTGAGCCCCAGGGGCTTGTCCAGGCGCCGGGCCTTGGCGAAGCGCTGCTTGAGGTTCACGTGGGGCGTCTGGCCCAGCACACTGCTCAAGCCATGACGCTGCCACTCCAGCTCCAGTTGCTGGCGGTCATAGTCACCCCAGCTCGCCCAGCCTTCCAGGCGTGCCTGGTGTTGACCGAGCCAGCGTTCGAACAGCGGCCACACCTCATTCAACGGCGCGGCGGCATCGATATTCGCTTGGGTGATGTGGGTCAACTGGCGGCAGAACGGCGTCAGCAACGGCCTGCGCAACGGCCGTACGAAACGCTGGAAATGGTCCAGCTCACGGCCCTGGCGGTTGACCAGGCTCACGCCGATTTCGATGATTTCCATCTCGGTCACCGGCCAGCCGCCTTCATCCGTTGTGGCTTCAAGATCAATAATCAGCCAATGAGGCATCGCAGGTTCCCGTACTCTTCCCGTCCTGATGGGGATAGAGCGTAGCCAAGCCTGCTAGTTCCGCCCAGGGCTTACTCGATCTCCAGCAAAATCTGACGGATCCTGACCTGATCTCCCGCAACCGCCTGGATTCGCTTGACCACACCACTCATGCCGGCCTTGAGGGGGTGCTCCATTTTCATCGCCTCCAGCACCAGCAATAGCTGGCCCTTGCTGACCGAATCGCCTTCGCTGACCCGTACCTCGACAATCGCCCCATCCATCGGCGCCTTGACCGTGCCGTCGCTGGCCTCGGTCTGGCGGGTGGCAACGGCCTGTGTGCGGTTATCGATGCACACACCTGGCAACCAGAGCCGGGTGCCTTGCAGGTGGTAGGCGATGCGACGGCGAATGCCATTGAGAACAGCAGTGGCCCAGCGTCCGTCGGTGGTGAGGTCGCGTATTTCGACGGCGTGCTGATCCAGGTCGACCTGCAGGCAATTGTCCGCCAGCACAGTGAGGCTGATTGCCCGGGGCTCATCCTGGTCGGCCAGTTGATAACGCCACGGCACGCTGGCGTTGTTGCGCCAGCCGGATAACGGATTGGCGTGAGCGCTGGCGCTGTGTTGGTAAAACAGCGCGGTGGCCAGGGCCAGTTCTTCGTGGGTCGCGTGGGTTCGGGCGATGTCGTTGAAGTGCTCGGCGATAAAGCCGGTGCTGAAGTCAGCGGCGACAAACCGGGGATGCTTGAGCAGGCTGGCCAGCAGGCGCTGGTTGGTGGATACGCCGAGCAGTACGCAGTCTTCCACGGCCCTGACCAATTTGCGCCGAGCCTCTTCACGGGTGGCGCCGTGGGCGATGATCTTGCCCAGCATCGGGTCGTAGAACGGTGTGATGCGCTGGCCTTCCAGCACGCCATGATCGATGCGCACACCGGCCGCCGGTTCCCAGCGCAGCACGTCGCCGGTTTGCGGCAGGAAGCCCTGGGCCGGGTCTTCGGCGTACAGGCGTACTTCCATGGCGTGACCGCTCAGGGTTACTTGGTCCTGACTCAGGGGCAAAGGCTGGCCAGCGGCGATCTGCAGTTGCCAGGCGACGAGGTCGAGGCCGGTGATCAGTTCGGTGACCGGGTGTTCGACCTGGAGGCGGGTGTTCATTTCCAGGAAGTAGAAGTTGCCGTTGCGGTCGAGAAGGAATTCGACGGTGCCGGCGCCGACGTAATTGACGGCGCGGGCGGCCTTGAGGGCGGCTTCGCCCATGGCCTGGCGTAGTTCGCCGGTCATGACCGGGCAGGGGGCTTCTTCAATGACCTTTTGATGGCGGCGCTGGATCGAGCAGTCGCGTTCGCCGAGGTAGATCAGGTTGCCGTGGGTGTCGCCGAACAGCTGGATTTCGACGTGTCGGGGTTCGATCAGGGCTTGTTCGAGGATCAGTTCGGCGCTGCCGAAGGCGTTTTGTGCTTCGGAGCGGGCGGTGCGCAGGTGTTCCAGCAGGGTGTCTGGGCTGTGCACCAGGCGCATGCCACGACCGCCGCCGCCGGCGCTGGCCTTGATCATCAGCGGGTAGCCGATTTGGTCGGCTTGCTGTTGCAGGGTTGGGTCGTCCTGGTCGGGGCCTTGGTAGCCTTTGATGCAAGGGACGCCGGCGTTGAGCATGGCGACTTTTGAAAGGCGTTTGCTGCCCATCAATTCGATGGCTTCGGGGCTGGGGCCGATGAAGGTCAGGCCGGCGTTTGCGCAGGCGCGGGCGAAGTCGGGGTTTTCGGAGAGGAAGCCGTAGCCGGGGTGGATGGCGTCGGCGCCGGTGCGGTGGGCGGCGTTGAGGATGGCTTCGATGTTCAGGTAGGACTGGGTGACCGGGGCGGGGCCGATGTTGATGGCTTCGTCGGCCATCTGGACGTGCAGGGCTTCGGTGTCGGCTTCGCTGTAGATCGCTACCGTGCGGTAGCCCAGGGATTGGGCGGTGCGCTGGATGCGGCAGGCGATTTCGCCACGGTTGGCTATGAGGATTTTGTTGAACATCGGCATGGTGGTGTCCCTTGGTTTGTCGGGTACATATCCGTTTCTTC